>NCED01000032.1 GCA_002280485.1 Caulobacterales bacterium 32-69-10
CCTTGTCTCCGAAGCGCTTTGTGACGCCTTGCAGGGCGAGTTTGGGCGTCATGGCGCGACGGTCCTGCGTCCTTCGAGACGCCGGATTTCATCCGGCTCCTCAGGATGACGAGGGGGGTGGACTGCAATGGCGTTCGTCATGCTGAGGAGCGCGACGAAGTTGCGCGTCTCGAAGCACGCAGATGTTTGGCGGCCGTTCTTCATCACGAAAACAGGCTCGTCAGCAGGTAGTCGGCGGCGAAGATCAGGATGGCGGCCGAGACCACCGCGTGGGTGGCGGCGCGGCCCACGCCCCGGGCGCCGCCGGTGGCGTAAAAGCCGTGATAGCAGCCCATCAGGGCCACGATGAAGCCGAACACCGCCGCCTTGATCAGGCCCGAGATCACATCCCAGCTCTCCAGGAAGTCCCAGGTGTTGCGCAGATAGGTCTCGGCGCTGAAGTCGAGGGTGGCCGTGGCCACGATCCATCCCCCCGCTATGCCGATGATGTCGGCGACCACGGTCAGCAGCGGCAGGGTCACCACCGCGGCCGTCAGCCGCGGCGCGATCAGGTAGCGGTAGGGGTTGGTCGACAGGGTGTGCAGGGCGTCGATCTGCTCGGTGGCGCGCATGGCCCCGATCTCGGCGGCGATGGCGGCCGAGACGCGGCCCGCCAGCATCAGGGCGGCCAGGACCGGCCCGAGCTCGCGGGTGATCCCCAGGGCCACGATCTGCGGCATGATCTGCTCGGCGTTGAAGCGCCCGCCGCCGGTGTAGATGTTCAGCGCCAGGGCCGCGCCGGTGAACACCGCCGTCAGCCCCACCACCGGCAGGGACAGCCAGCCGATGGCGCCCAGCTGGCGCGCGAACTGGCCGAAGAAGAACGGCGGGCTGACCGCCGCGGCGACGCCGCGGCCGGCGAAGAGGGCGACGCGACCGGCGGTGCGCAGCAATCCCAGGGTCGAGCGGCCGACGCCGCGGACGATCCTCAGAGCGAGGTTCATGCGGCCTCGCCCCGGGTCTTCGCCTCGCCGACGTAGCGACGGGCGGCGCGCGGGCTGATCCGCACCAGGATCTCGTGCGCCACTGACGAGGCGGCGGCGGCCAGGTGGTCGAGATGGGCGTTGGGGCCCAGCAGTTCGACCCGGCCGCCGACCTTGGCGGTCGGCGCCTCGCCGACATCGACCACGATCATGTCCATGGTCACGATGAGGAAGGGCAGGCGCACGCCGTCCAGCCACCCGGCGCCCTTGGCGTGCGCGGCGCGCAGCACGCCGTCGGCGTAGCCCGCGCCGATCACCGCCGCGCGCATCGACCGGTCGGCGGTGAACATGCCGCCATAGCCGACCGCGTCGCCGGCCTTCAGCTCGCGGATCTGCAGGATCGGGGCGTCGAGATGGGCCACGGGCCGGATGCGCGGATCGGGGACTTCCTGCGGCCCGCCGCCGTAGAGGCTGATTCCCGGCCGGACCACGTCAAAGCGGTATTCGGGGCCGAGGAAGATTCCGCCGGAGGCCGCCAGGCTGGCCTGGGCGCCGGGCAGAAGGGTCCGGGCGGCGCGGAAGCGCCCGAGCTGGGCGGCGTTCCTCAGGTGCCCGGGCTGATCGGCGCGGCTGAGGTGGCTCATCAGGAAGGCCACGTCGTCCAGGCCGGAGAGGTCCCCGGCGGACAGCCCCAGCCGGTTCATGCCGGTCTCGACGTGAACCGAGACAGGCCCCGGCTGCACGCTGCGCCAATAGGCGACCTGTTCGGCGCTGCTGAGCACGGGGGTCAGGTTCGCGGCGACGAGGCGCGCGTGGGAGCCCCGCGTCGCGCCGTCCAGCACCCGGATCGTCGCCGGCCGGTCGCCCAGAGCGGCGCGCAGAGCCTCGCCCTCGGACAGCCGGGCGACGAAGAAGCTGCGCGCGCCCTCCGCCCACAGCCGCCGGGCCACCGGCTCAGCCCCCAGGCCATAGCCGTCCGCCTTGACCACCGGCGCGACTTCCGCGCCGGCGGCCTCACGGGCGAGAACGTGGAAGTTGGCCGCGAGCGCATCCAGGTCGATGGTGAGGCGTGTCTCGGCGGTCATGGGGGTGGAATAGCGGAGACCTCCCCGCCTTCAAAGCTCCTCCCCTGCGCTCTTTGGCGCGGGGGAGGGGGACCACCGAAGGTGGTGGAGGGGGCGTCTGGGTACGACGCTGGCCAAGTCGCGCGCCCTGCAGCCCCCATCCCCGGCCTTTGGCCGGTACTTCCCCCAGAGGGGGAAGAGCTTTGGGTCAGCGTGGCTCGTAGCGGCCTTCGCGGGCGAGGTTGCCGAACTTGGTTCGGTCCTCGTCGAAGGACAGGCGCACCGTGCCGATGGGGCCGTGGCGCTGCTTGCCGATGATGACCTCGGCCAGGCCGTGGACCCGGTCCATCTCCTCCTGCCAGGTCATGTGCTCGGGGGTGCCCTCGCGGGGCTCGGAGCGTCCGAGGTAATAGCTTTCCCGGAACACGAACATCACGGCGTCGGCGTCCTGCTCGATCGAGCCCGATTCGCGCAGGTCGGACAGCTGGGGCCGCTTGTCCTCGCGGTTCTCGACGTTACGCGACAGCTGCGACAGGGCGATGATCGGCACCGACAGCTCCTTGGCCAGGGCCTTGAGGCCCTGGGTGATCATCGAGACCTCCTGGACCCGGTTGTCGCCCTTGGAGCCGTCGGTGGTGACCAGCTGCAGATAGTCGACCACGATCAGGTCGAGGCCCGAGGTGCGTTTCAGCCGCCGGGCGCGGGCGGTCAGCTTGGCGATGGACAGGCCGCCGGTGGCGTCGATGAACAGCGGGCTTTCCTGGATCTCCAGGGCGGCGTCGCGCACGCGCCCGAACTCCGCGGCGTCGATCTCGCCCTTGCGCAGCCGGTCCGAGGCCACGCCCGAGACCTCGGCCAGGAGACGCATCGACAGCTGCTCGGCGCTCATTTCGAGGCTGAAGAAGGCGACGACCCCGCCGTTGACGGTCTTCTTGGTCCCGTCGGCCTGCGGCTCCCAGGCGTAGGACCGGGCGACGTGGAAGGCGATGTTGGTGGCCAGGGCCGTCTTGCCCATCGACGGGCGCCCGGCGAGGATCAGCAGGTCGGAGGGGTGCAGGCCGCCCAACCTCTGGTCGAGGTCGATCAGGCCGGTGGACACCCCGGCCAGGCCCCCGTCGCGGGAGAAGGCCTCGGCCGCCATCTCCACCGCGCCATGCAGGGCGTCGGCGAAGGTGACGAAGCCGGTGGAGGTGCCGCCCGTCTCGGCCAGGGAATAGAGCTGCTGTTCGGCGCTCTCGATCTGGTCGCGGGCCTCGGTCTCAGGGTCGCCCGCGGCGCCGGCGGAGATCTCGCCGCCGATGCGGATCAGCTCGCGCCGCACCGCCAGGTCGTAGATCACCCGGGCGTAGTCCGGGGCGTTGGCGGCCGGGGGCGCCCGGTCGACCAGATCGGCCAGGTAGCGCAGCCCGCCCAGTTCCTCGAACGCCGGGTCGCGCCGGAATCGTTCCATCAGAACAATGGGTTCGGCCAGCTGGCCCTTCTTGATGTGCTCCTCCATCGCCGCGAACAGGCGCTGGTGGAACGGCTCGTAGAAGTGACGCGCCTGCAGCTTGTCGCTCAGCCGCTCATAGGCGGCGTTGTCATAGAGCACGGCCCCGAGCAGGGCCTGCTCGGCTTCGATGTTGCACGGCACATGGGCGAGGATGGGACCCGCGGAAGCGGCGGGGTCGAATTGGAAAGCGGGCGACGACATGAGTTAATCAATAGCTAAGTGGAGGGTTCAAAACAGCCGTCCAGAGAGGTGTGTCCACCGCCCGCCGCCGACCATCCACAGCGATTATGCCCCATGTGGCTAATGCGCCGAACCGGGAAGATATCGCGATGAACGCAACCTGAACGGGAGCGGCGAGAGGCGCTGCGGACAAAGAAAAAAGGCGGCCCCGGTTTCCCGGAGCCGCCCTGATCTTGCGTCGAAAGGAGGACCTTTAGCGGTCCATCCCGCCGGCGGCTTCGACGGCGGCGCCGGCGCCGCCGTCGAGCATGTCCTGAGCCTGTTCGGCAGCCGCCGCCCGGTCTTCATCGAACGCCGAGGCGATGACGTTTTCGCCGCGCGCCTGGCGCTCGGCTTCGTCCTGGCTGCGGGCGATGTTGATCTTGACGTTGATGGTGACCTCGGCGTGAAGGCGGACCTTCACCTCGTGGACGCCCAGCGTCTTGATCGGCCGGTCGAGGATGACCTGGCTGCGGTCGACCTTGCCGCCGTCCGCCTGGATGGCGTCGGAGACGTCGCGGCCGGAGACCGAGCCGTAGAGCTGGCCGGAATCGCCCGCCTGACGGATCAGGATGTAGGACGTGCCGTCCAGGCCTTCGCCGGCCTTTTCGGCTTGGGCGCGGGCTTCGGCGTTGCGGGCTTCGATGTGGACGCGCTGCCCTTCGAAGACCTTGAGATTGGCGGCGGTGGCCCGCAGCGCCTTGGAACGGGGCAGCAGGAAGTTACGGGCGAACCCGTCCTTCACCGAAACCACGTCGCCGATGGTGCCGAGCTTTTCGACGCGTTCGAGCAGAACAACTTTCATGGGTTCGCCTCCTACTTCACGACGTAGGGGAGGAGCGCGAGGAAGCGGGCGCGCTTGATGGCGCGGGCCAGCTCACGCTGCTTCTTGGCGGACACGGCGGTGATGCGCGAAGGCACGATCTTGCCGCGTTCGGAGACGTAACGCTGCAGCAGCTTCACGTCCTTGTAGTCGATCTTCGGTGCGCCGGCGCCCGAGAAGGGGCAAACCTTGCGGCGACGGAAGAAGGGGCGGCGTCCGCCGCCGCCGGTGGCGGTGCCCGGAACGGTCGGGGCCGCCGCAGTGGTCGTATCGGTCATGTGCGTGCTCCCTTATGCCGGCATGTCGTCGTAGCTGCGACGCGGGGGACCGTCACGGTCGCCGCGGTCGCCGCGATCCCGCTCACGGTCGCGGTCACGCCGCGCCAGGACCGGGGACAGCTCGAGGTCGAGCTCTTCGACGCGGACCGTCAGGTAGCGCAGCACGTCCTCGTTGATGGACAGCTGGCGTTCCATTTCCTTGACGGCCTCGGAGGGCGCGTCGAGGGCGAGGAGCGAATAGTGCCCCTTGCGGTTCTTCTTGATCCGGTAGGTCAGGTTGCGAAGGCCCCAGTACTCGATCTTGGCCACGTGGCCGCCCTGGTCCTCGATGAGGTGCTTCAGGGTGTCGTTGAGGGCTTCGGCTTGTTGCGGCGAGATATCCTGCCGCGCGATGATGATGTGTTCGTATAGCGCCATGGCGTCCTTCTTCCGGTCGGAGGGCGGCGCGGGCGTCGGCGGAAGCTCCGACGGCCACGATGGATCTCGGCGCGGCGGGCGGGAAGGTCCCACCCCTTTTGCGCTCCACGTCGAGACCGCCTTCCAGGAAGCGCGGGAAAATACTCGGGATCGCCCGGAAAGCAAGGGCGGTCTCTTATCCCTCCCATTCATGGGGAGGGCGACTCGCGGGCGTCAGGCCCGCGAGCGGGGTGGGGCGGAGCCGCGGCGCTCGCCGATAACTTCCCCCCACCCGACGCCCTGCGGGCGCCACCCTCCCCACAAGGGGGAGGGATGAAGACTACCGCCCCGCCCGCCGCTCCACCCGGAAGTTGGCGAGTTGCTCGGTGGGCCAGGCCCACTCGGGCTTGAGTTCGTGGGCCCGCATGAAGTCGTCGTAGGCGCCGCGCAGGTCGTCGAGGTTCCACTTGGCCAGGGCGCGGTTGCCGTAGGCCTTCTCCGGCTCTTCCGGATTCAGGGCCAGGCCGCGGTTGATCTCGTCCAGGGCCTCCTGGTTGCGCTTCAGGCCGATCAGGGCGGCGCCGCGGTTGACGAAGGCCTCGCCCATGTCGGGCTGGATCGCCAGGGCCTCGTCGAAGTCTCGCATGGCCGAGCCGTAGTCGCCCCTGTCCAGGAACATGACGCCCCGGTTGAGGTAGGTCGCCGCCAGGCTGCGGCCCGACAGCATCTCGGCCAGGATGGCCATGGTGCAGTTTTCGAGGGACAGGGGGCTGGCGACCCCCGCCTTGGCCTGTTCGGAACAGATCTGGGCCCGGCCCCCGATCAGCACCTCGATGGCGTGGGCGGGCCGCGGGGCGGCGGCGAAAACGGCGACGGCGACCGCCCCGACCAGGACGCTGGCTTTGAGACCGTGGCTCACCATGTCGCCCTCCATCGCAGGCGGGGAGGACCATAGCATGGAAAGTCCCGCCCTGTGCGAAACTGACGCCGGCGTCAGAGCCGCGGCGGCGCCCCGGGTTGAAGGCGGGCGCGTTTCGCCATAACCAAGCCGCCCGCCGAGTACGGAGAGATTTCCATGAGCCTCGCCTTCCTTTTTCCCGGACAGGGCAGCCAGGCCATCGGCATGGGCAAGGCGCTGCACGAGGTGTTCCCCGCCGCCCGCCAGGTGTTCGAGGAGGTCGACCACGCCCTGAACCAGCACCTCTACCGGCTGATGTGCGAGGGCCCCGAGGACGAGCTGACCCTGACCGAGAACGCCCAGCCGGCGCTGATGGCGGTGTCGCTGGCGGTGGTCCGTGTCCTGGAGGAGGAGTTCAATGTGCCGATGGAGGGCGCGGCCTTCGTCGCCGGCCATAGCCTGGGCGAATATTCCGCCCTCGCGGCCGCCGAGGCCCTGACCATCGCCGACGCCGCCCGGCTGCTGCGCCTGCGCGGCCAGGCCATGCAGCGCGCCGTCCCGGTGGGGGAGGGGGCCATGGCCTCGCTCATCGGGCCCAAGGTCGACCTGGCCCTGGCCGAACAGGCCGCCGCCGAGGGCGCGACGATCGGGGTCTGCGTCGTCGCCAACGACAACAACCTGGGCAATATCGTCATCTCCGGCGACAAGGCCGCGGTGGACAAGGCGATCGAGGCTGCCAAGGCCCTGGGCGCCCGGGCCATTCCCCTCAATGTCTCGGCGCCGTTCCACTGCCCCCTGATGCAGCCCGCCGCCGACGCCATGGCCGAGGCCCTGGCGACGACGACGATCTCGGCGCTGCTGGCCCCCGTGGTCGCCAACGTCACCGCCCGCCCCACCAATGACCCCGAGCTGATCCGCCGCCTGCTGGTCGAGCAGGTGACGGGGCGGGTGCGCTGGCGCGAGAGCCTGGCCTGGATGGTCGAGGAGGGCGGGGTGACCCGTTTCGCCGAGTGCGGCGCCGGCAAGGTGCTGACCGGCATCGCCAGGCGCGCCGCCCCCGACGCCGACGCCGTGGCCCTGAACACCCCGCTGGACCTGGAGTCCTTCGCGCAGACGCTGTAGCGGGACCGAAAGCCTTCGTCCTTCGACAAGCTCAGGATGAGGCTTTCTACTGAAACGCCCTATAATTCCGCCTCATCCTGAGCCTGTCGAAGGGCGAGGCGGTCGCACCACCGGAGACACTAAGATGTTCGACCTCAGCGGCAAGACCGCGCTCGTCACCGGCGCCAGCGGCGGCCTGGGCGGGGCCATCGCCCGGTCGCTGCACGCCCAGGGGGCGACGGTTGTGCTCTCGGGCACCCGCGCCGAGGCCCTGCAGGCCGTCGCGGCCGACATGGGCGAGCGGGCCTTCATCGCCCCGGCCAACCTGTCTGATTCGGCCGCCGTCGACGCCCTGGTCGGCCAGGCCGAAGCCCTCGCCGGCCAGGTCGACATCCTGGTCTCCAACGCCGGCCTGACCCGAGACGGCCTGCTGGTCCGAATGAAGGACGAGGACTGGGACACGGTGATCCGGGTCAACCTCGAGGCTTATTTCCGCCTCTCCCGCGCCGCCCTGCGCGGCATGATGAAGCGGCGCTGGGGCCGCATCCTCGGCATCGCCTCGGTGGTGGGGGTCACCGGCAACCCGGGCCAGGCCAACTACGCCGCCTCCAAGGCGGGGATGATCGGCTTCTCCAAGGCCCTGGCCCAGGAGGTGGCGGCCCGTAACGTCACGGTGAACTGCGTCGCCCCCGGGTTCATCTCCAGCCCGATGACCGATGTGCTGAACGAGGCCCAGCGGGGCGCGATCCTTGGCCGCATCCCGGCGGGCCGCCTCGGCGAGGGCGCCGAGATCGCAGCCGCCTGCGTCTACCTCGCCAGCGAGGAGGCGTCCTACGTCACCGGCCAGACCCTGCACGTCAACGGCGGCATGGCCATGCCATAAGAAGCGGGGGCGGCCGTCCCGGTCGCCTGAGGCGCTAGTCTCCCCAAAAGGAGTATGGTAGGCGTCCCGTCGAACTGGCTTCGCTGATCGTCAGACGAAAGCCGGCAAGCATTTGCGGCGTGATCGGAAGGTTTCCGGGGCGTCGATCCAGAGACACCAACAAGGGGCTAAGAGCGTATGTCCGACATCCTCGAACGCGTGCGCAAGATCGTGATCGAGCACCTCGACGCCGATCCGGAGAAGGTCACTGAAAAGGCCAGCTTCATCGACGACCTGGGCGCTGACAGCCTCGACAACGTCGAACTGGTCATGGCCTTCGAAGAAGAGTTCGATATCGAGATTCCCGACGACGCCGCCGAGCACATCCAGACCGTCGGCGACGCGGTGAAGTTCATCGGAGAACGGCTCGGCGCCTGAGCCCTT
Organism: Caulobacterales bacterium 32-69-10; assembly: GCA_002280485.1. Next base: position 8,540 of record NCED01000032.1, read on the forward strand.
GCGCCGCCCGCTTCTCATGAGGGGGGCCGGGGCCTGATCCGGAGCGCGGGCGACCGCCTCCGGTACGGCCCGGGCCCTCTTGCGTTTTGCGCGCGGCCGGAAAGGTAGGAAGACGCCCATGCGTCGCGTCGTCGTCACCGGTATCGGCCTGCTGACCCCTCTGGGGCAGGGGCGCGAACTGTCGTGGAAGCGGATCCTGGCCGGTCAGTCCGGGGCAGGCCGCATCACCGCCTTCGATCCCACCGAATACGCCTGCCAGATCGCCTGCGAAGTGCCGCGGGTGGATGGGCGCGGCGGCGGCGGGGCCGATGTCGAGGGGTCGTTCGACCCCGACCAGACCATGTCGCCCAAGGACCAGCGCCGGGTGGACGACTTCATCCTCTACGCGGTGGCCGCCGCCGACGAGGCGGTGAAGGATTCCGGCTGGGCGCCGGAAGACGCCGAATCGCGCCAACGCACCGGGGTGGTCCTGGGCTCGGGCATCGGCGGACTGAACACCATCGCCGAGACCGCGATCGAGCTGGAGGCCAAGGGCCCCCGGCGCGTCAGCCCCTTCTTCATCCCTTCGGCCCTGATCAACCTGGCCTCGGGCCACGTCTCAATCCGCTACGGCTTCCAGGGCCCGAATCACTCGGTGGTCACCGCCTGCGCCACCGGGGCCCACGCCATCGGCGACGCGTTCCGGATGATCCGCTACGGCGACGCCGACGTGATGGTGGCCGGCGGCGCCGAGGCCGCGGTGTGCAAGATCGGCATCGCCGGCTTCATCGCCTGCCGCGCCCTCTCCACCGGCTACAACGACACGCCCGAGAAGGCGTCCCGCCCCTACGACGACGGTCGCGACGGCTTCGTCATGGGCGAGGGCGCCGGCGTCCTGGTGCTCGAGGAGTACGAGCACGCCAAGGCGCGCGGGGCCAAGATCTACTGCGAAGTCAGGGGCTACGGCCTGTCGGGCGACGCCTACCACATCACCGCCCCGGCCTCGGACGGGGACGGGGGCTACCGCGCCATGGCCGCCTCCCTCAAGGACGCGGGCGTTTCGCCGGGCGATATCGACTACATCAACGCCCACGGCACCTCGACGCCGCTCGGCGACGAGATCGAGCTGCGCGCCGTCGAGCGCATGCTGGGCAACACCGCCGCCCGGGCGACCATGTCATCGACCAAGTCGGCCATCGGCCACCTGCTCGGCGCGGCCGGAGCGGTCGAGGCGGCGTTCAGCGCGCTCGCCATCCGCGACCAGATCGCGCCCCCGACCATCAACCTCGACACCCCATCGGTCGAGACCGCCATCGACCTCGTGGCCCATAAGGCCAAGCCGATGGAGATCAACACCGTCCTGTCGAACAGCTTCGGGTTCGGCGGCACCAACGCTTCGCTCGTGTTCTCGAAGGTCGCGTGAAACGGCGGTTCCGCGCCTACAGCCAACGGGAGCCCAGGCCAGGCCGGGGCTTCCTGGCCGGCGTGGCCAGCGCGACCGTCACCGTCGTCGTCCTGGGGCTTATCGCGGCCATCGCCGCGGCCTGGGTCTACAACGCCCCCGGCCCCGTCGCCCGGCAGGGCGATCAGACCACGGTGATCCTGCGCAAGGGCGCGGGGCTGTCGGAGATCGGCGCCTCGCTGGAGCGGGGCGGGGCCGTCGGCTCGGCCGCCCTGTTCATGGCCGCCGCCCAGGTCACCGGCGCCGCCAAGGCCCTGAAGGCCGGAGAGTACGCCTTCGCGTCGCGCACGTCCCTGTCCGGGGTGCTGGACAAGATCCGCCGCGGCGACATCGTCCACCATCGAGTGACCGTGCCCGAGGGCCTGACCTCGGCCCAGGTGGTGGAAATCCTCGACAAGACCGCCGTGCTCACCGGCGAGGTTCCAACCCCGCCCGAGGGCTCGCTGCTGCCCGAGACCTACGACGTGGTCCGCGGCGAGGAGCGCTCGGCGGTGCTGCAACGGATGATGGACGCCCGCGACAAGCTGCTGACCCAGCTGTGGGCCAAGCGCCAGTCCGGCCTGCCCTTCGACACCCAGGCCGAGGCCGTGACCCTGGCCTCCATCGTCGAGAAGGAGACCGGGGTGCCCTCCGAGCGGCCCCGGGTCGGCGCGGTCTACGTCAACCGCCTGCGCCGCGGCATGCGGCTGGAGGCCGACCCGACCCTGATCTACGGCATCAATGGCGGCCTGCCCCTGGGGCGCGGCCTGCTGGCCTCCGAACTGGCCCAGCCGACGCCCTACAACACCTATCTCAACGCCGGCCTGCCCCCGACCCCGATCGGCAACCCGGGCCGCGCCTCCCTGGCCGCCGTGCTCGACCCGCCCAAGACCGACGAGGTGTTCTTCGTCGCCGACGGCACGGGCGGCCACGCCTTCGCGGCCACCTACGAAGAGCACCTGCAGAACGTCGCCCGCTGGCGCCAGATCGAGCGCTCGCGCCCCGCCGCTGCGACCGCGCCCGCCACCGGGACCGGCGCGTCGGCCGCGGCCGAACCCCAACCCTCGGGCCCTAAGCCATGACCCCGCTCTCCGGCATGACCGGGTTCGCCCGCTGCGAAGGGGCCTTCGGGGCCTGGACCTGGGCCGTGGAGGCCCGGTCGGTCAACGGCCGCAACCTCGAGGCCCGCTACAAGGGCCCGCCGGGCTTCGACGCCCTGGAGCGGGTGGTCCGCGACGGCGCCCAGAAGCGCTTCCAGCGCGGCCAGATCAGCGTCGGCCTGCAGGCCCGGCGCAACGAAGGCGCCGTCAGCGTCCAGGTCAATATCGAGGCCCTCGACCAGCTCGTCGCCCTGTCGCGGGACTATGTCGCCCGCGGCGACGTGGCGGCCCCCCGTTTCGACGGCCTGCTGCTGGTGCGCGGCGTGATGGACGCCAGCGACGGGGCCGAGGACGAAGCCGCCCGCAAGGCGCTGGAAGCCGCCATGGCCGCCTGTGTCGAACAGGCCCTCGACGGGCTGAAGATCGCCCGCGACGAGGAGGGCGTGGCGCTGTGCGGCGTGCTCGGCGGCATCGTCGACCGTATCGAGACCCTGCGAACCCTGGCCGAGACCCAGGCCGCCGCCCAGGGCCCGGCCCTGAAGGATCGCTACGCCAAGCGGATCGCCGACCTGGTCGGCGAGGCCGGGGGCGGGCTGGAAGAGCGCATCGTGCAGGAGGCGGCCCTGCTGGCCGTGAAGGCCGACGTGCGCGAGGAGCTCGACCGCCTGCTCGCCCACATCGACGGCGCCCGCACCCTGCTGGCGGACGGCGGCCCGGCCGGCCGGCGCCTGGACTTCCTGGCCCAGGAGTTCATGCGAGAGGCCAATACGCTCTGCTCGAAGTCGGCGTCCTCCGCCCTGACCGCGACGGGACTGGACTTGAAGGCCGCTATCGAGCAGTTCCGCGAGCAGATTCAGAACGTCGAGTAGAGATCATGATCGAGTATCAACCCCGCCGCGGTCTGATGCTGGTGATCTCGAGCCCCTCGGGCGCGGGAAAGACCTCCCTGTCGAGGCGCCTGCTGGTCGACCACCCCGAACTGACCCTGTCCGTCTCCTGGACCACCCGCGCGGCCCGCTCGCGCGAGATCGACGGGCGGGAGTACCATTTCGTCGACCGGCCGCGCTTCGACGAGATGGTGGCCGAGGACGGCTTCCTGGAGTGGGCCGAGGTCCACGGCGCCTGTTACGGCAGCCCGCGCCAGCCGGTGCTGGAGGCCCTCTCCAAGGGCCAGGACGTCCTGTTCGACATCGACTGGCAGGGCGCCCGCCAGATCAGCGCCGCCGCCGGGCCGGACGTGGAGCGGGTGTTCATCCTGCCCCCCTCGATCGCCGAGCTGCGCCGGCGCCTCTACGCCCGCGGCCAGGACACCGCCGAGGTGATCGAGCGCCGGGTGGCCTGGGCGAAAAACGAGATCGAGCACTATCGCGAATACGACCACGTCCTGGTCAACGAGGACTTCGACAAGACCTACTCCGACCTCGCCCATATCTACCACGCGGCCCGGATCGTGCGGAAAAGGAACCCCTGGCTGGAGCCCCTCGTTCAGGCCCTGCTCGACGAGCAGATCTGAAACGGCGCCGGGAGAGGGGCCCTCAATGACCCTGACCCGCCGTTTCGTCTGCACCGGCCTTGGCGGCGCGCTCCTCGCCCCCGCCGCCGCCTGCGGCCAGGCCGCGCCGCCCGCCGAGACCGCCGCCGCACCCGCGCCCGAACAGGTCCGCGACCTCGACTCCGCGGCGCTGACGGACGCCTTCACGGGCGCCGCGACCCTGCCCCAGCTTCGCACCATGATCGTCGCCCAGAACGGGCGGGTGGTGCGCGAACAGGTCTTCCGCGGCCCCGGCCTCGATACGCCGGTCAACATCAAGTCGGCGTCGAAGTCGATCATCGCGGCCCTGGCCGGCTGCGCCCTCGACCGGGGCGTGCTGAAGGGCCTGGACCAGCCGATCGGCCCGATCCTCGGCGCCCGCATCCCCGCCGCCGCAGACCCGCGCGCGCGCCTGCTCACCATCGAGCAACTGCTGTCCATGGCCGCCGGCCTGGAGCGCACCTCGGGCCAGAACTACGGCCGCTGGGTGTCCAGCCGCGACTGGGTCGCCTACGCCCTCAGCCAGCCCTTCGTGGCCGAGCCGGGGGGGCGGATGCTCTATTCGACCGGGACCTCGCACATCATGTCGGCGGTGCTGACCCGGGCGGCGGGGCGCAGCACCCTCGACCTGGCGCGGGAGTGGCTGGGCCGGCCCCTGGGGATCACCGTGCCGCCCTGGACCCGCGACCCGCAGGGGATCTATTTCGGCGGCAACGAGATGGCCCTGTCGCCCCGCGCCCTGCTGCGCTTCGGCGAAATGTACCGCAACGGCGGGCTGCATGGCGCCACGCGCGTGTTGAGCGCGGCCTTCGTCGAGGACAGCTGGCGCTCGCGCGGGGGCCGCTCGCCCTACACCGGCTACACCTACGGCCTGGGCTGGTGGCTGCGCGAGGCCGGCCCGCACCGCGTCAACTTCGCCTGGGGCTATGGCGGTCAGATGGTGTTCGTCATCCCCAGCCTGGCGCTGAGCGTGGTGATGACCTCGGACCCCACCGCCAGAGGCGGCGACGGGCATGTGCCGGCCCTGCATCGCCTGGTTGACGAAACTATCGTCGCGCGGACGCGCAGCGGCTAAGCTTCCCTGTCGACGGGGGACCGGGCCATGACCAAGGGGCGGCTGGAAGCGTTCAGCGATGGCGTCATCGCCATCATCATCACCATCATGGTGCTGGAGTTGAAAATCCCGCACGGGACGGCCTGGGCCGACCTCGGCCCGCTGATCCCGACCTTTCTCAGCTATGGGCTCAGCTTCGTGGTCCTAGGCATCTACTGGACCAATCACCATCACATGATCCACGTGGTGAAGACGGTCACCGGCACGATCCTGTGGGCCAACCTCCACCTGCTGTTCTGGCTGTCGGTCGTGCCCTTCGTCACCGCCTGGATGGGCGAGAACCACTACGCCGCCATCCCGGTCGCCCTCTACGGGTTCGTGCTGTTCATGGCCGGCTTCGCCTTCACCATCCTGGCTCACCTGCTGGTCCGCCACGAGGGGCCGGACTCGACCCTGGCCAAGGCCGTGGGCCGCAACCACAAGCGCAAGATCTCGCAGGCCGGCTACGCCCTGGGCATCGTCGCGGCCTTTTTCATGCCGGCGATCGGCTTGGCCTTCTATGTCGCCGTCGCCCTGATGTGGTTCGTCCCCGACCGCCGCATCGAGAAACAGGCGGAGGTTTAAGGCCTTTCTCCCCTTTGGGAGACCTTTGCATAATTCACTGCGCGCTTCGAGACGCCCAAGCTTCGCTCGGGCTCCTCAGCGTGACGAACGTTAGTGAGTTTGGATTCATGGAGATTTTTGCAGCCCACCCACCCTCGTCATGCTGAGGAGCCGGATGCAATCCGGCGTCTCGAAGCACGCAGCACCGTACTGCAACGGCCCCCCGAAGGGAGAGGTCACAGGGCCGCCGCCAGCCTGAGGAATCCCGCCACGTCGATCGTCTCGGCTCGGACGTCGGGATCGATCCCGGCGGCGCGGCACAGGTCGCCGCCGCCGACCTGTTTGAGGCTGGAGCGCAGCATCTTGCGGCGCTGGCCGAAGGCCGCGGCGGTCACCTTCTCCAGTTGCTTGAGCAGGTCCAGCGGCGGGGCGTCGGGGCGGGGGTCCAGCACCGTCACGGCCGAATCGACCTTGGGCGGCGGGGTGAAGGCGCGGGCGGGCAGGGTCATGCCGATGCGGCACTCGGCCACCGCCTGGCAGATCACGGCCAGGCGGCCATAGGCGTCGTCGCCGGGGCCCGCCACGATGCGCTGGGCCACTTCCTTCTGGAACATCAGGGTCAGGCCGGCGGGCCGCCAGGGGGCGGTCAGCCACTTGATCAGCAGCGGGGTGCCGACGTTGTAGGGCAGGTTGGCCACGATCTTGGTCGGGGCGCCCCCGGTCAGCGCCGCCTCGTCGACCTTCAGGGCGTCGGCCTCGACCACGGTCAGGCGGCCCGGGGCGGCTGCGCCGAGGTCGGCCAGCAGGGGCAGGAAGCGCGGGTCCTTCTCGACCGCGATCACCTGCGCCGCGTCGCTCTCCAGCAGGGCGCGGGTCAGGCCGCCCGGGCCGGGGCCGACCTCCAGCACGGTGAAGCCCTCGAGCGGCCCGGCCAGGCGCGCGATCTTGCGGGTGATGTTGAGGTCGAGCAGGAAGTGCTGGCCGAAGCTCTTGCGGGCCAGGAGCCCGGCTTCGTCCAGCACCTCGCGCAGGGGCGGCAGGCTGTCCAGGCTCATGGCTCGCGGCGCCGGGCGGCCATGTCGGCGGCCATGCGCACCGCCGCGATCAGGCTGGAGGGGTTGCCGATCCCCCGGCCGGCGATGTCGAAGCCGGTGCCGTGGTCGGGCGAGGCGCGAACGATGGGCAGGCCCAGGGTGACATTCACCCCGCCCCAGAAGTCCAGGGTCTTGACCGGGATCAGGGCCTGGTCGTGGTAGAGGCAGATCACCGCGTCATAGGCCCGGCGCGCCTCTTCGTGGAACAGGGTGTCGGCGGGCCTGGGGTCCCAGCAGTCGATCCCCTCGGCGCGAAGCCGATGCGCCGCCGGCGTTATGATCTCGATCTCCTCGCGGCCGAGCGATCCGCCCTCGCCGGCATGCGGGTTCAGCCCGGCCAGGGCCAGGCGCGGGCGGGCGACGCCGAAGTCGCGGGTCAGGGCGAAGTCCGTCACCCGCCCCACCTCGACGATGCGATCGACGCTGAGCGCGGCGGAGACGGCCGCCAGGGGCGTGTGGATGGTGACGAGCACCGTGCGCAGGTCGGCGGCGGTCAGCATCATCACCGGGCCGCGAGGGCCGGGGTAGGGGGCGCCCTCGGTCAGGGCGGCCAGGAACTCGGTGTGGCCGGGAAAGCCGAAGCCGGCCTCGTAGAGCGGCGCCTTGGCGATCGGCGCGGTGACCAGGCCGCTGACCGCGCCGGAGAGGGCGAGGCCGGCCCCGGTCTCGATCCAGCGCACGATGGCCCCGGCATGGGCCGAGGAGGGCTGTCCGGAAACCACCCGGCTCAGCAGGGGCAGGTCGATGACGGGAATGGCGTGGGGAAAGATCGCCGCCGCCTCTTCCGGCCGCCCGACCCGGCGCAGGATCGCGGCGCCGTGGGGCGAGGCGGCGGCCAGGGCCTCGTGGTCGCCCACCACCACGAAGGCGGGGCCGGTGGCGCGCAGGGCGGTCCAGGCCTTGACGATCAGCTCCGGTCCGATCCCCGCCGGATCGCCCATGCTCAAGGCAAGCGGGGGACTCAAGGCCGTGGGTGAGGTCGGCAGCGGACGGCCGCCGGCCGTCACTTGTTCTCGATGCTGGCGGAGTTGCGCAGGTTGCGCAGTTCGCGGCGGGCGATCATCACCAGCTCCTGCTCGGCGAGCCGGTTCTCGATGTCTTCGCGGTTGGGGGCGTTGGGGCCGCCGCTGCGCTTGTTGCACAGGGCGACGAGGTGCAGGCCGGCGTTGGTGCGCACCGGGGTGCTGACCTGGCCCACCTCCAGATTGGCGATGGCCTCGCGGAAGTTGGCCGACAGGTCGTTGATATCGGCCTCGCCCAGGTCGCCGGCGACGACGCCCTCGGCCTTGCCGGCCTCGGCCTCAAACTGGGCGCAGCCGGTGATCTGGGGCTTGAGCGCCTCCAGCTTGGCGGTGGCCGCCTGGACCTCGGCCTCGGGGGCGTCGGAGGCCAGCCGCACCGCGGCCTGCTTGAGGCTGACCAGGCTGGCGCCCTGGCCGGCGCGCTTGTCGCGCAGCAGCAGGATGTAGACGCCGCCCGACACGGCGATCGGCTGCGACAGCTGACCCGGGCGCATCTGCTCCAGGGCCGCCTCGATCTGAGGAGCCATGTCGCCGGCCACCATCCAGCCCGCGTCGCCGCCGGTGGAGGCGCTGGGCGCGGCGGAGAACTGGCGGGCGACGCCGGTGAAGGGGGCGCCCTGCTGGAGCTGCTGGACCAGCTGCTGGGCGCCGGCCATGGCGTTGGCCTGGCTGCCGGCGCGCTGGGCGTCGATGAAGATCTCGGCCACCTGATACTGGGCCTTGGCCGAGGCGGCCTCGGCCCGCTTCATCGCGGCGGTGACCTGGTCGTCCCCGATCTTGACGACGTTGCCGAAGCGGCCGCCGACATAGCGCTGCCAGGCGATCTCGGCCTGGAGCTGGGCCGCCAGGGCGCCCTGGTTCACACCGGCCGAGGCCAGGCTGTCGATCAACTGCTTGCCGTTCAGGCCATTCTGCTGGGCCAGGCGGTCGATCTGGGCGGCGATGTCCTGGACGGAGGGCTCGAGCGTGACCTTGGTGCGCGCCTCGATGCGCTTGATTTCTTGCATCTGCAGGCGCTCGTCGATCAGCTGGCGCCGCGCCTCGCGCTCGATGGCCGGCAGCGACGCCTCGGTCACCTGCACCCCGGAGGTGACGATGAGCAGCAGGGTGCGCTGGCGCAGGTCGTAGGTGGAGATGATCTCGTCGTTGACGATCGACGAGACGCCCTCACGGACGATGGGCGCCGGACCGGGCGGCAAAGCGGCCTGTGCGGCCTGGGCCGCGCCGGCGGCGGCGAGCAACAGCGCCGACGCGCAGACACCGACCGTCACGGAGGACAGCCGGCCAGACCGCTTCGATCCTTGTCCGCCCAATGTGGCGAGGGTTAGGCGCACCTGGATCGAGTTCGACGGCGCGATGGTCCGCTGGAACGTCTGGTCGTGAGTCAGGATCACGTCCACCCGGATGCACTCGTCCTGATAATACACGGAAAACTGGCTGAACGGCCACAGGCCTGCATCCAGGTCGCGAACGGCGCCGGCGCTGACGCCCCAGTTCTTGGTCAGGCGGAACGATCCGTTGAGGTTCATGGACTCGGTGCGCAGGCCGCTGGCGTCCCGCTCCGAGTAGATGTAGCGGGTCGAGGCCGAGACCCGCCACAGGTTGATGTCGAGGCCGGCCTCCTCTCGACGCAGCTTGAAGGTGTCGCTGTCCAGGCGCGAGCGCGAGAAGAAGGTCAGGCCCTGGATCGGGTTCAGGGTGACTGCGGTCACCCAGTCCGACGACCGGCCCTCGAGGCCGCTGCCGGGGTAGAAGGACGGATTAGCCTCGTCGCGGAACGAGCGGCCCACCAGGACGGTGGCCGAGCGCCCCCGGCCCCAGTTGAAGCTGGTGCGGCCGCCGATGTTGGCCCGCCGGCCGCCCTCGAACAGGTCGAAGCCCGGGAAGCGATTGGGGGTGAACAGGTTCGTGGCGTCGAACACCAGCGCCACGCTGTCCTCGTTGGGGACGTTGGGGTTGCGGTTGTAGTCCGGCGAGACGAGCAGCTGGGCCAGGGGTTCGATGATGATGCTGGAGCCGCCGCGCTGGCGGATGAACGGCCAGCTGATGTCGGTCCCGACGGTGGCGACGCCGCGGCTGAAGGTGTTCTTCGGGTCGGAGGCGCGGGGGTTGTTGATCGAATAGGTGTCCGCGCGGACCTGGCCGAACGGCTCGACGCGCAGCCCGTTGCCCAGGGTGAAGGTGCGCCGCCAGTCGGCGCCGCCGCTGAAACGCCGGCTGTCGATGCCCTGGTTCTGCGCCAGCCCCTGGTCGGTAAGCGGGGCGGTCTGGTTGCGCGAGAGCACCACGCCGCTGCCCTGGAAGCGGAAGCGGCCGCCGAGCACCGGCGTGTCCGGGTCGATCCGCGCCTCGATCAAAGGGCCGACGAAGGGGAAGGCGTTGGACGGGTCGTAGGACCGGATCGTCCGGTCGGGGTCTTGGACCACCCGCAGGCTCTGGAAGCTGATCGCCGAGATCGAGACGTAGGACTTGCGGTCCTGACGCGTGGCGAAGATCTGGCTCAGCAGGCGCTGGGTGTCGGTGGTGAAGGGGCCACGGCGACGATAGACGTCGTTGATGCGGTAGCGGTTGAACAGGGTCGGGTCGGACACCCGCTCGGCCCCGAAACCCCACTGCCACTTGTCGTCGATCTGGAACAGGCCGTCGGCCAGGATGTAGCTGCGCGAGGTGGCCTCGCCGAACTTGCCCTGGCCATCGAAGCGCTTCTCGTAGGTGTAGCCGACGCGGGCCCGCACAGTGCCGGAGTAGAACCGCTGGCGGTATTCCAGGTTCAGGAACGGGGCCACCGCCGTGGTGAGCATCGGGCTGACCACGAGGTCGGCCGAGGGCGAGATCACCCACAGATAGGGCTGCTCGTAGGACAGCCCCAGCCGGCTGGCGTAGCGGAAATTGGGGGCCAGGAAACCCGAACGCCGCTCGGCCGAGGGGTCCGGGTGCCAGAAGATCGGCGTGTAGAGGATCGGCACGCCTTTGATGCGGATCACGGCGTTGCGGTAGTAGACGACCTGATGTTCGCGGTCCTGGATGACCTTCGAGGCCTGGACCGACCAGGTCGGCTCCTTGGGCGAGCCGTCGGAGGCGCAGATGTCGCAGGGCGTATAGATCGCCTTGTTCAGCTCGTTGACGTTCTCGTTGCGGCGGATCGCCGAGCCGGCGGCGATGGTGATGTTGCCCTTGGCCCGCGCGGCGAAGGCGGTGGCGACCCCGGCGGTCAGCTCGTCGTCGAGCTGGACGTCATCGGCGTACTGCACCGAGCCGTCCGGGTTGATCATCACCACGTGGCCCCTGGCGTGGGCCGCGCCGGTGTTGGTGTCGTAGATCACCTCGTCGGCCCGCAGGGTGCGGTTGGAGTGACGCGCCTCGACGTGGCCGCGGGCGGTGACGATCTTGGTCGTCCGGTCGTCGACCAGCTCATCGGCTTCCAGATAGACGTCCTTGTCGTCCAGGCCGTCGTCGCCGACGGCCGAGACCGGGGCGGGGGGCGGGGCGGTCTCGGAGGCCAGCACGACCGGCGGCGGGGCGTCGAGCACCCCGCGCAGGCCCGCCTGGTCGGCGGCGCTGGTCGGGGCGGCGATCTGGGCGTGGGCGACCCCGAGCGGCATGAGCGCCAGGGCCGCAGCGCCGCCGAGCAACAGGGTCCGTCCGCGTGAGCTCATGCTTCCCCCTGGCCGCGCCCACGCGACCCTGCGCGTCCACGGCTGGGCCGACTCACGGCCGAGCAGTCCGACGTGACGCATCGCAGGGTGATCCTCTCCACTAAGGAACGCGAGGGGGTGATAGGCGCAGCAGGGGTTTACCTCCGACGCCCGGCCCTGGAGGTCAACCGTCTTCCGTGTAGCAGAGCAGGGTGAAGCCCGCCAAAAGCGCCAAAGCGGGGGGAGTCCAGGCCGCCAGCATCGGCGGCATGACCGCCGCCCTGCCCAACGAGGTGCACAGCTGGTTGAGGAAGAAGAACACGAATCCCAAGGTCACGCCCGAGGCGGCCAGGGCCGCAAGCCCGCCCAGCCGCAGAAGGCCGAGCGAGAAGGCCGCCGCCAGGACCGACATGCCGGCGAACATCAGGGGAGTCGCCAGCAGCTGATGGAACTGCAGGCGATAGCCGGTCGCCGAATAGCCCGCGCGCTCGGTGCGCACGATGGTCAGGGGCAGGTCCCAGAACGGCACGGCGTCGGGGGCGGCGAATCGCTCCAGCGCCGCGGTCATGTTCAGGGTCGAGGGCACCGAGACGCTGCCGAAGTTGACCCCCAGCGCGCCGGGCGTGGCGTATGAGCGCTTCACCCCATCCGGCCCGGCCGCCTTGCTGCCCCTGCCTCC
>NCED01000001.1 GCA_002280485.1 Caulobacterales bacterium 32-69-10
CTCGAAGAAGTGGCCATGCAGGTGGATCGGGTGCGCCATCATGGTGTCGTTGATCAGCGTGACCCGAACCCGTTCCCCCTTCTCGAAGGTGTAGGGCTTGCTGGTCTCGCTGAACTTCAGCCCGTCGAACCCCCAGATGAAGCGTTCCATGTTGCCGGTCAGGTGGATGTCGAGCGCGCGGGTTGGGGTGCGCTGGTCGGGATTGGCGGTTAGCGCGATCAGGTCTTTGTAGACCAGCACCCGATGGCCGACGCTGGCCAGTCCCTGGCCAGGCTCGCCAGTCCGATCGACGGCCATGGGCGCGATCGTCTGCACGCCTGGGCCCATTTTCACCCCTGGTGCATTCAGCGGGTTACGCATCGACATGTTCATCCCCGCCATGTTCCCCATGGCGTCCGAACCGCGTGGTTTGGGCGGGGCCATCCCAGGCTGAGGAGCCATCCCGGCCATTCCCGGCATCGCGGCCATGTCGTGCCCCATGGCGGCGCGGTCCATGCCCGCCATCGCGCCGGAGCCGCCCATGTTCATGCCCTTCATGGCGCTCATATCCATGCCCATGTCGCGCATGGTCGCCAGCGGCCGCTTGCGCAGCGGCGGAACCGGGGCGGTCATGCCGGCGCGCGGGGCGAGCGTGGCGCGGCCCATGCCCGAGCGGTCGACCGCTTCGGCCACCAGGGTGAAGGCCTTGTCCTCAGTCGGTTGGACGATCACGTCGAAGGTCTCGGCGTTGCCGATCTGGAACTCGTCAACCTCGACGGGCCGCACGTTCTGACCGTCCGACGCCACCACGGTCATCTTCAGGCCCGGGATGCGCACATCGAAGACCATCTGCGCGGCGGTGTTGATGAAGCGCAGGCGCACCCGCTCGCCTGGCGTGAATAGCCCGGTCCAGTTGTCGCCGGGCCCGTGGCCATTGACGAGGAACTTCAGCGCCGCGCCGGTGACGTCCGAGATGTCGGTCGGGTCCATGCGCATCCTTGCCGGCCAGCAGCCCAGACAGGGTCTGCTTCTGGAAGTTGAAGACCCCGCCCTGCTGCTTCATCCGCTTGAAGATCAGGTGCGGGTGCATGAAGCTGTAGTCCGACAGCACGATCACGTGCTCCCGGTCGTAGGCGACGGGATCAGGCCCCGCTGGGTCGATGATGATGGGACCGTAATGGCCCTCGGCCTCCTGCAAGCCCGAGTGGCTGTGATACCAGTAGGTCCCAGACTGCTTGATCGGGAATTCGTAGACGAAGGTCTCGCCCGGCTTGATCCCCGGGAAGGTCACCCCGGGAACGCCATCCATCTGGAACGGCACAAGCAGGCCGTGCCAATGGATCGAGGTGTCCTCGGCAAGGTCGTTGCGGACCGACAGCCGAACCGTTTGGCCTTCTTTCAGGCGCAGCAGCGGCCCGGGCACCGTCCCGTTGATGGTCACGGCGTGACCGGCGCGACCGTCCACGTTCAGGCTCGAGGGGCCAATGCGCAGATCGATGTTGGGGCCGGTCAAGGTCGGCAAGGCCGGCGCCATGCCCGGCGTGGCGCTCTGCGCCCACCCGGGCAGCAGGCTGCTCAGGGCCAGTCCGCCGCCGAGCCCGGAAGCGACGCGCAGCATCTGCCGCCGGTTGAGGTTCTTCATGGAGCCGAGATCCTACGCGCGTGACCAGAGGCGCGAGGGACGCGCACTCCTCAGGGATACGCATGGACGTCGACCTGACCCTTGGCGAAAGCGCGAAATTCGCCGTGCATGCCCTGGGTTCACAAAGGATGCGGGTCGCCCCTTGACCTTCCCATGATGGGAAGCCCTATCTGTCCTGGCGAAGCGAAACCAACTCAGGGAGACCGCAATGCTTCGCAAGATCGAACAAGGTCGCAAAGAGAGCTGCTGCGGTCCCGCAGCCCAGACCGATGACGCCCCGCCGCGCGGGGCGCCGCGTAGCTGCTGCGTAGACACTAGAGGGAGCTCAAGCGCCGCCCTCGGGAAGCAACCCATGTCCGATAGCCATTCTCATCACCATGCCCACGCGCATCATGACCATGGGGATGGCCATCCAGGGTCGGGCGGCGACGCGACCATCGACCCGGTCTGCGGGATGACGGTCGATCCCAAGACCGCGCGCGGGACCGCAAAACACGCCGGACAGACCTATTATTTCTGCTCGACCGGATGCCAGTCGAAGTTCGTCGCCGATCCCGAGCGCTACCTCAGCCCCAAGCCGGCCGCTGTGCCCCTGGCCGAGGGGGTCATCTATACCTGCCCGATGCACCCGGAGGTCCGGCAGCCCGGTCCCGGGGCCTGCCCGATCTGCGGCATGGCGCTCGAACCCGAGGTGGTGAGCGCCGACAGCGGCCCCAATCCCGAACTGGCCGACATGACACGGCGGTTCTGGGTTGGCCTGGCCCTGGCCGTGCCGGTGTTCGCCCTGGAGATGGGATCCCACCTTCTGGGCCATCGGATAATGGTCGCGCCGACGACCTCGAATTGGATCCAATTCGCCCTGGCCAGCCCGGTCGTGCTGTGGGCCGGCGCGCCGTTCTTCGCGCGCGGCTGGGCGTCGCTGCGCACTCGCAACCTCAACATGTTCACCCTGATCGCCATGGGCGTCGGCGTGGCCTGGCTCTACAGCCTCGTCGCCGTGGCGGCGCCCGGCGTCTTCCCCGACGCTTTCCGGCGCGCCGACGGATCGGTACCGGTCTATTTCGAGGCCGCCGCCGTAATCACCGTGCTCGTCCTCCTGGGCCAGGTCTTGGAGCTGGGGGCCCGCGAACGCACCTCGGGCGCGCTCAAGGCGCTGCTCAACCTCGCCCCCAAGACGGCGCGACGCGTCACCGACGCGGGCGAGGACGAGGAGGTCGCGATCGACGCAATCCAGGTGGGCGACCGGCTTCGGGTCCGGCCGGGCGAAAAAATCCCCGTCGATGGCGAAATCGTCGAAGGCCGGGTCTCGATCGACGAATCCTTGGTCACCGGCGAGTCCATGCCGGTGACCAAGGAGCCGGGGGCCAAGGTGGTGGCCGGCGCCCTCAACAAGACAGGGTCGTTTCTCATGCGCGCCGAGAAGGTCGGCGCCGACACCCTGCTCTCCCAAATCGTCCAGATGGTCGCCCAGGCGCAGCGCAGCCGCGCGCCGATCCAGCGGTTGGCAGACCGGGTGTCCGGCTGGTTTGTGCCGAGCGTCATCGGGGTGGCTCTTTTGGCCGGCCTGGTCTGGGGCATCTTTGGCCCCGAGCCGCGTCTGGCCTACGCCATGATCGCCGCGGTCTCAGTGTTGATCGTCGCTTGTCCTTGTGCGCTGGGACTGGCCACGCCGATCTCGATCATGGTCGGCGTCGGCCGGGGCGCCCAGGCCGGCGTGCTGATCAAGAACGCCGAGGCTTTGGAGCGCTTCGAGAAGATCGACACGCTCGTGATCGACAAGACCGGAACCCTGACGGAGGGGCGGCCTGCCGTCACCCAGATCCAGGTCGTCCCTGGATTTGTTGAAGACGAGGTCCTGCGCCTGGCCGCCAGCTTGGAGCGCGGCAGCGAACATCCCCTGGCCGACGCCATCCTGCGAGCGGCGCAGGCGCGTGGCCTGACGCTCTCGGAAGCGACCGATTTCGACTCACCGGTTGGAAAGGGGGTGGTCGGCCGTGTCGACGGCAAAGCGATCGTGCTTGGCGGGTCGCGCCTGTTGCAGGAGCATGCCGTGGACACAGCGCCGCTGGATGCCGACGCGGACCGCCTGCGGGCCGAGGGCGCCACCACGGTGTTCCTGGTCGTCGAGGGAAAGCTGGCTGCCGTCTTGGCCATCGCCGACCCGATCAAGGCGACGACGGCGGACGCCATCCGCGCATTGCAGGCGCAAGGGGTGCGGCTCGTCATGATGACGGGCGACAACCGGATCACGGCCGAAGCCGTCGCCAAACAGCTCGGCCTTGATGACGTCGAGGCGGAAGTGCTGCCCCAGGACAAGGCCGCCGTGGTCGAGCGCCTTCGGCGGGAGGGCCGGGTCGTCGGCATGGCAGGCGATGGGGTCAACGACGCGCCTGCCCTAGCGGCCGCTGATGTCGGCATCGCCATGGGCGCGGGGAGCGACGTGGCGATCGAAAGCGCTGGGGTCACTCTGTTGCATGGCGATCTCCAGGGCTTGGTGCGCGCACGCCGCCTTTCCGCGGCGGTGATGCGCAACATCCGCCAGAACCTGGTCTTCGCCTTCGTCTACAACGTCGCCGGCATCCCCATCGCCGCCGGGGTGCTCTACCCGACCTTGGGCTGGCTTCTGTCGCCGGCCCTCGCGGCAGCGGCCATGGCGCTGTCGAGCGTCAGCGTGATCGCCAACGCCCTGCGACTGCGGGCGGTACGGCTCTGAGGGCCGCCGCCGGGCTGATGCGTAATTCAAGTGATGCTGCGCGGCGCCAAGCCACCGTGCAAGGTATGTGGAGATTTTCGATGAAGTTGGTTCTCGCCGCGATCACGGCGTTTGCGGTCAGCGGTCCGGCCCTCGCTCAGGCCGACCATGACATGAGCAAGATGCCTGGCATGGCCATGCCCGCGCCCGCCGGCGCGCAGGGTTCCGGGGCCGTAAAGAAGATCGACGCCAAGGTGGGATCCGTCACCCTTCAGCATGGGCCGATCGCGGCGCTGAATTGGCCAGCCATGACCATGACGTTCAAAGCCGATCCGTCGCTGCTCCAGACCGTCAAGGTCGGCCAGCAGGTCGCCTTCACGGTGAAGACCGGGGGACCCATGCCGGAGGTCGTGGCCATCAGCCCAAAGTAAGCGGGCGCGGGAAGCGGGCGCCGCACGCAGCCGTCACGGCCGAGACGTCGGCTGCGCCGGCGCGGCCAGCCTGCCCGCCACGGCAAACACCACCGCCGCGTCGATCGGCTGGACTTCGCCTGGAACGCGGGCGTTGAAGGTCAAAGCCCAGTTCCCGTCGACCGGAAGATCAGCCCGGAAGCTGTAGACCCCATAGGCGAGGCTTGGGATGAAGAAGGCTGGCAGGCTGCCGCCTCGCTGGCCGTCAGGCGACCGGTCAACCCGGGCCTCGCGCACCTCGACCCCGGGGACAGGCAGTCCGGTCAGCCGGGAAGAGACCTTCACCTGAAGTGGAACGCCGACGCCGCGTTCGACCGTTGGCGCCACCGCCTCGAAGCGATAGTCCGCCGGTCCCGCCTGTGCGAGCGCCGGCCAGAGGCTGAACACCAGGATCCAGGCAGGACGCATCAGGGGCGCTCAGCGCCATGAGCGGACCGGGTTGCCGGTGCGACCCCAGCAGCCAGGTCAGTGAGGATCGGGCAGTCGGGGCGTTCGTCACCGGCGCAGCAATCGGACAGAGTGCTCAGGGTATCGGCCATCGCTTGCATCTCGGCGATCCGCGCCCGCAGGTCGGCCACATGCCCATCGGCGATCGCTTTGACCTCGCGGCTGGGGCGCACTCGGTCGCGCCATAGCGACAGCAGGTTGGTTATTTCCACGACGGAAAATCCGAGCGAGCGCGCCCGCTTGATGAACCGCAGGTCGTTGACGTCACGCTCGCTGAAGCTGCGGTAGTTGCTGTCGGTGCGGTCGGCGGGGCGGATCAGCGCGATCTGCTCATAATATCGGATCATCTTGGCGGAGACGCCGGACGCCCGCGCGGCTTGGCCGATGTTCATGCCGCCTCCCGTCCCAAAGCCACCTCTAGACGGCGGATGGACCTCTTCCACAACGCCTGAATTTCATAGCGCTTCCCATCATAGGAAGGTCAAGCACTCCCTCCCAGCTGGGCGCCCTCCATGATCCTTTAGGGGGTCCATCCCGGCTGGAGCGTATAGTTTCCAGGGGCGGCTTGAAGGACCATGACATGAGTGAGCGTTTGGATGAACTCGTCGCCCGATTGGCGGCCAGTCCGACGGACCGGTCGCTGGACGGCCTTGACGCGCAGATCGGCCACAGCATCGCCAATCGCCGGCGCGAGGCGCGCATTCAGGCCGCGCTCGCTCCCGTTCGGGTCGCATCTATCGGTTTGGCCTTGGCCATGGGCGTGACGGTGGGCGGCGCTCTCGCCACTTCAGCCATTGTCGCGCCGCATCCTTACGGGACCTTCTCGATAGCCGCGAACCTGGCGCCATCGACCCTCTTGGAGGGCGACCAGTGAGCCTGATGCGGGGCATGGCGCTGACGCTGATCTTGTCGGTGCTGGTCGCGGCTGTGGGTGTCTGGGGCGGCGCGGAATACGTAATGCACAAGCTGCAGCGGCCGACGCCGTTGCACGAACTGGTGCACGAGCGTCTGCACCTCACCTCCGAGCAACAGACGCGCATCGCCGGGATCGAGCGTGAGCACGACGTAAAACGTCAAGCGCTGGAAGCCGAAATGCGGGCGGCCAACGCCGAGTTGGCCCAGGCCTTTCGGCAGCACCACGCCTATACGCCGCAGGTGCAGGCCGCCATCGACCGCTTCCACCACGCTATGGGCGAGCTGCAGAAGGAAACCATGGTCCATACCCTGGCCATGCGCGCGGTCCTGACCCCGGAGCAGGCGGCGAAATTCGACGACACCGTCGTCCAGTCGCTCACCCAAGACGTGAGGTGACGACCGAAGCGTCCGACGCCGCCCTCGCTCGTTCGGCTGCTGAGGGTGATGACAAGGCGTTCTCGGTGCTGGTCCACCGGCACAAGGAAGCGCTTTACAGGCTGCTGCGCCGCTACACCGGTGACAGCGATGAAGCTTATGAAGCCGTACACGAGGCTTTCATCGCCGCTTGGGCCGCCCTGAAGCGCTACGATCCGAACCGATCTTTTGGCGCCTGGCTTCGGACCATTGCAATCAACAAGGCGCGTGATCGTGGGCGCCGGATGCTGGTCCGCCGCACCTTTTTTGGCTCCAAGGGCCTTGAGGAGCCGCAGGTACTTGAGACGGCCGATCCAACTACGGGCGCCGAGCAGCTTGTCCTCGAAGACGAGCAGGCCCGGCGCCTCGATCGGGTGGTCAGCGGCCTGCCGTCAACGCTGAAGGAGGCGCTGATCTTGACCGCGTTCGAGGGCTACAGCCAACAGGAGGCTGGTAAGATGCTCGGCGTGTCAGTGAAGACCATCGAGACGCGGGTCTATCGGGCGCGCAAGCTGCTGATCGATCAACTCGAGCCCGATATGCGCCCCGGCCAATCCTGATAGCGCGACCACCTCAACGGTTCAGCATGGCGTTCATTTGGTCGATCTCGGCCTGCTGCCCCTGGATGATAGAGGCGCATAGGCGCTTCAACTCCGGCTCCTTGATTGGCGCCTTGCCGCACATGAGGATCGCCCCCGAGTGGTGCGGGATCATCGAGCGCAGGAATTCTCGATCCCCGATCAGGAACTGCTGTCGGATAGCGATAAAGCAGCCCAGCCCGACCACCACGCTGACGGCCAGGATGGCGAGGTTCAGCCCTCGCCGAGGGTACATCATGCTCATCAGGAGGAGTTCGATTACCACCATTGGCGCGGTCATCAGCCCGGCCATATAGGCCTGGTTGAGGCTGGGGTGGATGTTCGTAGCCTTGTCCACCATCGCGTACATCAGGATGTACATCGAGACGAAGGACAGCACGATCATCAGTGCGAGCTTGCCGTAGTGCTTGCGCTGCATTGTCGGGCTCTGATGGTCCATTCGCGATGCTCCTCTGCCTTCTCAGCTGCGTTGAAGGAAACCCACGCCGTCGCGGAAGTTCCGTCAGGCCGCGCTCGGCACCTAGTGCTTTGGCGGGGCCGGCAGCATAGCGGCGACGGTCTGCGACCACAGGGCCAGTATCTCGGCTTGTTCCGCGTCGGTTTCGCCGACCGTGTCGGCAAAGACTTTCAGGAGTCGCGCGAACTCATCGGTGGTGGTGACGCCGGAGGCGTGCAGGACACTGGCCACGAGGGCGACCATCTTTCCGTGCGCACAAACCAGGGCCCGATCCATTGGCCTTACCCCCGGCCAAGATCAGTCGTGGCGACGTCGGCCGCTGCGCAGGGGTTGCGGCTTTTCCGCGTCGGGCTCCGGCTCAGCGAGAAGTGCGGCAATCGGCACGTCAAGCGCTTCGGCCAAGCGGTCGAGCAGATCGACGGAAGTGTTGCCCTGTTCCCGCTCAAGCTCGCTCACCCAGGCTCGATCGACACCGGCGTCGATCGCCAGCCGTTCTTGCGACAGCGATTTGGCGGTGCGTAACGCCCGCAGATTCCAAGCCAGAAGCGCCCGTCCCTTCATGGAAGAACGGGGGCACTTCTGTGGTCGATGAAACCACGGTCTGCAGACTACATATTACGACCCGCAGGCTCCTACTCAAGCCCGAGTTAATCATACCATGCCGCTGGCCATCACGCTTTGTAGGTGCGCTGCCGAAAAGCATGGGCGGCGGACATCTTCGCTCAAGCAGAAGGCGCGGGACTTCCGATGAGCTAGCGGCTGCGCTGACGTTCTCGTGAGCGGTGGGATTCCTGTTGGGCCTGAGCTCGAGCGACCTCGACGGGTTGGACCCGCGCTCCCTTTTCAAGCCAGGCCGCCAGCCGCTCGCGCGCGACCGAGAGGATCCTGTCCTGAGCCGGCCTGTCGCCGACCCGCGCCCGGACGACAGCCTCAACGATGCGCATGTTGCTGCGCCCCGCAGCGGCGCTGTCGCGAGCCTCGCGGTCTCCTCGCTCAGGCCGCTCGTGGGCCGTGCGGGCGGCCTTCCGCGCCAGCGCCGCCTGCCGGCGCTCAAGTTCCTGGCGGTCCCGCTCGCTCGGCTGGTAGCCCCGCACCTCCATGCCGAGAGCACTCGTCGTTAGCCAAGCCTCGCGCCGGAAGTCCGCCGCGCCGTGGACGACGACGACGGTCCAGCCGCGGTGGTGCGCGACGGCGGCCATGTCTCGGATCGCATTGGGGTCGGACCGAGGCGTCACCAGTCGGGCGCCCAGGTCACGGAAGGCGGCGGTCTGAATGCGGGCGTCGGCATAGAAGCCAAGGCCCGGGCCACCTCGGTCGTCGAGGTAGTACCGCCGCCGCAGGGGATCGGGCACATCCCCCTTGTTGGTCGAGCGCCCGCGGCCCTCGCTGTCGATTTGGTTGCGATCAATATCACCGGGCATGGTCGGCCTCCTGTCGCGTCGCGGACGCATCGATGAAGCGCTCTATCCAGCCTTCGACCTCGGCGTCGGTGGCGCCCTCCGCCGGCAAGGCCTCGAACCCAGCCGCTTCCAGCGCCGGCACGACAAGGTCCAAGCTGAGATCGTCCTGGCGCGTGGCGCCCGCCCCCATCGGCGGCGTCACCGAGATGGGAGTCCCGGACCCAATCGCCGGATGGGCGGCTACGGTCGGCGGCGCGGTGACGCGGTCCTTGAACACCTTCTCCCGCCAGTACTGGATTTTGCGGCCGCGCACCGGCGGCATGCCGGCGCGAAGAAGAATGAGCTGGCCTGGATCCATCTGGATCAGCTCTTGCGGCATCATGAGCGCCCGGCGCTGGTCGGATTCTGTGGTGCTCCGATTGCCCTTGGACAGCAGGGTCGGCCGGCTGCTGGAACGGCCGGCGTAGGTCCAAAATCCAAGTCGCTCTGAGAGGTTTTGCGCGACCTTCAGCTCCTTGGGTGCAAAGGCGATCTCCAGGCCGCAGTTGGCTATGATCTCCTCGGCGAGGTCCGGGCCGTACTCGGCCCTCAGCTGCGCCGGGCTCTGAAGGACCGGGAGCAGGCGCAGGCCGTAGCCGGCGACATAGGAGAAGCCGTGGGCGATGACAGCCGCGTGGCCGAGCCGGGCGAACTCGTCCATCACCATAAGCACTTGGACCGCGTGCCGATTGGCGGTCGGTCGTTCTCGCGTGTTCAAGTCCACGAGCTGCTGCAGCAAGAGACTGTAGAGCGGCGCCACCCGCGCCAAATTGTCCGGTGAAACGCCAAGATAGAGCGACATCCGGCGCTCCCGCAGGTCCCGGAGGTCGAAGTCGCTGGTGTCCGTCGCCGCGCAGACGCGCGGGTTCAGCCACAGATTCATTCGCGCGGTGATCGTCTGCTTGATCGAGGCGAAGGTGTTTTCCGAGGCCGAGCAGAAATCCGAGAGGGCGCTGATGCAGCCGTAGGACAGCGGCTTGCCCGCTGTCGCGCGGGCCTCGATTTGCGCCGGCAGTCGGGTCCGCGGATCGCCGTGGGTTAGCTCGCGATAGATAGCGCCCAGGCTGAAGGGCAGTTCGGGCGTCTCGGCGACATAGGCGCCGACCCCGATCAGCCCGGTCCGCGCCGCCTCGGCCCAGAAGGGGTCGCTGTGCTGCGGCGGAGGAAACAGCATGACCGCGAGCTTCTGCAGTTCGTCGAGGACGGCGACGGCGTCGATGCGGTCGATATGGCCGAGCGGATTGAACCGCGCCGTCCGTCCCTCCGGGTCGAGCGGATCGAACAGCACCACGTCCTGGCCGTGGGCGGCGCGGAAGCCGGCGCTCGCCTCCCAGTTCTCACGCTTCACGTCGAGCACCACGACGGAATCCGGCCAGGTCAGGAGGTTCGGGATGACCACCCCGACGCCCTTGCCGCTACGGGTCGGGGCATGGAGCATGACGTGCTCGGAGCCGCCGAAGACCAGGAGCCGGCCGCCCTTCCGGCCGAGCACGATGCCTTGACGAGACCGAAGGCCGGCGGAAACGAGTTCGCTTTCATTCGCCCAACGCGCTGCGCCATGCAGCGGCGGGCGCAGGTTGCGGATGACGCCAACGGTGACGAGGCCAGCGCCGCCGAAGGCCGACAGCAGCCCGACGCCGAACCATCGGCGCACCTGCGGATCATCGCGGAAGTACCAGAACCAGGCGGGCGCCTGGGTAAGGTCGATGTCGGGCGACAGGCGCTTGAGACCCGCCAGTGCGATGACGACGGCGAGCCCGCCCAGCAGCGCGACGCCAGCGGCGGTCAGCGTGCCGACATAGGCGGCCTTAAGCGGCCAGGGCGCGCTTGCGAAGCGGGTCATACCAGACCTCCGTCATGCGGAAGCGGCCGTCGACGCGGCGCAGTTGCACCACCACGTCGACCAGCATGTGAAGAAGCGAGCGGATGTCGTCGCGCGCCAAGTCGCGGCCGCC
Source organism: Caulobacterales bacterium 32-69-10 (assembly GCA_002280485.1). The sequence goes on from NCED01000001.1 coordinate 11,010, forward strand.
TTCGGATTCCTTCACCAGCAGGGTGAGCTGCTCGAAGGCTAGGGTGGCGCTGTCGGCGTGGATGGTGGTGATCGATCCAGGATGACCGGTGTTGACGTTACGCAGATAGAAGAATGCGGTCCCGTCGCGCAGCTCCTGCAGCAGGATGCGGTCTGGCCGCATCCTCAAGGCGCTTTCCAGGAGTTGCTTAGCGCCCACCTTGGCGAGACCTTGCCCATCCTTGGCATAGAGCATGTGGACGGCGTTGCGGTGCGGCACGGTGAGTTCGCGGGCGTCCTCGATCGTGAGCAGCCGCTCGCCGTCGGGGATCAGTCGTACCAGCCCCTTGGCGAAGGTGGTCTTGCCCGAGCCCGTGGCGCCGGAGATCAGCACGTTACGCCGGCTCTGCACGGCCAGCCGGAAGAAGGCCGGCCAGTCGCCGCCATCCCGCAAGGCCAGGAGTCCCGTCTCGTCGGCCGAAAGGTCGTTGGTGGCCAGCGCAACGTCGTCGAACAGGCCGTTCCGCGCAAAGGCGTCAAGGTCGAAGGTCGCCTCGGACGGCTTGCGCAGGGTCAGCGACAGTCGCTCGGCGGCCGGCGGGATGACGATTTGGCAGCGCTCGCCGCCCGGCAGCACGGTCGAGCAGATCGGTGTCTCCGGGGTGACGTCCTGGGCGGTGAAGGCGGCGGCGGCCTTGGCCAAGGTGGAGAGCCAAGCCTCGGTCAGTTCCGGCGCTAGGCGCCATTCCCAGCCGCCCTGGTGCTCGATCCCTAGTTCGCCCGGCCGGTTGACCACGACCTCGGTCACGCCGGCCGGCTCCAGGCAGGCCTGAAGGGGCTTCAGATAGTGCTGCAGGACGGCGGTGTCGTGGGCCATGGCTCACCGCGCCCTCAAGCCGTAGACGCCCGAGAAGTCGAAGTCCTGGGCAACGAAGATCGACACCTCAGACCCCTGCGCCTTGCGCAGCGACGGCGGGATGTTGATTGAGTTCTGCACCGCAATGCCGGCCGCATCCGAGGGCAGGCGGGTGACATTGGCGCCGTTGTTCGGACCGGCCACGGCGTAGGCTGCGTCATCAACGATGCTAAGCAGCAGCGCGCCGCCGAAGCGGTCCCAGAAGTGAGTGTCGATCTCGCCGTTAAAGCCCGCGCGGCCAATCGGGTCCGCGGCGGGCGAGCCCAAAGCGATGGCGACACCGGCCGGCGTGACGGCCCGGGTCCACAGCACGAACAGCCGCCGCTGGCCCTGGCGCAGGCTCGAGCGGTACTCGCCCAAAACCTTGGTGCCTTTCTCCATCAGGACGACGGCGCCATTGTCCGAGAGCACGTCACGAGGGATCAGGCAGCTGACATAGCCCGGCGTGGTGGTGTCCATCGCCGTCTGCAGAATGCAGGGGATGTTGGCGCCGGCCACAATCAAAAAGTTTCGGTCGGGCAACCGGGCGGCCCGGGCCTGTCCGATCGAGGAGCCGCGCCGCAGTTGGTCGAGCTCTGTCGCCTCGCGCCCTAGCCCATCCTGAGCCGTCAGGATCGCGGGCATCGCCGGCGCCGCGCCCCCACTGCCGTTTCGGGTGTAGGCCAAGATCGGCGCCCCGCGGATGGCGCTGACTTCCGCCTGGCGGCGGCTCATCGCGTCCGCTGCTGCTGTCGCTTCGGCGCCCGCGGGTTGGATCGCGGGGACTTGGCCGCCCGCTCCGGCTGGACCCAGGTTGGGCGCATTGACGCCCGGCTCCGCCAAGGTGGGCGACGGGGCCTTCATCGCCGGCTCGAAAGGGACCACCTGGCGAGCGGGCTCGTCGCGCCTGGGCTCGGACTTGGGCTTGTCCTGGCCCCAGGTCGCGGCGACGAAGACGCCGCAGCCGGCCACAAGGGCGGCTAGAACGACGCTCTTGCCGGCCATGCCCGACCCCAGGCGCCCGGCGATCGGCGAGATCGACCGTTCAAAGGCCGGCGGCGTTTCCCGGCCTTCTCTGGAGGGGGGAATGGCGTCATGCGGCTCTGCGGCATCGGTCATGGCTTGGACGCTCCCTGGTCCGTGCGCCGGACGTCGGACGCGGCGGTGCCGGTTGCCGGGTTGACGCCGTAGGGCTCGAAGGCCTGGTTGTAGATGCAGAGCACGTCCCGCCCTCGCCGCAGGCGGAGTTGCTGGACGACGGCGTGGACCACCACGAACTCGCCGCGCACGTCGAAGGGGATCAGGCTCTCGGTCCCACTCGATTCCACCTGATAGATGGCCGGGACCTGCTGGTTTGCCGGAAAGCGCATGACGGTGAACCGGCCATTGTCGGACACCTCCGAGGGCTGCAGTGCGGTTGCGCCCTGGACGCCATAGTTCAGGTTGCGCTGGCCCTCCACCACGGCCCGATCGAGCTTCAGTTCGACAATGCGCCGTTCAAGCGCGGCGGCCTGCCCGGTCAGGGCCGCGGCGGCGGCGGCCTTTTCGTCCTCGGGATAGCGGAAGCGCAGGCCGAAGACGGTGTCGGGCGTATTCCGCGCCGAGGAGCCAGCCCGGGTCGACAGTTCGAACGTATAGTTGCGGGTCTCCGTCCCCCGACTGGTGGTGACGATCAGGTTGGTCGGAGCCCTGGCGGCCTTGGGCTTGACGAAGAGGATGTTCTTCTCGGCCGCCACATCCCAGCCGGTCGCGTCGCCCACGGCGACGTGCAGGATGGTCTCGTCCGGACCCAGCAGAATCTGGGTCGCGGTGCGGAACACCCCGGTGATCTTCACGACGGCCCAAGGATCGTAGTCGACCACTTTGATGCGGGGGTCGGACGGTCCCGACTTGGGCGTGTCGAGCGCAACAGCGGGCGAGGCGACCACCAAGGTCGCCGCGGCCAGGATCGTAAGGGGCGTTCTCACCGCACCACCTCCGGGTCCGCCCGGTAGCTGGTCACCTGGAAGCCCAGCGGATTGCGCAGCCGGTCCGCCTCGCCCATCGGCGCCTTGGTGTAGGTGTAGGCGATGGTCGCGATCCAATCGCTCTCGGTGATCTGCTGGCTCTGCCGCACGATCCGGTGGAAGCGGAGGTTGGCGACGCCGTCGGACACGAAACTCACCGCCCGGATATCGATCTGCGCTTCGCCGGCCGGGCCGTAGATCACCTGCGGGCTTTGTGGATTAGCCGGCCGGAAGGCGTCGCCCCAGCGTTGCTGCTCGGCGGGTGTCGACATAATCGAGACCTGTCGGAAGTTGGCCTCGGCGGCTGGCGCGAGCCAGCCTTCCCGCGCGCGGACGTATTGGGCCAGGAAGTGCTTGGTGACCGCCTCGTCATAGGTGAGCGGCTTCTCGGACCGCAGCGCCGTCATGACATCGACGGCGCCAGTGCTGCGGTCCACGCGGACCACGAACGGCTCGACGCTCTTCAATGGCGCCAGGGCCGCGACGGCGCCGACGGCGACCATCGCCACCATCGAAGCGAAAGCCGCCACGCCCCAGGCCAGCCGGCGCGAGCGCTCGGAACTGCGCAGCTGATCGGCGTTCCAGCTCTTCGCCTCGGCGAAATAACCCTTGAGGTTGCTCTCGGCCTTCATGCGAGACAGCTCCCGAACGACCGCGGCGAGGTGTTGGAGGACAGGGTCTTCGGCTTGGCTGCGTCAGGCGCGGCCGGCGGCGCAGGCGGCCCGCCCGCCGTTGGAAGGGCCAGGACCATGCCGTAGGGATTGGCGGGGCGCAGGTGTTTGCCGTCGCAGACCGCGAGCTTGCCGCCCCCGGTGGAGGCGCAGGCCGTAAGCGCGAAAGCAGCCGCGATTGTGAGGATGGTGATGCGCATCAGGCGCGACCTCCGGCAGGACGAATGGAGCCCCCGCCCTTTGGCGCGCTGCGGCTGGCTTCCTGCGGCCCCTGTGGGGCGCCCGCGCGAGGGACGCCGCTGAGCGAGGCGGCGTTGGCGAAGTCCGCCAGGCCAGCGCTCGCGCCCCCAGCGATGCCGGCGGCGATAGCCGGCGTCTGCAGGAAGAAGATTGCGCCCAGCAAGCACAGCGCCACGAACAGCAGGCCGCCAGCCATCGGGTCAGAGCCGTCGATGCTGCCCCACTGTTGGGCGACCAGCGACAGGATCAGCTGGAAGACCGTGATGATCAGCGCAAACAGCACCAGGTAGTTCACGGCCTGGCTGAGCCAGCCGAAAAAGAACCGGCGGGTGGCGTCGAAGAGCGCGCAAGCTATGAAAATCGGGCCAAGCGCTACAAGCAGGGCCAGCGCGACTTTGGCGATCAGGACAACCCCGAACCCGACGGCGGCGGCCAGCGCGCCGACGATGTAGACCACGGCGCCGAGAATCCAGGGCCCGAAGTCGATCGGGCTGGCCTCCTTAGTGATCTTCTCGGCGAGATAGGCCGCGCGGGAGAAGAACTGGTCGAAGGCTGAGCCGACGTCGGGGATGCCTGCCCCGCTCACCGCCTGGGTCAGGGTGTCGGGCAGGACGTGGAACAGGGGCTGGGTAACGTAGGTCGAATAGGCGACCGTGGTGGCCAGCATGTAGACGAAGGCGAGCTTGATGCTGCGCACCACGAAATCCATGAATGGTTCCTGGATCGTGCCGCGTAGGATCGCGAAACCGTAGAGCAGAACGTAGAGCACCAGGGCGGCGCGTAGCGGGCCGGAGACCTGGGCCATGACCGAACTCGCACGGTCGTTCAGGAAGACGTCGAGTTTGTTGTCGACGAAGCTGTAGGCCGGCTGGAAGATCTGGAATGGCTCGGCCACAGCACCCTCAGAAGTTCTTCTTGTAGGCGTCCATGCGCTCGTCGCGTTTAGCCGCCGCCACGCCGGCCTTGGCGTTCACGCACTCGTCGCCTCGGTGGGCGCCAGTCGCGCAAGCGGCCACGATTTGGGCCGCTTCCTCTTGGTGAGTGACGAAGTAGTCGGCGCTCCGCGGCTCGGGCGAGCACGCCGCCACAGCGCTGAGCAGGAGCAGGCAGAGAACGGATCGGGTCATTGGAAACCTCTGCGATAGGTGGCCATGCGGGCATCCCGCGCTGCCAGCATACGCTCCCGATCCCGTTGGGCCTGCAACCGGTCCTCGGCCGCCTGGGCCATGGCCATGCCCTGCAGCCGCATCTGGTCGTTGGCGATCATCGCCTGCTCGGTGGCCGCACGCGCTTGCAAGTCCATCACGGCCCGGGCGTTGGGCGCGGTGTCGATGGCGGCCAGGAGGTCCTTCAGACCGTCAAGCCGCTGGACGCCGGCGTCGGTAACGCTCTGGCCGAGGGCCAGGTCGCGGGCAGCGCGCTGGCCCGCCGCTTCCAGATCGGCCCCCAACGGATCGTCCGGCGAAGCGGTGTAGAGGCGATTGGCGGATCGGATCGCGTCGGCCTTTGCCCCAATGGCGCCGAGGGCCGAGAAATCACCCTTCGCGGCCGCGCTGAAGGCCGACGTGTCCGGAAGGAATGACCGCAATGACGGGACGCCAAGCGCGCTGGCGATGCGGTTCACGCCCGAGGCGTCATTGAGACTTGAGAGAAGCTGCTGACCCTGGCTGACCTGGGTCTTCAACTCGTTCAGCTGGCTCACAGCCGTCGTGGCCTGCTGGATCAGCTTGGCGTAGCTGGCCGCGTCATAGACCGCGAGTTGCGCATGAGCGGCCGAACCGCCGAGAGTGATCGCCCCTACAAGGGCGATAGTAATCAACGGCCGCCTCATGGGATCATCCTCCGTTCACGGTGGAAAGGTTCGAACCAGTCCTTGGGGTTATCGCCGACACGAGCGCGAATGCGGTCGAGGAGATCGACCGTCTCGGTGCGGCCGGAGAGCACCGCGAGTTGGTCGTCCAGTCCGTCGAGGCGCAACTCGGCGACCACTGAGTTGAGGCCCTGCTTGATCAGGAACTGCCGCGACTCCGGCGCCAACTCCTCGCGCACCAGGGCGAATTCGCGGCGGGTGAGACCGAACCCCTCAATGTAGTCGCGCTCGGCGGCATGGGCGTTGGGCAGGAAGATCTTGGTCGCGCACTGCTCCAGGATGGTGTGGGCGATGGGCGAGCGCAGGACGTCGGCCGGCGACTGAGTGCCGAACACCATGAAGGCGTTCTGCTTGCGGTAGGTCTTCAGGCCATCTTGGGCGAGGCTGCGGAAGGCCTCGTCGCCCAGCGCCTTCCAGAACTCGTCGATGTCGATGACCAGGCGGCGGCCGTCGATCAGGGCCGCGAGCCGGTGGAACAGGTACATCATCATCGGGGTGCGGACCTCGGCGTTGTCCAGCACGTGGGTCATGTCGAAGCCGAGGAATCGGGCGTCGAGGCCGAGCGCGTCGGCTTCATTGTCGAGCACCCATCCGAGGGCCCCGCCCCGGCACCACTTCTCCAGCCGGGCGCCGACGCCGCCGGCGTCGCGCTGGCCGAGGAGCGCTCGAAGCGCCGACAGGGATCGCTGAGCGGGCGGCAACGGGCCCAAGGCGACGACAGCCTGGTCGATGGCGTGCTCTTCCTGAACCGACAGCGGCCGTTCGCTTGCACCGACCAGCCGCCGGATCAACTGGCTGAGGAAGGCGGCGTTGCCCGGCGTGAAGTCGAGGGCCTTCAGCGGCGCAAACCCGGTCGGCTCGCCGTTGCGGAGCGTCAGATAGGTGCCGCCGCAGGCGCGCACGAAGATCTCCGCGCCGCGGTCCTTGTCGATGAAGACCTGCTGGGCGCCGAACTTCTCCAGCGCCGCCAGCATGAAGTTCTGGACCACCGTCTTGCCCGACCCTGACGGGCCGCAGATGAAGGTGTGGCCAAGGTCGCCGACATGGAAGTTGAAATGAAAGGGCGAGCCGGCGGAGGTGCGCAGAAGCGCCACCGCCGGGCCCCAATGGTTGCCCTCGGCCCGACCGGCCGGATGGGTGTGGAAGGGTGCGAGCGCCGCGAAGTTGCGCGAGGTGATCGCCGCGGGCCGCACGCGCCGGCTGAAGTTTCCGGGAAACTGCGCCCAGAAGGCAGCCTCCAGCGCCAAGTCCTCGCGGGCGGTCACCAAGCCGGAGTCAGCCAGCAGCGCGCGGGCGCTGGAGAGGTTGTCGGCAAGCTGGCGCGGGTCGTCACCATAGACCAAGACCGACGCTTGGTGATCGCCCATGGCGAAACGGTTGGACATCAGGTCGTCCAGGGCGTCTCCGAGTCCCGCGATCTGCGAGGCCGCGCGATCTCGCGCCGAGAGCATCTGGTTCTGCTTCCTCTCCATCACCGCGCGGGCGGCCGTCTTGGAGAGGAAGGTGAAGGACTGGCTGGCGACGAAGGCGAAGCGGGCCGATAGCAGCCCGTTCCAAAGCCCGGGGCGGGTGACGGCGGGATACTCCTTCACCCCGAAGATGCCGGCGAAGCGCGCCTCTGCAGCGTCGCGAATCTCCAGGGCTTCGCGGCCGAAAATGACCCTCGCCGAATAGATTGCAGAGCCGAGATGGCCGCGGATCAAGGGGACCCGCTCGCGGCGTCCGGTCAGGACAAGCCGTAACACTTCCAGCGGCTCGGAGAACCAACCGCCGTCCCGCTCATATAGGCCGAGGGTCCGGACGCCGTAACGGGCGAGGTATTGGGCCAAGTCACGGCCCGCGTCCTGCAGCCGCTTGACCGCCTCTTCCTCGTCAGCGTCTGACCGGCGGCGCTTGGCGATCCAGGCGCCGGCGCGCTCCGTCGCGTCGCGACCCGGGTGCAAGACCAACGTCACATAGAGCTCATTGACGAACATCTGCGTCGTGCCAAGCCGGGCGCGATAACGGGCGTCGAGGTCGTTGGCGAAGGCCGAGCGGAACGTCCCTTCCGGGTATCCCTCGTGCCGGCGCCGGATCAGGTGATGCCAGACCGCCAGGTGGTCGTTGGCCAGGTTGCGCCAGGCGCCGTTGAGCTTGGCGTGCCAGTCGTTGAGGTCGCGAACATCGGCCGTCTCGAAGCTCGCGCCGTCGAGTTGGAAGGTCATCATCAGGGCTTGGGTGTCGAGACCGATGATCTCGCCCGTCACATGGCGCGCGTACGGGAGCGCGCCGCGCGGGTCGAGGTCTCGTCCGAGCGTGGACTGGGCCGCGCGAACCTGAAGCACGAGGTCAGCCACGGAGCACCTCGGCGGCGACGTAGCGGCGCTTCAGTGGCAGCGGCGTGGAGGAGCTACCGCCCCACGTCGCGCCGTTGCGGGCGCGGCCCTTGGTGTCGACGAACATCCACAAAACCCGGAAGGCGTTGTGATCGTGCTTGCAGATGGCGCGGAAGACGACGTGGACGGCTGGGGCGATCAGCAGATAGGCGGGAGAGTGCGCGGCGAGGAAGACAGTCGCCGTCACCATCATGTTGAGGCCCATGGCCTCCATGGGTACGCCTGCGACCATGGCCGGTCGGGTGCAGGCCAGGAACAGGGTGTCCTCGGTCAGGCGTTCGTCGGCCTCCACGGGCATCGGATCATGCTCCGCCGCTGCCGCCGGTGATCAGGTCGACGATCGCCGCGGCGCTGAAGATGACGATGATGCCGACCACCACCGTGCCGGCGCGGCGCATATCCAGGTGTCCGAACATCCAGGCGATGCCGGTGATGATGATCGCGATGACGGCCAGGCCGCGGATCACGTTGCTATTCAATAGGTCGATGATGTTCTGGATGAAGGTGCCGATGTTGCCGCCGACGCCCGTCGACTGGGCGAGGGCAGGGCTGGCGCTGGCCAAGGCGATGACGCCCACTAGGGCCAGGCGGCCGATGAGAAGCTTCTTCCTGCGCACGCTCACTGGGAACCTCCGGACGCTGTGATGGAGACCGTGGTGACGAAGCTGCCCCGGCCGCGATGCGTCTCGCCGAACACGTCCCAGACCGGCGGCAGAATCTCAGGCGGCGCTGCGGGGGCGGACTCCGAGAGGCTCGCCAGACTCGCGCCATCAATGGCCGGCACAATCCGCCCGGCTGCGCTCGTCACCTTGCTGACGTAGCCGTTGCTGAACCCCCGCATCGGATGGCCGGTGTTGTAGTAGGAGAGCGCCGTCTTCAGAGCTGCCTGCTCGCCCACGCGCAGAGCATCGCTCCGTACATAACCGTCCTGCAGGATGCGTGCGGCGGCCCTCAAGTTCATGCAGGGCGCAAACACCTCCGCCAAGCTGAGGCCGAGCCACGACAGGTTCTTGCTGTTAATCTGCGCCAGGCCGAGATCAATGCTCCGGCCTGCGGCGATCAGTGCTCCTGCTTTGGCGACAGCATCATCGACCGAGGTCGGCGTGACCACGATGCGCGGGGCGCCGTTGACGCCGATGGCCAAGGGATCGAACCGGCTTTCGACCTGGACCACGGATAGGAGGGTCTCAGGCGCGATGCTCGGGGCGCACTGGGCGGCGAGAGCAAGAGCGGCGGCGAGGCTGATGGCCATAGAGAGCGCCCGACGATGAATGGCTTCAACAGAGAGGCCTCTTCGAGCCTCGACCGCGATGTTGGCTGGCCGGCGGCGTGGCCGCGAGGCGCAAGCTTACCCACTCAGAGGGGGTAGGTTTACGGCGCCGCCCCCGAGATGAGGCCGAGTTCGCGGGCGCGCACGACGGCTTGAACGCGGGTCTTCACGCCGAGGTGGCCGCAGATCTTGATGATGTGCTTCTCAACAGTTCGGCCCGACAGCCCAAGAATCCCGCCGATGTCAGTGGCGCTCTTACCTTCTTGGACCCAAGAAAGGCACTCGAGTTGGCGATCTGTGATCTGTCGAGCTGCAACTGGCTGTAGCTCGACTTCAGAATTGGGGCGGAAAGACCGGGCCTCGGCCCGACGGACAGGATCAGAGTGGCTGGCCAACGGACCGACCTCCTAGTTCAGGTCTGCCCCCTAACTAGACCGGTTGAGCGCCCAAAGGCGCGATACGGTACAGTTAATCGTTCGTGCACGTAAACCGTACGCAACGCCACTGACACCACCCCTGATTGATTCCCGAGAAGTGTTTGACTGGTCAATTCCGCAGAATTGCGGACCTAGATTTTACGGGGGGCGGACAAGTGCGAATGTACCTCACGCAGTTCCACATCCATAGGATGGCGAGGGGAACAGGCCCAGCACTCTGTCCGCCCGATGTGGATGCGCTAGCCCTGAGGAACGATGCTTCCTGCGGGCGGCCTGTCATGGCGGATCTGGCCGCGCCGACCACCCGGATAACGAACGAGCCCTGGACCGGCGCGGACCAAAGTGAACATCGCGGGAGCCCTACATGCGGCGCCAAGTCAGGCGATTGTTTACTGGTCTAGCGGAGGGCGCACCTCCCTATGACCTTGTGGTTCCTGCGCTCGCACGGAAAGAAGCGGCAAGTTCGCGCCTCCATTCTACTCCACGCAAACGGCAGGATTGAGGGCACCACCTTTAGGACGCTCGGCGCAGCGGTGGGCCGCCGCGAGCGAACTGGTCGTCGAGGCGGTCGAACTCGATGGGGAAGCCAGTCTGGACGCCGCCGACATGGGTCGCGCTCTGATGGCTGCAATCGAGGCCCTGCCGCTGCCGCAGCGCGAGGCGTACCTTTTGCAAGCGGAGGGAGGACTGACGCTGGACGAGATCGCCCGTATCACCGGCGCAGGCCGGGAGACCGTGAAGGCCCGCCTGCGCTACGCCAACTAGCGTCTGCGCCAGATCGTGGAGGCGCCCTGATGAGCCACGAGATCCATCCTACCGTGCTGGGCGTCTATCGCACCGCAGCTCGGGAAGAGCCGAGCGAGCGGCTGGACCCCCGAGTTCTGGACGCCGTGAGGTCACGCGAGCCGACGCCGCTGGCGTTGTTGGCCCAGGCGGCAGTGGCCCTGATGATCGGCCCCGGGGCGCTGAGCGCCCTCTATCTCCCGAGGCCGCCATCCCCCGACGACCCCCGGTATTTCGGACTTTACGTTGGGCGGGAGGCAAGCGTGTTGCTGGCCCTCGCCCGGACGCCGCCCGATCCCATCGCCGGCACCTTACTGAAGGCAGGCCGGCCCCTCATACGCTGAAGGAGTAGGCAATGCCAAAGACCTCCCTGGTTTTTACCGCCGTTCTCGCAGCCCTGGCCATCTTCGGGGCGGCCCAGGCCGAACCGCCGAAGGGCTGGATGCTGTCCGGTTCGAAGCCGCAGAAGTACGACCGGTGTCGAGACACGCGGGCGGGAAAGGTCGCCTTCATCCGCGGCCGGCCCGGCGAGGCAACCGTGCGCGGCTGCGGCACCCTGATGCAGATCGTCGACGCCAAACCTTACCTCGGCAAGCGCCTGCGGCTGTCGACGAGCCTGAAAGCCGACAGCGCCGAGCGGGCCCAGATGTGGATGTGTGTCGACGGCCGCGATCGCGCGGTGGCGTTTGACAACACGACCGATCGCCCACTGACCGGGAGAACGGAATGAAGCGGTACGAGGTCGTCTTGGACGTGCCGGCGGAGGCGATCAATGTGGCCTACGGCTTCTTCCTGCAGGGGCAGGGCAAGGTCTCGGCCGACGAATTCCGCCTGGATGTGGTGGGCCGCGACGTGCCGATCACGGGGCGATCGCTGTCGCCGCAGAACCTGGGCTTCGAGGAATCGCGTCTCGAGGACGCGACCTTGGTGAGGTGAAGTGAGGTGGGGTGCGCGAGCCTACGCCAAGATCAGCGTCGGCTAGACGGAAGGCAGGCATGTTGAAAGTCGTCCACGCCGCAATTTCGGTGGCTGCCGTGGCGGGTAGCCTTAGGGCCGGGGCGGCCGGTGCCGCAGTAACCCTCGACCCCAGGAAACGTCAGGCAGTCTTAGCCCAAACTGACTGCCGCTCTGCTAGACCAATATGTCTTTCCGGACGTCGAGGTAAAGGCGGCCGATAGGCTGGACGCAAACCTTCAAGCCAGCGCCTACGACACGCTGGTCGGACCTAAGCGATTCGACGGATGGGGAGCTACTGCAAAGTCTTGGGCTTCGAGCCATCCTTCGCGAGTTCGGCCAGCAACTCCTGGGCGAAGGTGCCCGCAACGTCGAAGGGCAATGCGATATCAAAGACGGGCAGTCTGTCCTTCTTAAATCGCATCAAAAGTATGTTCGCTCCTGCCAGATCTCGCCCTCGCCCGAATTCGAAATCCGTCGGGCGAAAGGCTTCGGAACCGCTGTTCACCAAGACACGCTCCTCCGAACCAAGGCGAGCGATTTGCGCGCTGTAGGCCGCCGCGCCCGCTCCCATCAGCACGGCCAGTAGCCTCTGGAACATATCGTGCGGGAACATAACCGCCGCTCGCTCGCCGGAGACGAACATCAATTCCATCCCGAAATGCTCACCGTGCTCGGTGATGCCAACTGTTCCGATCTTCTCCACCATCAAGCAGGGCTGTTCCGCCGCGTGTAAATCCTCTCCACGGTGGGCGCTGTCGCTTTTAGGCCGGGTCTTTCGCGCCATCAGTTGTCCTCCTCCCTAAGCGCTCGCGGCTCCTCCGAGTGGAGCCTTCATGGACCTGCGGGCCCTGTTCATTGAGGAGCCCTTGAGAAATGGCCTTCACCACGGCTTGCACGCGGTTGCGGACCTTCAAGCGCTCGCAGGCTTCGCCGATGTACTGGTCGACCGTTCGGGGCGAGATGCCAATCTCTGCTCCTATCTGGGCTGACGTTTTGCCGTCTGCAGCTAGCTTGAGGCATTCGATCTGACGAGGGCTGAGCTTAGCTTCACTTTCGGCCATTCATCAGCCTCCCCGAACAATGGACATTGACCCCGACTGATCGTTGATTGCGGCCGGCTTGCGGAGGGACCGGCTTCTCAACCCGGAGGCGGAGATCCCGATCGACTCCTTCAAACGCAAGTTCAAAGAGGCGCTGCCACTGCCGTTTCAGGGGCCACGTCAATAGGCCGTCTATTTGAGCCATTTGTTTGAGATCCGTGCCGTTGTGCCGACGGCCCAGGTCGAACGAAATCGTCACCTCAAATATCGACGGAAAGCCCGTTCTCAGAGCGAACTGTCGGCAAGAGAGGTTGGCGATCGTCACCCCGTCGAGCTTCAGCCGCCAACGCCGCATGCCACGGGCTCGATAGTGGATAGCATAGCTAGCTGCGTCGCCCGGCTGGCCACCCGTTAGGCTCGCGGCCGACGTCCATTCCCCATACCGGTCAAAAGCCGTGAGTTCGTTCCAGACCTGCCGAGGGCTCGCCCGGACGATCGACTGGTGCTTAACCTCAAACATGTCGATCAGGTCCAGCGGCTGAGTACAAATCCCGACAGAATGAAGTTCTGCGCCATCCGGGCTCGGGGCGGGGGTCGCCAGGACCTTTATTGCGCTACCGGCGGGGAGCTCTGCTGTGGATACCAGAACTTGCTGTGGCAGGCTTGGCAGGCGCTATCGAGCGCGCTGGATGCGTCCAGCAGCTTGGCTGCGTCCTTAGTGTTCGCCGCGGTGATGAAGGCATCGGATGTCGCCGCAAGCGCTCCGGCGAGCGTGTTGAAGCCGGGGCGGTCCTTGTCGATGAACCCTTGGATCTGGATGGCTGTCGAAGAGCCGGGAGTCCCCTCGTCCTGGATTTTTACGCCATCCGCAGCGACACGCATGTTAGGGGCACCGACGACCTGACCGGTGCTTTCCTTCAAAGCCTGGGCGGCCTTGATGATTTGCGACCAGTCGGCGTCGGTCATAGCGGATGCGTCGGGCTTGCCTGCGTCATTGATCGCTTTCAGAACTACGTCTGACAGTTCCATGCCATGCGGGGCGACGGTTCCGATCATCCAGTCGTGCACGGTAGGCGCGGCTGCCGGCGCCGCCGAAGCCTGCCGATCGGCGCACACGGCGAGCGCCATAATTCCCGCCACAAAAGTGATACCGCCAAGCTTTTGGTACATGTGCGTCTCCGCTGTCTGTCTCATTCTTTCTTACGTATGGACGTTGGCTCTCCCCTCTATGAGACCGCGTTCGATGCTTTCGCGCTCGTCCCCCGAGGCTGGACATGGATGTGGCCGAGGTGTTCAGTCCGCTTATGAGCAGCCGACGGGCGGCAAATGAACCAGCCTTCGCTGTACATGCAGTTTCTGTTCGGAATCCAAGAAAGCGCGCTCGGCGAGTGGGTGCGCGGATCCTCGTGGGCGCTCTTTCTCTTTCTCGTGATCCACACCATGAGCATGGGCCTTCTCGCTGGGACTGGGATGGCATTTGGGGTGCGGGTGTTGGGCTGGGCTCAACCCACGTCTACCCAAGCCTTTCGACCGTGGTTCGCGCTCATGGCCGCAACGGCCTGCATTGCGGTCGTGTCGGGGGTATTCCTCGTTATCGGCTACCCGGCCAAGGCCCTTACAAACCCGGTGTTCTTCCTGAAACTGACGCTGGTCGTCGGCGCGCTCCTGCTCACTCGCCGGATCGCAGCCATGCTGCCGGCGCCGGCGACGCAGGCGCGCGTTCTCGCTGGGCTAGCGATCGCCGCCTGGGTGCTCGCGATCACGGGGGGCCGCTTTCTCGCCTACACCCACCACATTCTCCTGCTTAGCGAATGAACCCCGCGGAGTTCGAGGCCATAGGCCGCGCCACTGGCATCTACGATTTCATGTGGCTGAGGTACTCCTGGCCGGCGATGGAGTCGTTACACTTCATCTCGCTCGCAGTTCTCTTGGGGTCCATCGGGTTGTTCGACTTGAGGCTGGTAGGTTTCGCCAAAGGCATCCCCGTGCGCACTGTGCACCGGCTCATTCCCTTCGGCGTGGCGGCCTACGTCGCCAACATCTGCACCGGCTCGCTGTTCTTTCTGACCTTCCCGGACCAGTACCTCTACAACCCCGCCTTTCAGACCAAGCTCTGTTTCATGGCAGTGGCGGGTCTCAACGTCCTGCTGTTCTATTCCACCGTCGCACGTCGCGCATTGGCCGCCGGCCCTGGCGAGGACGTCCCACCAGCGGCGCGCGTGATGGGCGTCGTGTCCCTGGGCGCCTGGCTGTGTGTGATCGCGTGCGGCCGGCTGATCACCATGCATCGACCGCCGGAACATTGGTGCTTCTGGTGCTGAGCGGCGACCGGTGTCTCGCCAGCGTTCAACCGACCTAAAAGCGTTCAGGAACCAGCTGGCCTAACCGCACGGCCACGGATCTAGCGTGGGCTGGCAGGCCCTCTGCGTCCGCGATGACGACAGTGGATGGTCCCAGCCGATCCAAGGCCCGCTGACTGCAATGGACCAATGAGGTTCGCTTGAGGAAATCGTAGATCGACAAGCCTGAGGAGAACCGAGCCGCACGGCTTGTCGGCAGGACGTGGTTTGAACCTGCGATGTAGTCGCCGATGGCCTCAGGCGTAAGCCGGCCCAGAAAAATTGCACCGGCGTGGCGAATGGCGGCGGCAAACTCCTGAGGTTGCTCTACCGCCAATAGCAGGTGCTCTGGGGCGAGAACGTTGACCAGTTCGGCCACCTCGCTCAACGGGGCGACGATGATTGCGCCGTGATCAGTCCAGGCGCGCCGTGCCACTGCTCCGGTCGGAAGACTCTCCAACTCGCTCTCGACCGCGGCAGCGACAGCTTTGGCGAATGGTTCGCTGTCGGTGAAGAGGATTGCCTGGGCTACGGGATCATGTTCCGCCTGGGACAACAGATCGATCGCCGTCCACCGCGGGTTGTTGCGCTCATCCGCTACAACGACGATCTCCGACGGCCCGGCCAAGCCGTCGATCCCGACCACGCCATATACCCGGCGCTTCGCGGCGGTGACGTAGGCATTTCCAGGCCCGACGATCTTGTCGACGGGCTGTATCGGGCCCGCTCCAAACGCTAGCGCAGCTATAGCCTGCGCCCCGCCAACGCGCCAAATCTCCGAAATCCCCGCAATCTCGGCGGCGGCCAACACCGCGGGCGAGAGGCGACCTGGCGGTGTGACCATGGCAATGCGCGAGACGCCGGCGATTTTCGCCGGAACTGCGTTCATCAATACGCTGGAAGGATACGCCGCCCTGCCGCCCGGCACGTAGAGGCCGACCGAGTCCAGGGCCGTCCACCGCCATCCGATCTCCAAACCATCGTCATCAGCGAACCAGGCGTCGGCAGGCCGTTGCCGCTGGTGGTAAGCACCGATGCGCGCGGCGGCTCGCGAAAGGGCTTCCCTCACCTCCCTAGAGCACTCGGCAGCGCCTCGCGTGATTTCGTCTTCGGTCACCCGAAGCGTCTCTGGCGTGACGGGCATTGAGTCAAAGCGGGCGCTGAAGCGCAACAACGCATCCAACCCCTCAACGCGAACTTGGTCGACTATTCCTGAGACTGTCGCATCGACCTCGCCCGCGTCCTCGCGCGTCTCTCGTGCAAACGCTGCGAACTGCGTTTCAAACTGCGGGTCGGAGGACTGAAAAAAGCGCATTGGATTTCCGGGGAACGGCGTCGCTGATCGAATGGTTGAAGCCACCCGGCTTAGGTCGCATCAACGCTCGAGAGACGTCGTAAATCAGACAAGGTGAGGGAGGGCCAGCAGGTCAAGCCGCGAAGATGACGATCATGATATCGCCAGCGGCCTCCGCTCCCTCTGATTGGGGCTTTGGTTAAAGGGAAGCCATGTCTGACGGCGGTGACCTTCCTTGCTGCCCACCGTCGCCATATGGATCGCGCTATGGCTTTTGAACGAGGACAGTCGTGGTGTACTCGCCATGCCTGACGGCGTTCGCGATCGTGCCGGGCCCTTCTGCGGTCGCGTTCATCCAGTAGACGCCCGCGCTAGGCCATTTGACCGTGACGAGGCCGTTTGCGTCGGCCTTCAGCATCAACTTGGTGGACGTAGTCTGAAAGCGCTCGTTGGCGCTGGCCACCTCCACTTCGGCGCCAGCCGCAGGCTTTCCGTCGAATGAGAATTTGAAGGTGGCCGCCTCATCGACGACCACATCGGTCGGCGGCGTACCGCCAGGAACGAGTTCGAGGCCCCGGCCCGTCGGCTTCCAATCGGTGGGCGCACCGCGGGTGATAAACGTCTCGCTCCGGGCGCTGGCCTGCACCAGCTTGATCTCCGTCGCGCCGGCGGGGATCTGCGAAGGGTCGCTCACCCCGGGTAAAGGACGGCCGCCAGGCAGGCCGGCGAGCGGCCTTGAACCGGCTCCCGGCGGTGGCCCGCCATTTGCCCCCGGTGGGCGGGCACCCGCCCCAGGGCCCTGCTGACCGCCTTGACCCGGCTGCGCTGGACCATTCGCCCCCCCAGGTCCGGCGCCAGGACGACGGAAGGTATCCAGCCGGTAAGTCTTCCCATTGACGACATAGGTCCCCCGCACATTGCTGTTGGAGGTTACGACCCGTGTCGTGCCGGGCTGGGTCAGGCGCAGCTCAAAGGCGGAGCGGGAGCGGCCGCGGACCGCGTTGTCGAGCGTCACGTTGGCGCCATCCGGTGCAATCGCGGTGATCTGCTCAAGATTGATCGCCCGCCCGTAGCTGAGCAGATCGTCGGAGTTGGATGCGTCGATCGCCACCGTGGGGCTGTCGCCGGAGAAATTGGTCTCTGCGGGAACAAGCCAGATCTCCGCCCGAGCCGTGACAGGAGCGGTCAGAGTGAACAGGACCAGGAGCGAAGCCGGCGAGGCGAAATATGAGAGCTTCATCTACGGCCTTGCGTTGAGAGTGATCGTGCCAAGTTCGGTCGACCCCTTCGCGCTGGCGGTCTGGGGAGCCTTCGGCGGCCACTGAAACGCGATTTTGGCGGTTTCTTCGCCGCCCTTCTCCCGAACGGCTTCGACGGCGAGTTGGTATTGACCAGCCGGCAGGTTGGCGAGCGCCGGGTGATTGGCGGCAAGGGTCAGGGTCTGAGGGCCTGGAGCCCGCGTCGCGCCGGTGACACCATCGGTCGGAAGGCCGAGTGACCGGCCGCCTTTGCGCCACCACTGCCGCATTTCGGCTAACCACTTGCGGCCGCCATCCTCGTGGTTATCCGCGTCATACCAAAGCGCCACGGTGCGCGGCGGCGCCGCGGGCCCTTCGATCCAGATCGCGACGTAGGGACGGTGATATTCAGCCAGGGCTAGGCGCGGGAGTTCGATCTTCAGATCGAGGCTTGCAGCAGCAGCGGGCGACGCCATGACGATCAGAGGCGATCCGACGATGGCTATGTGGCGTACGTTCAATGGAGAGACCCTGAATACGATTAGAGACTACCGCTTAGTTGCACATTGGGACCGTCGGAGCGGCCGAGGGCGACGGGCACGAGCTCGGACGACATGCGCGATCGCCGCCAGCGGACAAGTGCATCCTGTATCGCACCGCAGCGCGATTGCAAGTCATTAGCATTTCCATCCGCTTTAACGGAGTGTGCGCCCTTCTGGGATATCGAGATCGAGCGACTACGGAGTATGTTGGGATGACTTGGCTCGGCGTCAGCACTCATGCCGTCACACCGCCGATCCAACGTGGCGGCTGGCTTGACGCGCTACGCTTCGTCGTCGCGTTCCTGATCATAATTTACCATTATCAGTGGGCAGCCCCCATCCCGCTCGATCAGCTCAGTCCGGTGCTGCATCGCGGCTATCTCCTGACGAACTTCTTCATCATTGATTCGGGTTATGTACTCGCGCGGATTTACGGGGAGCGGATGCGTTCTGGCCGCCACGCATATGGGGCCTTTGTTGCGAAGCGTCTTAGCCGGATCGTACCGGCGCACCTGATGGTGCTTTGCGCCCTCGTCCTGATCGTGTTGGGAGCGACCGCGGCCGGCTTCGCTCCCTCGCATGGAACTTGGTTCGACTGGTCCCAATTGCCGGCGCAGCTATTCCTGGTTCAGGCTTACGGTGTGCCGGGCGGGATCGGTTGGAACGCTCCGACTTGGTCCATTTCCGCGCTTCTAGGTTGCTACTTGGCCTTTCCCGCTCTCTTGAGGTGCCTTGCCAAGTTGGGCCCTTGGGCAGTCCTTTCCGCCGTGCTCGGCGTCTACTGCGGCGCGAATATTGTGAGCTGGCAGGCCTTTGGGCTAGGCGTATACGAATTACCCTTGCGACACGGATTTATACGCGCGCTTCCCCTGTTCTTCGTAGGCATGGCTCTGGCAAGGGTGTCCGAACAGGTATTCCTACCGCGTCGGATCGCCTCTGGACTTGGCATTCTCGCTTTCAGCGGTCTTGTCGCCACTTTAGCGTTCGGCGCTTCCGATCTGTTAGCGCTCGCTCTGATTGGAGGAGTGATCGTGGCGGCCGGCGCCCTGCCCCCGGTCCACCCTTCGCGCTTCGTCGAAAGGGCTGCGGTGATCTCATTTTCGATGTTCATCACCAATGAGGTCGTGCGGGTGGCTTGGTTCGGCGCGGCAGACCTCGCCGCAGCTCGACTGGCTTTATCAACCTTGGCTCAATGGGGCCTTTGGGCGGGGGGGGTATGCGCAGCAATCTTCTGCGCGGTCGCCTTCCACATTTTTCTCGATACGCCGACACAGGCTTGGCTCAAATCGAGGCTGCTGTGGTCGCGTCCCTTGAAGGCCGCTCCAGCCATTCAAATGTAAGACGCTGCCGCGGGCCCAGCGACCTCGGCTAAGGGCGTGAATGCGATGGCTGGGGCCGAAATTCCCGGCTCGCAAGGCGCCACCAAGCCTACAACTTCGGCTTCACGGTCGCACGCCCTTTCGGATGCCCGGGCAGATGCCATGTCACTGCAAGGTGAGCCGACGAGGCATGGATCCGGCAGGTGCCATCTCCATCAGAAGCGTTGGCAACTGAAGCTCCGCCTTTAAACCTGGGCGGTTGTCCTCTAGTTTCAGTCGACCTTTGTGGACCCGAGCTACAGTCGCGACGAGCGAAAGTCCCAATCCACTACCGGGCGTCGAACGGCTTTGATCGAGCCGCCGAAAGCGCTCAACTGCCTCATCGCGTAGGCCTGGCGGTATACCTGGGCCATTGTCTGAAATCGAGAGAAAGGCCCAGTCCCCCCTCTGTCCGGTAGCAACAGTGATCAGCCCTTGCTCGGGTGCGTGCTTGACCGCGTTGTCGATGAGATTCGCCACAGCATGCAGAAGCAGGGCGGGTACGCCCGAGCTAAGTGCCGGTTCCAGCCTGGCCACAATGATTTGCCGGCGGTCTTCCGCCAGGGGGGAATAGAGATCGACGGCCTCTTGGGCGATTGCCGCAAGATCGAGATCTACGAATCCATCGGCGGTGGTGGCGTCCGCACGTGCGAGCGCAAGCAATCCATTGATCAGCTGCAGCATACTGTCGAGGTCGCGCGCAGTTTCACTTAAGAGATCTAATTGGGTTGAAGGTGCTTCGCGCAAGGCGGCGAGTTCAAGCCGCGCTTTGATGCGGGTTAGCGGGGTCTTGAGATCGTGGGCGAGCCCATCTGTCGCAGCCCGCAAGGAAGTGACCATCCGCTCGATTTCGTCGAAGCAAGCGTTCACCACCTCCGCCAACCGGTCGAATTCGTCGTCCCTATTGGAGACGGCCAACCGCTCTTCAAAGTGGCCGCTGAGAAACCGGTCGCCCGCTCTCGCCGCCTGCTCCACCGCGCTGATGCTGCGGCGGCTGACAAGCATACCTAGTGTGAGACCGAGCACGGCGGTTAGCAGCACCGAAAGACCCAGCGAAAGCCAGTATCGGGCACTCAGCATCATACGATTGTCCGCATAATGTCCGACGAGGAGGCGCAGGTCGGGAGACAGTGTCCGCGCCTCAGCTTCGACAACGCGCGCCTTCAACGGATGCCGGTAGCCGACCAGGACGGTAATGCGCTGCAAGCCTCCTGGACCAAAATTATCCGGCCAGGCAGCAACATTGCCGGCGATCGACCGGCCCGAGGCGTCAGCCAACATATAGACCACTTCGCGCTTAGTGGGCTCGGCCGCGGCGAGGGCGATATCGCGTTTCAGCCGGTCCAATCCGAAGGTCTTGTAGTCGGAGACAAGCGCGTCAGTCTCGCCGCCGAGAAGATGCTCCAGCTCTGCTGAGATGACTTTGGATGTCTGCAGGTGCTGGGTCGTTAAAGCGACAACTGTGGTGACGACTGCGATAAAGGTGATCCACAACGCACCACGAAATGCTGCAGTCCTCGGCCGCCGGTTGCGATCATGGAGCATCTAAGCGGTACCCCGCTCCACGCACCGTGTGCAGCAAGGGGGCCTCGCCATCATGCTCCAGCTTGGCCCGCAATCGACTGACATGGACGTCGACAACATTGGTACCGGGATCGAAGCTGAAATCCCAGGCCGCCTCGAGCAGCATCGTTCGAGTCACCACTTGCCCCGCATGGCGCATGAAGTATTCCAGCAGCTGAAACTCCTTGTTCAACAGCTCGATGCGTCGTTCCCCGCGCGTGGCCGAGCGGCTCAGAAGATTGAGTTCCAGGCTGCCCACTTGCAGACTGGTGGCTGGGGTGTGGCCAGTGGCGCCACGCCGGGTAATGGCAGCAAGCCTTGCCATAAGCTCCTGAAACGAGAAGGGCTTAGCCAGATAGTCGTCTCCACCGGCGGTCAATCCCTTTATTCTATCGTCTACCTGACCGAGCGCACTGAGGATCAGAACAGGCGTCGAATTGCCCTGTGACCGGAGCGCGTGCAACACCGCGAGCCCGTCGAGCAAGGGCAAGTTACGATCCAAGATGACGGCCTCGTAGGGGTTCGTCAGGGCGGCGCTCAAACCGTCCAAGCCATTCTCAGTCCAGTCGCAACTATGCCCGAGCTCGGCCAATCCCTGCTGGATATAGCCAGCCGTACTCCGGTCGTCTTCGATCAAAAGCAGCTTCATGGCGATTGCTTCGAAAAGGCCCCGTCACATGAACAGCGGCAGACAGGTCGAGAACCGCCAGCCGACGCTTAGGGAGAAGCGTCGGCTGGCAGCGTCACAGACCGGCCGACCTTTGTGGGGGGCGGGCGTCGACAAGTCCATGCGGTGGCCGACCACAGTTACCGATTGAGGAGGGGAGCCTCGTTTCGGGCGTGAAGGTCAGACCTTGAGATCGCCAAGCACCGCTGGCGTCGCTGGCGTGAACCAGGGCGTCTCAGCTGCTGCACCTTGACCTTCATTCATCGACAGAACGTGGGGTGATCATGAAATTCGTTTCATGGGCGGATTTGCTGCCGCGGGCCCCGCAGCTCGCGGAAGCGTTCGGTCGCGTGATCCAGGGCCAAGATTGCAGCGATTTCATCAGTCTGGAGTCGGCGCTCCACAGTCGCGCGGTACTCCTGAGCCACAGTCAGATTGATCCAGGTGCCGGTTGCGCCGCCCAGGTCGGTCGAAGACGAAAGGTGGCGCTCGGCCACGGCACAAGGAGGCGACTATGAGTTCGTCAGTCAAGAAATCGCTTATTCTGGGCGCCGCGGCGGCGAGCGTGATACTGGCGGGTTGCTCGAGCTACGGCTCTAACTATGGCGGAAGCCGGTATTCTGGATACGGCATAGGTTCATCTTACTATAACTCAGGTGCCTATCTTGGCACCGGACGAAACGCTTACGCACCGCCTCGATATAACTACGGCGGTCGTCATTCTGATGGTTGGCGAGGAAATTCAGCTGGTCAGTGGCGGCGCCACTAGCTCCGTCACGCTAGTGTCGCCCGCGTCATTCTGCCGGTGCCTTTTGGAACAAAGAGGAAGCCATGAAGCATCTGATCGCAATCGCGGCAGCTGCCGCAGCTGTTTTGGCGGCCACGACCGCCGCAGCTCAGCCCTACGGTTACCAGTCGCGTTATTATGATCGCTCCTATGCGCCACCCTACTATGGCGGCAACGCCTATTACGGATCAAATTACCCAGGCGTCGCCGCCCGCGCCTATGTACGGCCCTACCTCCCCTCTGTCGGCCGAGGCTATTATTCTAACCGACGCGACGTATATCGCGATCGTCACTTCCGCCGCGACGTGCGCCGCGGCTGGCGTGGAGCTTATGGCCCTCGACGAGGTTATGGGGTCGGTCGCTGGTAACGCACCCGACCATGCAGCCGAACTTTGAAATCGATAGCGGCGCCGGCCTCGACCGGCGCCGCCGCTCTTGTGAGCCATCCGTTTGCCCGCGCCGCGGCAAGCTGGCTCGGTGCCCCCCTACGAGGATGGATGAAT
Organism: Caulobacterales bacterium 32-69-10; assembly: GCA_002280485.1. The sequence goes on from NCED01000001.1 coordinate 33,823, forward strand.
GCAGCCGCGAGCTTCCGCAGAGGTCCTTACCGCCGACAGGGAAACCAGCCTCTTGGCTTTGATGACCCGAGAGCGCTGGATCGAATTGACGCGGATCGTCGTCACCGGCGCCGTAGCGCTGCTCTTCTGGCGCAGTCTCGTGCCGATCCAAGTGCTTTGGGTGGCGGTGGCGGTAGGACTTTATCCGCTCGTGAAGACAGGTCTCATAGACCTCTTCAAAGAGCGAAAAATCGGCACCGAGATCTTCGTAACCGTCGCCACTCTGGTGGCGGTCTTCGGGGGCGAGACGGTGGCCGGTGCGGTGCTGATGGTGATCATTCTTATCGCCGAGTTCATCGCAGAGCTCAATACCGACCGGGCTCGCGCTTCGATTAAGGCCTTGATCGGCTCGGTACCCCAGACCGCCATTGTCCGGAGAGCCGACGGCGAGCGAACGTCACCCATCGCAGAGCTAAAAATCGGAGACATCGTCCTGGTCCGTACCGGGGAGAAGATTCCTGTAGATGGCAAGGTCATCGGCGGACAAGCGTCGGTCAACCAGGCGCCTATTACCGGCGAAAGCGTCCCGCAGGACAAAGCTCCGGGCGATGCGGTGTTCGCCGGCACCATAGTTGAGGCGGGGGCCCTTGATGTCGAGACGGAGGGGGCTGGGTCGGACACCGTCTTCTCAAGAATTATTGCTCTGGTCGAGAACGCCGAGTCCGAGCAGGCGCCGGTCCAAAAGCTCGCCGACAAAGTCGCGAGCTGGCTGATTCCGGCTGTGTTCGTCTTTCTCATCGCGGTCTTTCTGGTCACCCACGATGTCTCGAAGATCGTCACCTTGATGATCTTCACATCGCCAGCCGAACTCGGCCTCGCAACGCCGATCGTCATGATCGCCTCGATTGCGCGGGCGGCGCGGTCAGGCATCCTAGTGAAGGGCGGACTCTATCTTGAGCTGTTGGCGAAAGCCGACGTCATGGTTTTCGACAAGACCGGCACCCTGACGGCAAACCGCCCCGAGGTAGTTCGGATTTTTCCCATCGATCCGGCCTTCAGCGAAGCCGAACTCTTGCGTCTCGCCGCCGCCGCGGACCGCCGCTCAGCCCACCCCCTCGCGAAGGCCGTGGTGAACGCCGCTGTCCGGGATGGCGTCATGGCCCCCGAGCCATCCAGCTATGAACAACTGCAAGGCCGCGGGGTCCGCGCCGTAGTTGAAGGACGCACAGTTCTGGTGGGCAATCCGGCGCTGCTGACGGAAGCAGGCGTTCCGCTCAAGGCACCCTTACAGGACGCCGGACGTACACCTGTTCACGTTGCCGTGGACGGCAAGCTCGCCGGCGTCATATTCATCGCTGATACCCTTCGACCCGGCGCCCGCGAAGCCCTCGCCGCGCTGAAGTCCAGCGGTGTGCAGAAGTTAGTGATGCTTACCGGCGACAACGCGGCCACGGCCTCAGCAATCGCCGCGGGTCTTGGCATCGACGAGGTCAAAGCCGATTTGATGCCGGCGGATAAGGTTGCCGCAATAGCCGAACTGCAAAAGCAAGGTCATCGCGTCGCCATGGTGGGGGACGGGGTCAATGACGCACCCGCTCTAGCCAGAGCCGACGTCGGTATCGCCATGGGCGGGGGCGGCACGCAGGCAGCCCTCGAGGCGGCCGATATCGCGCTGATGACGGATGATCTGAACAAGATTGTCGCGGCCAGGAACATTGCCCGTCGCGCTTACCGCACCGTTCAGGAAAATCTTTGGGTGGGTGTGGGCGTCGTTCATGTGCTTGGAATAACGGCGGCCCTGATGGGCTGGATAGGACCGATACAAGCGGCATTCATCCACCTCGGCCCCGACGTGCTGGTGTTCCTGAATTCGGTGAAGATGTTGCGCGTTAAGATCGCGGGGACTGGCTCGACTGCGGTCCCAGAAGGTCGGTGACCCTCACCAAGCAACCAACAGCAAAGCGATCACTGCGGCCCCCATAACGGCGGTCGCCAGCCAGCCCAAAACAGTGAGAACAGGTCCAGCGGTGAACCGGCCCATCTCGTGACGTCGAGTGGCGACGAGCATCATGGCGAACATTATAGGCGCCGCCACGACGCCATTTATAACGGCGCTCCAGAATAGGGCCTTTATGGGATCGATCGGGGACCAATCGATTGCGATCCCGAGCAGAGTTGCGAGCCCAATGACCAGGTAAAATCCCGCAGCCTCCCAAGGCTTGTATTCAAGACCGCATTTCCAGCCTTGCGATTCACCAACTGCGTATGCGGCGGAGCCCGCCAGGACGGGAACGGCGAGCAGACCCGTACCGACGATGCCGAGGCTGAACAAGGCGAAGGCGAAAGGCCCCGCCACCGGCCGCAGCGCTTCGGCTGCGTCAGCGGCGGAAGCAATTTCCTGCTTGCCGCCCGCATGCAGGGTGGCGGCCGTAGCGACGATGATCGCCATCGCGATCAAGTTGGAAACCGCCATGCCCGCGAAGGTGTCTATTCGAATACGCGCCAGCTCTTTCGGCGCCTGAGCAGGCGCGTCCTTCAAAGGCCTGGCGCTCGGGTGACTGGCGACCTCTTCGACTTCCTGTGCGCTTTGCCAGAAAAACAAATAGGGGCTGATCGTTGTGCCGAGGATCGCCACCAAAGTGATCACGGCCTCCTTCGTCAGGGCATTCCGGCTTGGCAGTAGCCCACCAGCCGCTGCCGCCCAATCGACCTTGGCCATAAAAACGACCGCCACATAGGCGAGAAGCGCCAAAGTCAGCCACTTCAGGAACCGCGCATAGCGACGGTACGGAATGAAGAGCTGAAGGGTTAGAGATAAGAGTGCGAACACCACTGTGAAAACGTGTGCGCTCGCGCCACTGGCGAGTTCCGCAGCCGCCCCCATGGCCGCCAGATCGGCGCCGATATTGATCGTGTTGGCCAGAAGGAGCAGCGAAACCAGCACGAGCACTACCGGCCTTGGAAGGACCGCGCCGAGATTCTTGGCAAGTCCGCAACCCGTCACCCTTCCGATTCGGGCGCTCACGAGCTGGATGGCGGTCATCAGCGGATAAGTGAAGACCATAACCCAAACATGGCGTAGCCGAACTGGGCGCCCGTCTGGGAATAGGTGGCGATGCCACTGGGGTCGTCATCTGCGGCACCGGTGATAAGCCCTGGGCCAAGCTGCCCAAATAAAGCAATTTTGCGGAAGCGTTGTCGAAGGGGTGGCATCGCGGCTCCGCAAAGACTGAACTTGTAGCGGTCAGCGAGCAGCTTTGTTCCTTGTTATCGAGGGTAACAGCCGCTCAGCTTCGTATACCTAAATGAGGGGACCCACCGCTGCTCGGGAAATATTTTATGTCTATCGCCTTATACACGGTGCGCGCTCTGCCCAACGGCTGGAGCGTGGAGAGTGACGGTGAGGAAGCGACCGTCTTCAAAAATGGCGGCCCTGCCGAAGCTCACGCCCGCCGCCTAGCGCAGGCGAGCGCGAAAAACGGCCGCCCCGCCCTGGTGCGGGTGCAAGACAAGATTGGAGGGATCATCGGAGAGGCACGATATGCCTAAGGAACGTGGCTGAGTGGTAGCCCGCCGGCGCCGGGGGCTTACGCGGATCTGCCTTACAGCCGCCGAGCGCGGCGCAGTGGTCATCTAAGGGCAGGGGGTATTCCATTGGTGCGCTTTGAATATAGAAGCGTCGCTTTTGCTAATCCTCTCCGCATTGTTCGGCTCACTCGCCTTCTCGGTAGGATATTATGATGATCAAGCAAAAGAACTTCCACTTAAAATTTCTATCTACCCCGCTCGATTCCCCTTCTAGGCCGGTACGTTTAGTTAGAATCGCCACTCGTTGCGTGCTGGCGAGCTTGTTCGCCGGCGCGGCCACTTTAACTTTGTTGGTAGCTTGGGCCGTGCATGGAATAGGTTCGCTGCACGATCGGGTTCTCTTAGGCTCACTCATTCTGCCGTTTCTGTGGGGCGCCGGGGCGATTTGGGCGTTGACGGACGAGCGGCTATTGCGGCCTGTAATTGGTCTGACGGCGGTCACGGCTATCGGAGCGGCAGCCGTCCTAGTGACAGACGCGCCTCCATGCCAAGAACGCTATCGTCTGGAGTCGTCATCGAGTTCTTGCGCGCGACGGTGGCTTGGCATTCCATCATTCAACCCGCTCTCCACGCCTCACTGGCAGTTTTAGCGATCAAATATCCGTACACAATTCCGCATATAGTTGAGAGATTTGATCGAATTGGAGACGTGACACCACTCCGATCTCGAATGCAGGTCCAGAGCGTGAACGGCATAGCTCGTAGATAATTTGAGGGCCGCGGGATTATTGAAACTTGGCGTTAGGCCTCTCGCAATTCTGAGTGCAATGCGATCGCAGATCGTTTAGCGGGCGCAGTCCGAGGCCTCGCCTGATCCATGATCCAATTCCTTCTGGCCTTATCTCGGTGGAGCGCTCACGATCGTAAGCCCGTGCATCCTGCCCGTACTTCCCTTCGTGTTCGCCCTGACCTATCGACTATTACTTGGTCGATAGGTCGGGGCGACTTCGCTTTAGTCATTTCGGCGAAGGACAACACGACATCACCGAGCGCGCCATCCAGACCTTACTGGCGGAGCGGAACGGCCCCGAGGTAAAAGGCTGTTTCGTCGGCCGAGGCGGTTCGGGTCGGCTCCGCCCGACGTCGACAATCTGCTTAACCCCGAAACCTATATTGGCTACGAGCGGGCTCGCGGCTTCGCGTCCCCAGGAGGTCAGCGCCAGGACATGGTGGCACGCTACACCCTCCTGAGAGCCTTAGGGCAGACAATTGGGCCCTAGGCGGTGCATGACGGCTGGGCAACGAGGATGCAACAGCAGTCGAGCCCGGTGGTCGCATCCGCTTGAGGTTCTCGGCCCGCGACTTGAATTTGGTCCTTAGCCCACCGGAAGGACGCGGCGAAATTCCGCATCCTTTTGGATGGGAAGCCACCCGGCCCCGATCACGGAGTCGACGCCGATGCCGACGGCAGAGGGATCGCAGACCGGCAGGCCGTCTTCCAACTAGTCCGACAAATCAAGCCAAGCAGCGGCTACCGGGAATTCGAGATTGAGTTTCTCGACCCCGGCATCCGAGCCTTTACCTTCACCTTCGGCTGACCGCGTGTTCGATCAGGAACCGGCTTTCCGCGCCGGAGACGTCGAAAGAATAGTGATGTCGGTCTGGCTGGCATCTTCGATCCGGTCGCCGAATGCGACGATCTCAACATCTTGACCAGCCTTGAGCTGGGACCTTTCCGACTTCGCCTGTCCAATGTAGATGGTGGCGTCTGTCAGAGGGACCGTCACGTTGCGGCCCTCGGCCGTCTTGATCGTCAAATTCTCAACGGAAACCTGAGTCACCTTACCGGTGACGCTGAGTTCCCCATGGGCGGCCAACGGGGTAGCCGAAACCAAGAGCGCCACCAAAGCAAGCATCGCCTTCGTCATGTGAGCACGTCCTCTTCTTAAGGGTCCTACATACATTACGAACAATGGTGGTTCCGGCCCTCCACTCGATCAGTCGATATCGCGCGCAATCCGGATGCCGTCGGCCCGAGACCGTTCATCGCTTCCACTCGCCACACGGGCAGCCGCGCGTATGTCGCCGATGTAGTCTTCCCACGAACCGCCTCGCAGAACACGCCCGCCACAGTTGCCGGCCGTCCAAGCCAGGCTGTCCTCGGAGGCGCTAGCATATTCATCTCGCCAGCAATCGTCGGTCCATTCCCATAGGTTGCCGTGCATGTCGTGAAGACCGAAGGCGTTTGGAGGAAAGCTTCCTACGGGGACTGTTCTGAGTCGCGCAGGGCCTTCGGGATTGAGCGACGTCGCAGTGCTCGCATCGAAATTCGCTTGGTCCGATGTCAGGGTTCCTCCCCCGGCGAAGGCCGTCGTTGATCCTGCCCGGGCGGCGTATTCCCACTCGGCTTCGGAAAGCAGCCTGTAAGGCTTCCCCGACTTTCGGCTGAGCCATTCGGCGTAGGCGCGAGCGTTGTGCCAATCGACGTTGGTCACCGGCCGACGGCCACGCCCCCATCCCTCATCGGCCGGTCGATAGCCACGACAACCATCATCGCTCACGCAAGCATCCCATTGTTCGAAGGTGACTTCGAATTTCGAGACGGCGAACGGTTTCGGGATCGTCACCGGATGGAGTCTTTCAGCGCCGCGAAATTTCTCGTCCGGCGGAGAGCCCATCATGAAGCGTCCTTCGGGCACGACCACCATCTCCGGACATCCGATACAGTCTGTGAACGCGCCGCCGGGTCGCGGAGGCGACGTTGGAGGTGCTGCCGCGTTGGTCTGGGAAGGAAACCAAATGCTGATCGTCGCAGCAAGAGCCAAGCCTAGCGAGCCCGCGGAGTTGAACACGATCATCTTCCTTTCACCGGCAATCTGGCGTTCCGCCCGCGGGAGCGCACGGCTGCTAAATAGTTATACGGCCCACGAGCGGGCCGGCCCGCTCAGCTTGGCTCGTGTTGCCGGGAAAAGACTTAAGAGGGCTGCCCGGTTCGGCGAGCGTATTCTTAATGAGGCGCTTCACGCTGCAATTGCGGCAAACGAATTGGCCGCATGGAGGCTGGAGGCGGGATGCTCGACGTTCTGAAGAATCGGACCTATCGCCATCTCTTCACGGCGCAGGTCATCGCCCTGATTGGAACCGGCCTTTTGACCGTCGCGCTCGGATTGCTCGCCTACGACCTTGCTGGAGGCCAGGCCAGCGCCGTGCTGGGTACCGCCCTGGCGATCAAGATGGTCGCCTATGTCGGCGTGGCTCCGATCGTCGGCGCCTACGCCAACCGCCTTCCTCGGCGAGCCTTTCTGGTCGCGATGGATCTCGTGCGGGGCGGTATTGCCCTGTCCCTGCCGTTCGTGAACCAGATCTGGCAGATCTACGTCTTGATCTTCCTGCTGCAGTCGTGCTCAGCGGCCTTCACGCCGATGTTCCAAGCCACCATTCCGGACGTACTGCCCGAGGAGAAGGACTACACCCGCGCCCTGTCTCTCTCGCGTCTCGCCTACGATACCGAAAGCCTGATCAGCCCAGCCTTGGCGGCGGCGTTGCTCACGGTGATCAGCTATCACGGTCTCTTCGCCGGCACGGTGGTCGGCTTCCTCGGATCGGCCGCCCTGGTGGTCTCGGTCCAGATGCCGAAGCAGGAGCGTTCCGAGCGCAAAGGGGGCATCTACGAGAACACCACGCGCGGAATGCGCATCTACCTCTCGACGCCGCGCCTGAAAGGACTGCTCGCCCTCAATCTGTCTGTCGCCGCCGCCGGAGCGATGGTGATCGTCAATACGGTGGTGATGGTCAGGACCGTTATAGGCCGGAGCGCGTCGGACGTGGGCTGGGCGCTGGCGGCCTTCGGCTTTGGCTCGATGCTCGCCGCGATCGTCCTGCCTCGGCTTCTCGATAAGACGGCAGACCGGACGGTGATGCTCGCCGCCGCTTGGGCTTTGGCTGCGGGTCTGTTCGTGTTCTCGGCGTTCGTAAACGCGCCCCCTTCGCTGCTTTGGCCGATTCTGTTGGGCTTCTGGTTCGCCTTCGGTATCGGCTACTCGGCGATTGAAACGCCGGCTGGACGGCTGTTGAAGCGTTCGGCTTCCTCAGCCGACCGCCCCGCCGTGTTCGCAGCCCAGTTCGCCCTCTCCCACGCCTGCTGGCTGATCAGCTATCCCGTCGCCGGCTGGCTCGGGGCGCAGGCCGGAATGCGCGTGGCCCTGCTCGCGCTTGGCGCGATCACCGTGGTCGGCGCCGTGATCGGCTGGCGGGTGTGGCCGAAGGATGATCCTGACGTCGTCGACCACGAGCACGACGACGGAAGCACCCACGCCCATCCGTTCGTCATAGACGACGACCATCGCCGCTGGCCCAAGTCCAAGACGGCGCCGAACTGACCGCTCGCGCGCCAGCGGGCAAGACGAGGAGGAAATGAGATGACCAACCGCGTGACATGCATCGCCCTTGCCGGCGCCTTGGCCCTTACGGCGTCTTACGCCGTGGCGCACCCGCGATTGATATCGGCCTCGCCAGAGCGCGGCGAGAAGCTGGCTTCGTCGCCTAAGGAAGTGCGGGTCAAGTTCAGCGAGCCGATCAAGACGGCCAGTTCAAAATTCGAGCTGCAGGACGCCGCGGGCAAGGCGCTGCGTACCGGAGCCCTGAAGAACGCCACCGGCGACCAGAGCACGGTGGTGCTTCCGATTGCGGCGAAGCTGGGCCCCGGCATCTACAGCGTGAAGTGGAGCGTCGTCTCCGAAGCCCACGCGTCCGTGCCCGGCCGCTACAACTTCGAGATCAAACGTTGAGGGAGGCCGCCTAACGAGCGGCGGCCGCCACCGGCTTATTGGCCTCGATATTGTTCAGGTTGCCGTACCCGCCCGGAGGAACAAGGTTGTAGAAGCCCGACAACTTCAGCTTGACCACCACCGGGTTGCGCGACTGGTTCTGCAAATACCAGCCGTGAACGCCGGGGATCGGCGCAATCAGCGTGCCGTTGCCGCCGGTTCCGGTCGCCTGCTTATACTCGACGACCTTGGCTTCGGGCACGCCCGGCCCTGCCGGCGTCTCGCCGTGGAAGTCGTAGTAGAACTCTTCCGGGTTCGGGATACCGGCGACGGACCAGGAGTAGACGAAACTGTCCCCCGCCTTCATCTGCACCTTGTATTCCAGTTCGTCGCCGCGGTTCTCATCGCCCCCCGCGGCCAGCGGGATATCGATGGTGTCGGTCCGGTACGGGGTCGGGTACTCGCGCGTGGTCGAGGTGGTCCCCGCCGCGACCGTCGCCGTCTTGGGCTGCGGCGTACCCAGCTTATAAAGCCCGGTCGCGCGGCCGAAACCGGTCGGATCGACCTGGAACTCGGCGGGCAGCAGGAAGCCGACCGTAACGACAGTGGCGACGACTACGGCGCCGCCGACGATCAGCGCCAGACGGCTGCGGCTCGGCGGCCGCGTGGTTTGGCCTTCGACCTGAACTTGCGTTTCCTCGGTCATGTCAGGCCTTTCCGGTGAAATAGCCGGCCAGCTGGTACTCCATCAGGATGAAGCCGGCGGTGAGGATGAGGACATTGGTCGCCACGGCGTAACGGGCGAACCCGCGGGTCTTTCGCCAGGCGATGATCAAGGCCAGCACGATGGAAAGCGCCAGGAGCTGGCCGATCTCCACCCCGACATTGAAGGAGATCATGTTGGTGAGCAGGCCCTCCTTGGACAGCCTGAGATCCTGCAATTTCGTCGCCAGGCCGAAGCCGTGCACAAGGCCGAAGCCGAGCACCGCGACCTTGGTGTTGGGCTGGAAGCCGAACACCGTTTTGAACCCGCCGAGATTATCGAAGGCCTTGTAGGCCACCGACAGGCCGATCACCGCGTCGACGAGGTAGGGGTTGACGTGGATGTTGGCCAGGACCCCGGTCAGCAGGGTGATCGAGTGGCCGATCGAGAACATGGTCACGTAGAGGGCGACGTGGCGCAGGTTGTGGAGGAAGAAGATCACGCCGACGAGGAACAGCAGGTGATCGTACCCGGTCACCATGTGCTTGGCGCCCAGGTAGATGAACGGAATGATCTGCGGCCCGCGGCTGGCCGCCACGAAGGCCGCATCCTTGCCGGCGATGCCGTGGGCCAGGGCCTGGTCGAACCCGCCTACCGCGAGCAGCGCTAGGAGAGCGATGAGTGCGGCGCCGACTAGACCAAAGACCGACGGCCGCATTGGACCCTCCATTCCATCCTCCCGGAGCGTGAGCTCTCTAGTGTGTTTACGCAGCCAAACGGCCGTACCCCTCGGCTCAAATGGTCGGAATCCAAAGATATTGGTCTAGACCAAGGATGGAGTGGTCAGGGTCAATTCCACCATCTAAGGTTCTGCGCTGGCATAGGGGTCCAGATGTTCCGCGACAATCCGGAACTGCTTCGGTTCGTAGAGTGGATTCAGGCCAGCAGCACTTCGATGGCTCTGGTCGAGGTTACTGCTGACCAGCCGCTGTCTCTGCTTTTCATACAAACGCTCCACATCCTCGGCGTCAGCGTCATCATCGGCGCCGGGTGGTTGTCGGGTGTTTGGCTGCTGGGCGTTGTTCCTCTGCGCAATGCCTTGGGCGCCTCGCCGCGACGGCTGGTCATGGCGTGCTACCCGGCGCTCTGCGTGCTGGCCCTGACCGGCCTCGTGCTAATCATCCGCAGACCGGACCGGATCCTGCTCAGCACATCCTTTCCGATCAAGCTGGTGCTAATCGCCGTCGGCCTGTCCCTCATGATCGCTCTCGATCGCAGCCTACGGGGCGACGAAGAGTACTGGGGGCGAACCGATGCGCGCCGAATTCAGGCGCGCATCCTCGGCTTGGCGATCATCGTCATCTGGAGCGCGACGGTCTTCGCGGCTCGCTGGATTCCATTCGCATGACCGACCTGATCGCGCTCATCACGAGCACGGCCGACTGGCCTGTGCTTCAGGCCATCGGCGAGAGCTTCTGGTGGATGAACCTCGACGCCGCCCATATCCTGACCCAGGCCCTGACGGTGGGCACGATCGCCATCATCGATCTTCGATTGCTCGGCCTGGCGTTTCGCAAGGCCGCCGTTACCGAACTCTCCGGCCGCATCCTGCCTTGGACCTGGGTGGGCTTCGGCGGTGCGGCGGCGACCGGGCTGCTCCTCTTCGTCATCAACCCCGGCATGTACGTCACCAACCGGGCCTTCTGGCTGAAGATCGCCTTCATGGCCTTGGCCGCGGTGAACATGGGGGTATTCCACGTCCTCACCTGGCGCAGCGTCGGAGATTGGGACCAGGGGCGACCGACGCCGATCGCGGCGAAAGCGGCCGGCCTTCTATCCCTGACGTTCTGGATCTGCTCCGTCGCGTCCGCCCGCTACATCTGGTTCCCATGGTCGACGGGCCAGCCTTGAGCGCTCGGTCGCCCTCTTCCTCAGTTGCCCGATAGGACGTCCGGGATGGCTGGCTGGGGCTTTGCCGCCTCAGCCGCCAATTCGCTCTGGGGGCGGATGCGGGCAAGGTTGCCCTCCTGCCCCGGCGGGATGAGGTCGTAGAAGCCTGACACGCGCAGGCGCACCGTAACCGGCACCGCAGACTGGTTCTGCAGGTACCAGCCGTGGATGCCCTCGAACGGCGCCACAAGCGCCCCATTGTCCTTCGACCCCGTCGCCTTGCGATAGTCGGATACGGTCATCTTCTGGCCCGGCCCCGGCACGGTGTGGCCATGGAAGTCAGAATAGAACTCGTCGGGAAGATCGATCCCCTCGACGACCCACGAGTAGACGTAGGTTGCGCCGGCCTTCATGCGCACCTTTAGCTCGAGTTCGCTCAGCCCCTCCGGCTTGTCGGGCGAGTCCAGCTTGATGAGAAACTCGTCGGTCCGGAAGGGCGTGGGGTAGTTGCGCGCGAGCGGCTGATTGCCAGCCGTCGCCGCAACCTGCACCTCGGGCGGGGCCCACAGACGACTGAGGCCGGTGGCCTTGCCGATGCCCAGCGGGTCGGCGTTGTACTCGGCCGGCAGGATGGCCCCGCAGACGATCAGCACGCCGGCAACGAGCGCGCCGCCGGTGTAGAGCAGCAGACGTTTGGCCGAAGGCGGATTGGCGACGCGACCTTCGGTGGGCGTGGTGTTCTCGGCCATGTCAGGCGTTCCCGTTGAGGACCAGGCCGCCGAGCTGATACCCGATCAGTGCGAACCCGGCGATCATGATGAGGACGTTGGCGGCGATCGACGTGCGGCCGAAGCTGGCGGTCCGGCGCCACAGCACCATCACCGCCAGGATCAGGCTCAGGGCGATGAGCTGGCCGACCTCCACGCCGATGTTGAAGCTGATCATGTTCTCGACCAGCCCCTTGGTGGGCAGGCGCAGGGCCTGGAGCTTGGTGGCGAGGCCGAAGCCGTGCATCAGGCCGAAGCCGAGCACGGCGACCCGCGTATCGGGCTGGAACCCGAACAGGGTCTTAAAGCCGCCGAGGTTGTCGAAGGCCTTGTAGACCACCGACAGGCCGATGATGGCGTCGATGACATAGGCGTTGACCTCGATCTTCATCAGCACCCCGGCCAGCAGGGTGATCGAGTGGCCGATGGAGAACAGGGTCACGTAGAGGGCGACGTGGTTCAGCCGGTAGAGGAAGAAGATCACCCCGAGGATGAACAGCAGGTGGTCGTAGCCGGTGACCATGTGCTTGGCGCCCAGATACAGGAACGGCCAGAAATCCGGCCCCCTCGTCGCCGACACGAAGGCGGCGTCCTTGCCGCCGATGCCGTGGGCCAGGGCCGGTTCCAAGGCCGCCAGCAGCACGAGCAGGCCAAGGCCTGCCGCGCATACCAGCCGTCCAAGATGCAACCTGTTCAGAGACGCCTCCCAATCTTTTTGGCTAGAGTTCGCAGCACGGGCGCTTGGCGGATCACTCGGCGGCCGTAGCGCTTCCTCCCAGGTGAGGCGGCGCCGAAGCGGTGGGGGAAATCTCGGCGGCCGGGGGCCGTTTCACGCGACGGAGGATCATAGCGCAGATCCCAGGCAGCACGATTAGGGTCAGGATAGTCGAAGTGATCAGACCGCCGATCACAACTGTCGCCAGCGGCCTCTGCACCTCGGCTCCAGTACCGTGCGCGATCGCCATCGGAACGAAACCAAGGGATGCGACCATCGCCGTCATCAAGACGGGCCGCAGTCGCTCCATTGCTCCGCTGATGACGGCCGCGTCGACGTCTCCTCCCTCCTCCATCTTGTGCCGGAAGGCGTTGATGAGGACGAGACCGTTCAGCACCGCAACGCCGGAGACGGCGATGAAACCGACCGCGGCCGAAACGGAGAACGGTATTCCCCGCAAGGCGATGGCGTAGACGCCTCCGGCGAGGGCCACCGGCACCGCGGCAAACACCGTCGCGGCCAGGGCAACACTCCCCAACGCCATGTAGAGCAGGGCGAAGATGAGGATGAAGCAGAGGGGAACCACGATGGCGAGACGCTTGCTCGCCGCCTGCAGATTTTGGAATTGGCCGCCCCATTCCAGGTAATAACCGGCCGGGAGCTTGATCTCCTGTGCGATGCGGCCCTGCGCCTCCGATACGAAGGAGCCAAGGTCGCGGCCCCTGACGTTGGCCTCGATGTAGATCCGGCGCTTTCCGTTGTCGCGGCTGATCTCGTTCAGCCCCTCGGCGACGCGAAAGGTGGCCAGTTCCCGCAGAGGCACGGACGCCCGCGGCGCTCCGTCCACCGCCGGCAGCATGACCGGCAGGGCGCCGAGCGTCTGCATATTGTTGCGGTCGGCGTTGGGCAAGCGGACCATGATGTCGAATCGGCGGTCGCCTTCGAACACCTGCCCGGCCTCGCGGCCTCCGAGACCGGCCGAGACGGTGTCCGCCACTTCCTGCATGGTCAAGCCATAGCGGGCGATGGCGTCGCGGTTGAACAGGATGTCGAAGGTCGGGAAGCCTTCGGTCTGGGCCACGCGAACGTCGGCGTTGCCAGGCACCTTGCGCAGGCTGGCGGCGATGGACTGAGCGGTCGAGGCCAGTTGGTCCAGATCGTCGCCGTACAGCTTGACGGCGACATCGCTGCGCACGCCGCCGATCAGCTCGTTGAAACGCATCTCGATCGGCTGAGTGACATCGTAATTGTTGCCTACCACCACCGAGGTTTTTTCCTCGATGCGCTTGATCACCTGGTCCTTGGTCGTCACCCCAGCTGGCCAATCCTTTTTAGGCTTCAGGATGATGTAGTTGTCTGAGGCGTTGGGCGGCATCGGGTCCGCCGCCAGGCTAGCGGTGCCGGCTTTGGAGTAGACGGTCTTCACCTCTGGAAGAGTCAGCACGGCACGTTCCAGCGGCAGGTCCATGGCGACGGACTGCTCGATGGATGTGGATGGAATGCGCACCGAGGACAGGTTCAGATTCTGCTCGTCGAGGGTCGGCATGAACTCCCGCCCGACGAACATGAAGGTCACGACCGACCCGGAGAAAATCAGAAGCGCCGCGACGACGAAGGGAGCGGGCCTGGCCACCGCGCGACGGAGCACCGGCTCGTAGCGACGCTTGATCCAGCGGATGAAGGGAACCTCGGTTTCCTTGATGTCGCCTTTGAGTAGCAGGGCGACCATGGCGGGCACGAAGGTCAGCGAGAGAATGAAGGCCGACGCCAGGGCCAGCATAAGGGTGATGACCATAGGCGAGAACATCTTGCCCTCGACCCCCTGGAAGGTGAGGCAAGGCAGGAAGACCAGGAAGATGACGAGTTGGCCGTAGACAGTGGGACGCACCATCTCGCGGGACGACTTGATCACCTCATCCAGCCGTTCATCACGGGTGAGCAGGCGGCCCTCGTGATGCTGACGTTCGGCCAGCCGGCGTAGGCTGTTTTCTACGATGATCACCGCTCCGTCGACGATCAGGCCGAAGTCGAGAGCGCCTAAGCTCATCAGGTTGCCGGAGATCTTCATGGCGTTCATGCCGCCCGCACTGAGCAGCAGCGACAACGGGATGATCAAGGTGGCGATAAGTGCCGCGCGCCAGTTGCCGAGTAGGAAGAACAGGATAGCGACAACAAGGATCGCTCCCTCGGCCAGGTTCCGCGCCACAGTGGAGACGGTGGCGACTACCAACTGAGATCGGTCAAGCGTCGGCACAATGGAAACGCCGCCCGGCAGCGACTTGGAGATTTCCTTGATTTTCTCCCCAACGCCGTGGGCGACGATGCGGCTGTTGGCGCCCACGAGCATCAAGGCGCTGCCGACCACCGTCTCGTAACCGTCGCGACTGGCGCCGCCGCGGCGTAATTCGCCGCCCACCTTCACCGTCGCGATCTGACCAACGGTTATGGGGACACCGCGACGCGTCGCAACGACAGCCCGGGATATCTCGTCTGCATTGCGCAGTCGGGCGTCGGCGCGGACAAGGTAGGCCTCCCCCGCTCGTTGGATGAAATCGGCCCCAACCGACAGGTTGGCCTTTTGCAACGCCTCGGCGAGATCTGTGTAGGAGATACCATAAGCGCTGAGTTTCAGCGGGTCAGGCTGGACGACGTACTGCTTGACGTAGCCGCCGAGGGAGTCGACGTCAGCCACACCCGGAACGGTGCGAAGCTGGGGTCGCACCATCCAGTCTTGCACCGTGCGAAGGTAGGACAGGCGGGAGATTTCATCGGTGAGATGTTCTTTCTCATCCGTGAGGAATGAGCCGTCGCTCTGCCACCCCGGCTGGCCGTTGCGGACCGTCGCACCCTTTCCGTCGGGATTGGCGAACTCGACGCTGTAGTGGAACACTTCGCCTAGCCCGGTCGACACCGGTCCCATGCGCGGCTCTGCGCCTGCAGGAAGACTTGCGCGCGCTTCGGTGAGGCGCTCCGCCACTCGCTGACGCATGAAGTAGAGGTCGGCGCTTTCCTTGAAGACCGCGGTGACCTGGCTGAACCCATTGCGAGAGAACGATCGGGTTGTCAGCACGCCATCCAGGCCGGCCAGCGCCGTTTCGATGGGGAAGGTGACGCGTTTCTCGATTTCGAGCGGCCCCAAGGTGGGGACCACCGTGTTGATCTGGACCTGCTTGTTGGTGATATCCGGCGTGACGTCGATCGGCAGCAGCGTCATTTGCCACGCGCCGAAAACCGCGATGATTGCCGTGATGAAGACGATCAGCCAACGGGCGCGGACTGAGAGCGAAAGGATACTGTTGATCATTCTTCGCCTTCCGAAGGCTTCTTGGCCTCAGCCTTCAGCAAAAATGCATTGCGGGTCGCGATCTGCTGGCCGCCCGACAAGCCCGACGTGATCGAAGCGCTGCCGCCATTGCGGGATGCGACGGTGACGGGTTGAATTCTGAAGCCGGTGGCAGTCCGCACGAACACCACTTCCCGGCCGTCGATGTTCTGAATGGCGTCCTCAGGGATGATTGCCCCAGCTGGCCCCGCAGTTTTCGGAGCGATCTGGACTTGGACAGCCTGTCCTGGCGCGAGAGCCTCACCGCCACCGCCCGTAAGGGTCAGGATGACGGTCGCCGCCCGTGTTTCGCTACTAAGCGTGGGCGTCACTGAACGGACCACCGCCGTATAGCCGGCACCCTCGCCTGCGGAGACCCGAGCCAGGTCGCCTGCCCGTACGCGAGTCGCATCCAGGGCAGGGACAGCCGCTTCGATCTGAATGAACTGGGGATCCGCGACGCGGAATAGCTCGGTCTCAGGCTGGACGTAGGCGCCGAGCGCGGTGCTTTCTGCCGTGACTCGGCCGCTGATCGGACTGACGACCGACAGCGAGCGTCCATCACCGGAAACGTGGGCGGTCGATGCTGCGGTTCGGGCGCGCCGGGCTTCGGCTTCGGCCGCCGCCACCTGCGCTTGCGCATTCTCCAGGTCCTGGCGCGGCGTAACCCGCTGTTCGAACAGGTTGCGCTCCCTGGCCAAGGTCGAACGCGCCAATGCCGCCCGGCTCTCGGCTACGGCGCGGTCGGACGCCATGGAGGCCGCCTCACGACTGGCGACCTGGGCGATCACCTCGCCGGCGCGCACCTGGTCGCCGAGTCGCTTGGTGAGACGGATGACCGTGCCGGCAGCCTGCGCTGTCACCACCCCCTCGCCGTTGGGCGCCGACGCGACCGTTCCCGGCGCCTGGATGTCTGCAGCGAAGTTACCAACGCGTACCGGCTCCACCGCGATCTGCATGGTCGCGAGATTCTGCGCCAGGACGGCGATATTAGCGCTCTCGGGTTTTACCGCCGCCTCGGCGGCAGGCGGCTCAGGTGCAACTGGCTCTGGCTTGCTGGTGAGGCGCGCAAGGCCAAAGCCGGCGGCAGTGGCGATGACTACAACTCCGCCAATGGCGAGCCAGCGGGTGTTCTGCGGCTGTCGCAGGCTCATCGTGCATCTCCGAAGGGGGTACGGCCAGCTAGGCGGGCCAGGGTGGCGTCGGCCCTGATCCTCTGGGTCCGAGCATCTAGAGTGCGCGCTTGGGCCTCTGTGAGAGCGCGACGCGCATTCAATAATTCAACGAGAGGCGTCCGCCCGGCTTCGTAGCCGATCCGGGCCAGCCGGTAGCCTTCGGCGGCGGCGGATTCGCCTTCGATCGCAGCCAGAAGGCCGTCTTGCGATGCGCCAGCCCGAAAGATACCGGCTCGCCAACTCGCCTCGGCCTCGAGCCGCGCCGCGTTCACCCGCGCGTCGGCAGCATCTCGATCGGCCAATGCAGACGAGATGGCCCCACGGTTGCGGTCGAAAAGAGGAAATGGAACGGCCACTCCACCGACGAAATTCGTGGCGTTTTCGCCCTCAAGACGACGTACGCCCAGGGACACAGTCACGTTCGGCGTGGCGCGCGTTCGCTCGACATTGATCCTACGAACGGCGGCGTCGCGTTCGGCCTCCGCCGCTAGGACTGCAGGCGTCGAGGTGGGCGGCTCGCCCGTGGGTATCGCGAGCGCGTTCGCTCCCGGCAGCAGCAGAGGACCGATCGACGTGTAGGGCGCGGGCGCGCCTACCATGGCGGATAGCCGGCCCAGAGCCTCGGCCGCGTCGGCCCGAGCCAGCTGGAGTTCAGCGCGAGTCGCGCTCACTGCCGCCTGCGCCTGCACGGCGCGCAGATCAGCCTCGCGGCCGGCGTCAACCAGAGCGCGGGCCACGCGCAGATCGTCGGCCGCCCGTTCGAGATCTTGGCGAAGCAGATCGGCCCGTGTTTGTGCGGCTTCGGCGGTCACATAGGCGAGGGCGAGGTCATAGCCGAAGTCGGCCAGGGCTTGCCGTTGCTGAGCCCGGGAGGCCTCGACCGAGGCTCGCCCTGCGGCAATGCGAGCGGCGCGTTTGCCGCCCAGCTCCAGGGTCTGGCTGGCGGTGAGGGTGTTCTGAGCCTGTGAAAAGCCTCGGTATGGGCGCGTGCCCACAACGTTCTCGACATCGAGCGAGACGGTAGGGTTGGGGCGATAGCCGGCCTGATCAGCCAATCCCTCAGCAGAACGAACGTTGGCGGCCCTTTCCGCAAGCGCCGGAGCGGAAGTCTGGGCCTCACGCAGCAATTGAGCGTAGGCGGGAACGGGTTCAGCTCGGATAGCTCCACCCCAAGCCACGACCGCTACGGGCAACGCGTATGCCACGTATCTCCATGCAGGACGTTTCGAAGACAACATCCGTACTGACCTCACCTTAACACACCCCGTCTACTTGGATTACGCCAGCGGAGGGGCGCGCCCCTCAAAATCTAAAAAATGGTTCGTCGCGGAGGGCAGTCATGTGGCTGCGCCGTACTACTAATTGGAACCGTCCCTGAAGGAGGTCGTGATGACCGACGTGGACCACTGGCTGGCTAGGCTTGGCGACGACGCCGACTTCGATGAAAGCGCCGCACAACGACTTGAGACGCGCCTCGCGTTCGAGCGCGCCCCTAAAGTCTTGGGAAGACGCCGCACGGGACTGACTTATGGCGCACTCACGTTGATGGCGGTGCTCACAGGGGGCGTGGTCGGTGGCATGAGCGAAACACGCCAGCTCCCACAGACTGCAGTGATGCTACCAGCCGCCCAGAACGGCACCGCTGCAGCATTATTTTTTGATAGGCGAAGCTGATGAGGATCGGGTGGCTCGCGCTGGTTGTCGCCGCGGTGCTCGGCGCGACTGCCGCAACGGGGGTCTCTTGGGCGGTGCGCCACGCCCACGCTCAGTCAACCAACCTCCACGACGTGATCCACAGTCGATTCAAGTTGTCAGACGCGGAGAGAGCGCGGCTTGAGCTTGCGGAGGATCGGTACAGTCAGCGTCGCAACGATATTCAGTTGAGCATTCGCGCCGCCAATTGGCGCCTCGCCGCCTCGATCAAGCGGGACCCTGAGTTGTCTTCCGACGCAATCGGCGCATCGAAGGCGGTCGAAGATTCCGCCGGAGAACTCCAAAGGGTCACGCTGGAGCACATCTTCGAGATGCGCGCGGCGCTGGATCCCCAGCACCGCGCCACCTACGACGCTGTCCTCGTCGACGCGCTCACTCGCGACCCGTGAACGCGGGGAACGAACCCGATCCTGTGCTGGTCGTCCGTTCGTTGAGCGGCGACCAAAGCGCCTTCACCGCGCTCGCGCGGCGCCATGGACCTCGTCTTGCCCGGACAGCCAAGGCGTTGGGCGTCACGCCCGACGAAGTGGAAGACGTCGTCCAGCAGGCCCTCGTCAGCGCATGGCGAGCGCTGGCTGAATACGATCTTTCAAAGCCGTTCGTCGCGTGGGTGACGGTCATAACGGCCAACAAGGCGCGCGACTGGCGACGCCACAAACGAAGCAAGCGGTGGTGGAGCGAAGGCCCGGCTTTCGATCAAGATGAAGTCCTAAACGTCGAAGACCCGCTCGCCGGCGCAGAGACGCTCGAGTTGCGCGCGCAACTGCGGCAGGTCTCGATCGCCTTGCAGGGCCTTCCTGACAAGTTCCGCATTCCGCTCGTCATGGTGACCGTCACTGGCCTCAGCCAGCGAGAAGCCGGAGCCGCTTTGGGCATCACCGAAAAAGCGGTTGAGATCCGCGTGCGACGAGCCCGACAGCTTTTGGCCGAGCGCCTCCAAGGGCGGCAGATCGCAGGTGCGTTGTGACGATAGGAGCCGTTCGTTCGCGATCTGACTTCCATTGCCGCCATCGGGGCGCGCTTGCAACGCTGTGCATCCTGCTATGCGCACTTTTGATGGTGCAGTGGAACGTGACGTTTGTCGATCAGACCCACCATTCCGCCGGACTGGCGCATGCGCCCTCCGCCATAGCCGGCGCCCTCATCGGACATGACACTAGCCAATATTCGCACGACGACGCCCATTTCGAGACGGACGCCGAGTTGAGCGAGGGCGCTGCGGATCACCATCATCACGCTGAAGGTGCGCAGATGGTGCCGATTATTCCCACTTCGCCACTTCTGCAAGCGCCGGCGGACAGGATGTCCCTATCTTTGACCCGCTCTGCTTCGACGACGAGTTCATGGTGGGCGGCGCCCGATCGACCGCCAAAGATCTGTTGCGTCCAATCGCCTGATTAACGCGCCGTAGCCGGCTGCGCCTGGCTCGGCCCACATATCCGAGACCTCAGATGCCTCTATTTCGACGCTCCGCAGCGTCGTCGACGGCTGCCGCCGCCGGCGCGCACCCGACCGTTCGCGACGACACCCAACGCGAAGCCCTGAGTGCACAGCAGATCCTGCCCGCCCTCACCAGCATCCGCTTCCTATTCGCCCTTGGCGTGGTGCTGTTTCACCTAGAACTGATCTGGGCATTCCCTACCCGGGAGTACACGGCCCTGATCGAACGCTCCCGTCTCGGCGTGGAGATGTTCTTCATGCTGTCTGGCTTCGTGCTGTCGCTGGTTTATACCCGGCAATTCGAGGAGCGGCGTTACAGCCATCGGCGCTTCTTGGTGGCGCGGCTGGCCCGCATCTATCCCGCACACATCGCCATCTTGGGCATGATGGGGGCCGTGGCCGTGGCCGCCCTCGCCTTCGGGCAGGGCTTCAATCAGGCCAACTACTCGCTGGCCGGCTTCATCAGAACCGCACTTCTCGTGCAATCCTGGGGACCGAGCCCGGGTCAGGTCGAATGGAACGGCCCGTCTTGGTCGCTCTCCGCCGAATGGTTCGCCTATCTCCTCTTCCCGCCCTTCGCGCTAGTCGGGTTGAAGCTGCGGAGGCGGCCAATCGTGCTCCTCGCTCTGTCGATTGCGATCTTCGCGGCGATGGACGTGGCCTATCGGTCCGCATTTGGCGAGACCGTGCTGCACGCTCAGGAGAACCTAGGCGTGATGCGCATCGTCCCCACCTTCCTCGCCGGCATCGGGCTTCACGCTCTCAGTCTGAAAATGACGTTCTCCCGGCCGGTCGCCATCGCCGCGGCTGCAACCTCGATCGCGATGCTTCTCGGGCTGATGCATGCTGGCGTGGCCGAACCGCTGATCGTCGTGGCAGGCGCCGTGATGATCTTCTGCCTGGCGATGCTGTCTAGAGCGGGGGCTGACGGCCCCCTCGCCCACCCCGCGGCCTTATTCCTGGGCGAGGCTTCGTACGCCATCTACCTAACCCATCTGCCCTTGATCACGATCTGGAGGAACGCTCATGCCCTGCGGATGGATGGAGACAGTCGCTATCTCCTGGCCGGATGGGAAGTAGCCGCCCTACTCGCGCTCTCGATCGTTGGAGGATCGATCATCCACGCGATCTGGGAGAGACCGGCACGCGTCTGGATCCGTAAGCGTTTACTGTCCAGCTAGGTCAACGTTCTCGCGCCTTCAAATGGACGGGTCGGACCTCGAAGCTCCATTGTCAGTGCCTTTCAAGCGCTCTCTAATGCGATCCATGGCTGCCGACGAAAAACGTAGTGTATACCAGTCTAGCCGGATGCCGATAGGGCGGCCCATAAGCTGAGAGCTCACTTAGCGGCCAAGCTTTCGGCCCAACCCTCGCCAGCCGATCACCACTGCTGATTGACACCACCAAGCCGCAGAGTGACAGGCCCCAGATCAAGATCAGCCTTAAGCGGCCGCTTGCGGCGACCACCAACGGCGAGCCTGCACTGGAGAGCAAGACCTTCACAGCCCGGGCCGGTGCGATCGTCTCGGTCGTCTACGACAACGGCTTCTTTGCCGTGAGCCCCGTCGACCGGGTGAAGACCAACACCAACAAGGTGCTGGAGTCGAACGCCGAGGAAAGCGAGGTCCGAAGTTCGACATGACATGCTGGGGCCGGGCGCAACGCGGTGCGTAGCGGCAAATTGAGCTGTCGCCGCTGGCCGACCCCTGCTCGGTTGGGGGGAGACCTGCCCGTCAGGCCAAACTGAGGGGAAAGCCATTCGCGGGCCTCAAGGTGGTCTACGGCGATGGCGAGACCGCAAAAGCCGACAAGGAAACGCCCTCCGTATTGACTGACAAAGAGGGGGGCGCCCCAGGTTCCGATGGCGCGCAAGGGCGCGTATTTGATCATGACGGAGTTCGAGGGTCCGCCAAGCCAGCCTCGGTTGGCCAACCAGGACGACACCCACGCCACCCACGGTCCGGCATTTCACCGTAATTGCTGGCTTGTGCCACCAAATCTTTGGCCATCTAGCTCGATAGGGACGGCAGTCCTGCGGAGTGCACTGGTGAGTCGGGGCGCGATCTGAATGTCGAAGCGGATCGCATGTTTGCCAACCCTAGCGTGAGATTGAGGGTGTTCTCCTGTCGTTTCCGCCCAAACCCCAACCTAAAACCCAACCTAATGCCAATTATAGGTTGGGGCTCCTTCGAGTAGAGAGCCTAGGTTGTTGAATTTTTTGAGAAAATTGGCGCGCCCGGAACGATTCGAACGTCCGACCCTCAGATTCGTAGTCTGATGCTCTATCCAGCTGAGCTACGGGCGCGCACTGCGTCAGGACCAAAGGCCCCGGCGAGGGCGGGATACCTACCGATTGCGCGCGGCGGATGCAAGCGGGGTTCGGATCGGAGGCGCCGCGATCTGCGGCTCCGCTTATGATGTCATATCCGTTCCGCTGCCGGGCCCCCTGGGTTTAAGGAGGGCGCTGTACCCTCAAGGAGCGCCGGATGCGTATTCGCCTGATCGCCAGCCTTGCCGCGAGCCTCGCCCTCGCCGCGTGCGTCGCCCAGGCGCAGCGGAGCGGACCGTCGCCCGCGCCCATGCCGGTTGCGGCCGCCCCTCCCGCCGCATCCGGCGCCGGCGCCGCGCCGACCCTGGCCGAAAAGACCTTCACCGCGCCCAGGACCATGGTCTCGGCGGCCAATCCCCTGGCGGTGCGCGCCGGGCTGAAGGTGCTGCGCGAGGGCGGCAGCGCGGTCGACGCCGCGGTGGCGATCCAGGCCGTGCTGGGCCTGGTCGAGCCCCAGAGCTCGGGCATCGGCGGCGGCGCCTTCATGATCCTCTACGACGCCAAGGCCCGGAAGGTGGTCGCCTACGACGGCCGCGAGGTCGCCCCGGCCGGCGCCGGGCCGGACATGTTCCTGGGGCCCGACGGCAAGCCCGTGCCCTTTGGCCAGGCCGTGACCAGCGGCCGGGCCACCGGCGTGCCCGGCGCCGTCGCCATGCTCTACGCGGCCCAGAAGGACTATGGCCGCCTGCCGTGGAAGGACCTGTTCGGCGAAGCCACGACCCTGGCCGCCGAGGGCTTCATCGTCAGCCCGCGCCTGGCGGGCTTTCTGGCCAGCGGCGGCTTCCCCCAGTCGAACCAGCCCGACGTGACGGCCTATTTCACCAAGCCGGACGGGACCAAGTACGTCGCCGGCGACCGGCTGGTGAACGCGCCCTACGCCGACACCCTGCGCCGCATCGCCACCCAGGGGCCGGACGCCCTGCTGAAGGGCCCGACGGCGCAGAAGATCGTCGCCCGGGTGGGCGCCGCCCCCCTGCCCTCGACCATGACCCTGGCCGACCTCGCCGGCTACAAGCCCAAGAAGACCGAGGCCCTGTGCCGGCCGTTCCGCGTCTACGTCGTCTGCACGCCGCAGCTGCCCTCCGGCGGGGCGGCGGTGCTGGAGTTCCTCGGCATCATCGAGAACACCGACATCGCGGCCCACAAGGGCGACGCCCGCGGCTGGTTCCAGTTCGCCGAGGCCAGCCGGCTGATGTACGCCGACCGCGACCATTTCATGGGCGACCCGGCCTTCGTGAACGTGCCGCTGAAGGGGCTGTACGACCCGGCCTACCTCAAGGCCCGCGCCGCCCTGATCGGTCCGACATCGGCCAAGACCGTGGCCCACGGCGAACCGCTGGGGGCCATGGCCCTGGGGCCGGACCGCACCCTCGAGCCCGGCGGCACCTCCAGCTTCGCCATCATGGACGCGGACGGCAACGTCCTGGCCATGACCACCACGGTCGAAAGCATCTTCGGCACCGGCCGGATGGTCGACGGCTTCTTCCTCAACAACCAGCTGACCGACTTCTCCCTGGCTCCGCTCAATGCGGAGGGCAAGCCGGCGGCCAATGCGGTGGGGCCCGGCAAGCGGCCGCGCTCCAGCATGAGCCCGACCATCGTGATGGACCGGCAGGGCAAGTTCGTCATGACCATCGGCTCGCCGGGCGGCAACTCGATCCTGGCCTATGTCAGCAAGGTCCTGGTCGGCACGCTGGAGTGGAAGCTCCCGCTCCCGGACGCGATCGGCCTGCCCAATGTGGTGGCCCGCGGCGACGTGACGGGGCTGGAGACCAGCTTCGACCCGGCCATCGCCGAGCAGCTCAAGGCCATGGGCGTCAACGTCCAGGGCGGCCGGGGCGAGGGCTCGGGCCTGCACGGCATGGAGGTGGTCGCGGGCGGCGTCCGCGGCGCCGCCGACCCCCGGCGCGAAGGCATAGCGCTGGGGTTTTGAGCGCGAACATCGCGCTCAAAACCCCGTCATCCTCCGGGCGCGGCGAAGCCGTGATCCGGGGGACCCAAGCAAGTTGGGATTGAGCGTCGGCGTCGTTATATCCAAGACGTGGCTTGGGTCCCCCGGACAGGCCGGGGGATGACGGCGTGGGGGCTGCTTAGGAACCTACGCTTGCTCACGCGCCGCCGACTCATCGCCCTCTCCGCCGCGGTCGGCCTGACCGGCGCGTCGCCGCCGCCCCAGCGGATGATCATCGACGCCGATCCGGGGGTGGATGACGCCCTCGCCATCTTCCTCGCCCTGCGCTCGCCGGAGCTGAAGGTCGAGGCCCTGACCGTCGTCGCCGGCAACGTCGCCCTGGAGACGACCCTGCCCAACGCCCTGCGCCTGCTGGAGATCGCCGGGCGCGGCGACATTCCCGTCGCGGCGGGCGCCGCCAAGCCGCTCCGCCGCCGGCTGATGACCGCCGCCTACGCCCATGGAAACAACGGCCTTGGCGGGGTGGACTTCCCGGCCCCCTCCTTGCGCCCCGTCACCGAGCCGGCGGCGGCCCTGATCCGCCGCAGGGTCCGCGCCGCGCCGGGCCAGATCACGCTGGTCGCGCTGGGGCCGCTGACCAATATCGCCGACGCCTTCCAGGCCGACCCGGAGCTGCCGCGGCTGATCCGTGGCCTGACCGTCATGGGCGGGTCCCTGTCGGGCGGCAACATCACCCCGGCGGCCGAGTTCAACTTCTACACCGACCCCGAGGCCGCCAGGGCCGTCTTCCAGGCCGGCGCGCCCATCCGCATGGTGGGCCTCGACGTGACCCGCAAGACCGCCTTCTCCGAGGCTCAGATCACCCGGCTCGAGCAGGCCCCGACCGCCTGGGGCCGGGCCTCGGGCCGGATCATGCGGGCGTCCCTGGCGGCCAACCGCCGCACGGGGGCCGACGGCGGCCAGGCGCGGGCGCACGACTCCATGGCCCTGGCCAGCGTCATCGACCCGTCCCTGTTCACCTGGGCCGACGTCGAGATCGAGATCGAGACAGCGGGCGAGTTCAGCGCCGGCATGAGCCTGGGCTATCGACGCACGCCCCGCCGCCGCTCCGCCCTGGTGGACGGGGACCGGCGCACGACCAATGAACTCAGCCCCTTCGTCGCCAACGCCAAGGTGGCGGTGGAGGTCGAGGACGCGCGGTTCATGGACTTCCTGATCGGGCGGCTGACCACGCCCTAGGCGATCGCCACGATCTCCACCTCGCCGCCGCCCACCATGGCCTCGTCGCCGACGGCCTTGCCCATCAGGGCGCGGGCCAGGGGGGAGACATAGGAGACCGCGCCCTTGGCCGGATCGGCCTCGTCCTCGCCGACGATGCGGAACACCTGGCGGCGGCCGTCGTCGCGGTCGAGGGTGACGGTGGAGCCGAAGTGCACCACGTCCTGGTCAGCCGGGGGCTCGATCACCTGGGCCGAGGCCCGGCGGGCCGACCAGTAGCGCAGGTCGCGGGTGGCGCGGGCCATGGCGGTGCGGTCGCCCTGGACGTCCCCGGCCTGGCGGGCGGCCGAATAGGCGGTTCTGGCCTCGGCCAGCGCCGCCTCGATCAGGGCCAGGCCGTCCGGGGTGACCAGGTTCGCGTGCGGCGAGATCGGGCGGTCGGGCAGGTCGGCGGCCGTCGACTCCAGGTCGCCTTCCTTGGTGAAGGCGACGCTCACGCCAGGGCTCCGGGCAGCCTCAATTCGAAGGCCGCCCCATCGGCGGCGGAGCGGACGAGTTCGAGCTCGCCGCCATGGGCGCGGGCGATGTCGCGGGCGATGGCCAGGCCCAGGCCCGTGCCGCCGGCGCGGCCCGAGCCGACGAAGGGCTGGAACAGCTTGTCCTTGGCCCGTTCGGGCACGCCCGGTCCGTTGTCGGCGATCTCGACCACCTTCACGCCCTCCCGCTCGAAGCCCGCCACCTGCACCCAGCCCGGAACGCCGTCGCGGGGGTTCTGTTCGATCGCCTCGCGGGCGTTGCGGAACAGATTGACCAGCAGCCGGTGAAACTGGTCGGGGTCGGCCTCGATGGTGAAGCCGTCGGGGACCTCGAGGCGCAGGGGCACGCCCTCGCGCGCCAGATCGCCGCGGGTCAGCCCGGCGTCCTCCGCGGCGGCCTCGGCGGCGGCGGCGAGGCCCAGGGTGCGGGGCTTGGGCTCGGGCTCCTCGCTCTTACCGTAGTCAAGCACCTGCTGGGCCAGGGTCACGGCTCGGTCCAAGGCTCTTTCCAGGCGAGGAAGCGCCTTGGTCACCCGCGGGTCGCCGGAATCGGCGAGGCGCTCGGAGGCCATCTGGGCCGAGGTCAGCATGTTCCTGAGGTCGTGATTGATCTTGGCCACCGCCTCGCCCAGGGCCGCCAGCCGGGCGCGGGACTGCAGGGCGGCGCGCAGTTCGTCCTGCATGCGTGACAGCTCGGTCTCGGCGCGCCCGATCTCGTCGTGGCGGCCGGACGGCTTCATCTGGCCCTCGGGGTCCTCGGGCCGGGCCCGGAAGCGCTCCATCGATTCTGTGATCCGCCGCATCGGCCGAACCAGGAAGGCGTTGAGGGAGAGATAGACCAGCACCCCCGCCACCACCGAGATGAAGGCCGTGCCGCCGAGCAGGCGCAGCAGATAGCCGAACAGGTCGCGGCGCAGGGGCTCGACGGGGGTGAGGATCTCCACGAAGTCGCCGGTGCGGAAGCGGGGCGTCGCCACCACCCGCAGGACGCCGCGCGACCCGATGGGGGCCAGGGTGCGGAACGGCGCGGCCAGCCATTCGACGACGTTGCGGCGGCGCAGGTCGATCAGCTCCGGCGTGCGGGCCAGCCGCGGAGCCGCCAGCAGCAGGCGGCGCACGCCCTCGCTCTGCACCGCCACCGACACCACGCCGGCGCCTTCGAGCAGCTCCCCGGCCAGCTCGTCCGAGACCACGCCCGCAGGGGCCGCCTCGACGGCCAGGGAGGCCAGTTCGGCCGCCCGCACCCGGTCGGTCAGCCAGCCTTCCTCGAAGGCGGCCAGGGACGGCCCCAGCACCAGGAGTTCCGCCAACATCACGAACAGGGCCGTGAGCAGCAGCAGCCGCGCCGACAGGCCGCCCGGCCACGACAGCGTCGGCCGGGAGAGCTTGAGCCGGGAGAGCCGGGGCCGAGCTATCCTGGGCAGGGACAGGTCGGGGGGCCAGTGGGCCATTCGCCCTCGTCTAAGCGGCCGGAGCCCGGCGGCGAAGGCCTCGGGCGGGGTGGGGCGCATCTTAGACCAGCCGCCCGCGCAGGGACACAGCCGCGACGCTCCGGGTGCGCACCTTCACGGGGCCTCGATCACGGCGGGGCGCCGGCGGGCCTTCAACGCATGAAGCACGAGCGGGATCACCGACAGCAGGCACAGGCCGATCAGCGGCACAAAGACCTGCGGGTCGGTCAGCAGCCCCAGGTTCGGCTTTTCGCCCTTGTCGAACACGTGGCCCAGGCCGGAGCCTATACTGGAATAGATCACCGTCGACGGGATGATGCCGAGCACCGTCGCCGCCAGATAGGTGCGCACCGGCATGGGCACGAAGCCGGCGGCGATGTTGCACAGCCAGAACGGCACCGCCGGGATCAGACGCAGCACGAGCAGATAGGTGAAGGCGTTGGCCTTCACGCCCAACTGAATCTTCTCGATCAGCCCGCCCGTCTTGGCCCGCTTGCGGATGATCTCTCCCAGGGCCGAGCGGGCGACCCAGAACATGATCAGGGCGCCGGCGGTCATGCCGGCCACCGCCGAGGCGCTGCCCAGCCAGGGGCCGAACAGGAAACCGCCGGCCATGGTCATGATCATCGCCCCCGGCACCGAGAAGGCCACCATGACCATATAGGCGACCATGTAGATCAGGACGCTGCGCGCCGGGTGGGCGACGACCGCCGCCTGCAGGTCCTGGCGCTTGGCCTCCAGCATCTCGATCGACAGATAGCGGTAGAGTCCTGTCGAGACGATCAGCACAAGGCCCATGGCGATCACCAGGATCGGCAGGAACTTCAACCAGCGGCGCCACAGTTGGGGTGCGGCCTCGGTCGCGACGTCGTCGTAGTCGGCCTCGGGCGGGATCGGGTGGTTCATCGGGGCCGAATAAGCATGCTCCGGGCTCTGGGCAAAGCGCAGCAGCAAGGCGCCCGCCAACGTTGACACGGGCAGGGTTCTCGCCTATCCACCCCCGCTCAATTTCGAGAACGCGTCGGGAGCCTTGTTGTGAAGCGCACCTTTCAACCCAGCCGGCTCGTGCGAGCCCGCCGTCACGGCTGGCGCGCGCGCATGGCCACCAAAAACGGCCGCAAGATCATCCAGCGCCGCCGCGCGCAGGGCCGCAAGAAGCTGACCGCCTAGGTTGGCTTTCGCCCGGCCGCCAGGCCGGGCCGCAGAAGGCGTGCAGGTCTTGACCCTCGACGCCTCACTTCCCATTCCGCCGAAGCTGGAGCGCTTGAAGAAGCGCTGGCAGTTCCTCGCCGTCGCCAAGGGCCGCAGTCTGGCCCGCGGCGCCGTGCTGGTGCAGGTCGCGCCCCGCACCGAGGCGCCGGACCCAGGCCGGATCGGCGTCGGCTTCACGGCCACCAAGCGGATCGGCGACGCGGTCACCCGCAATCGGGCCAAACGGCGCCTGCGCGAGGCCGCCCGCGTCCTTGTGCCCCTTCACGGCCTGCCCGCGCACGACTATGTGGTGGTCGCCCGGGCGAGCGTGACCACGCGCGACTGGGCGCGCCTGCTTGACGATATGAAAAGCGCGCTGATAAGCCTCGCCGCCGGCGGCGACGAACCCGCGCGCAAGACGCGACCCCCCGCACCACCCAGGCCCGCCTGACGGCTCCGCCTCACGGTTACGAAAAGCGTCGATGGAACAGGACAATTCGCGCAACACGATGATTTTCGTGGTCTGCGCCGTGGCGATCATGTTGGCCTACCAGATGTTCGTGCTGGGGCCGCAGCAGCAGAAGCGTCAGGCCGAGGCCCAGTCTCGGGCCGCCGCCGCCGCCGCCAACCCGATCGCCGCCGCCCCGGCCGGCGCCGCCGTCTTCGTGGACCGCGCCGCCGCCCTGGCCCAGAGCCCGCGGGTGCGCGTCGAGACGCCCCTGCTGATGGGCTCCATCTCGCTCAAGGGCGGCCGGATCGACGACCTGCTGCTCAAGGGCTATCGCCAGACCATCGACAAGGCCTCGCCGCCGGTTGAGCTGTTCCGCCCCGAAGGAGCCAAACAGGCCTATTTCGCCGACCTCGGGTGGACCGGCAGCGCCGTCCTGCCGACCCCGGCCACCGTGTGGACCCTGGCGTCGGGCACGGAGCTGGGCCCCGACATGCCGATCGTCCTGACCTGGAACAACGGCCAGGGCCTGCAGTTCAACCGGACCGTCTCGGTCGACGACCGCTACATGTTCACCGTCGTCGACACGGTGGTGAACCGGGGCGCCGCGCCCGTGCAGCTGGCGCCCTACGCCTCCGTGCAGCGCCAGGGCCTGCCGGCCGACGTGACCAACAACATGATCCTGCACGAGGGCGCCGTCGGCCACCTCGGGGGCATCGACAAGCTGCTCAAGTTCAAGGACTGGAAGAAGAAGGGCCTCGACGCCGGCGCCTCCACCGGCGGCTGGCTCGGCATCACCGACAAGTACTGGCTGGCCGCCGTCGCGCCCGAGCAGAACGAGCAGGTCCAGGGTGCCTTCCGCGTCTCCTCCGTCAACGGCGTCGACGTCTACGAGGCCAATTTCGTCGCCCCCGCCCGCAACCTCGCGCCGGGGATGCAGACCACCCAGACCAGCCGCGTCTTCGCCGGCGCCAAGAAGGTCTCGATCCTGCAGGATTACGAGAAGGCCCTCGGCATCCCCCGCTTCGACAAGGCGGTGGACTGGGGCAATTTCTGGTTCCTGACCCGCCCGATCTTCTGGCTGCTCGAGAAGTTCCACAGCGCCGTCGGCAACTTCGGCGTCGCCATCCTGCTGCTCACCATCACCGTCCGGACGCTGTTCTTCCCGCTCGCGAACAAGTCCTACGAGTCGATGAGCAAGATGAAGAAGCTCCAGCCGAAGATGGAGGAGATCAAAAAGAAGAACGAGAAGGACCCTGCCAAACAGCAGCAGGAAATCATGGAGATGTACAAGCGGGAGAAGGTGAACCCGCTGGCCGGCTGCCTGCCGCTGCTGTTGCAGATCCCCGTGTTCTACGCCCTGTACAAGGTCCTGTTCGTCACCCTGGAAATGCGGCACGCGCCCTTCGTCGCCTGGATCCGCGACCTGTCGGCGCCCGACAGCACCACCGTACTGAACCTGTTCGGCCTGATTCCGTGGAACCCGGCGACGACGCCGCTGATCGGCGGCTTCCTGGACGGGCCGCTGCACATCGGCGTGCTGCCGTTCCTCTACGGCTTCACCATGTGGCTGACTACGGCGATGAGCCCGCCGCCGTCGACCGATCCGACCCAGAAGCTGATCTTCCAGTTCTTCCCGGTCATCTTCACCTTCACCCTGGCGCGCTCGCCGGCGGGTCTGCTGCTCTATTGGACGTTCTCGAACCTGTTCACCATCGGCCAGCAGTACATCATCATGCACCGCCTGAAGGTCGAGAACCCGATCGACAACTTCCTCGGCCGCTTCAAGACGGCGAAGGCTTAGAGGTGGACGACCCCTTCGATCCGGAGTCGCTGGAGACGGCCCGGATCCTGTTCGCCCGACCGGCGACCTTCATGATGGGCTGCGCCAAGATCGAGCAGCTGCCCCCGCCCGACCTGCCGGAAGTGGCCTTCGCCGGTCGCTCGAACGTCGGCAAGTCGAGCCTGATCAACGGCCTCGTCGGCCAGAACAAGCTGGCGCGGGCCTCCAACGAACCGGGCCGCACCCGCGAGGTGAACCTGTTCGTCCTCGACGAGCAGATCCGGCTGGTCGACCTGCCCGGCTACGGCTTCGCCAAGGCGTCCAAGTCCACCGTCAACAAGTTCCAGAACCTCGGCCGCAGCTATCTGCGCGGGCGGGTCAATCTGAAGCGGGTCTATCTTCTGATCGACGCCCGCCATGGCCTCAAGCGCGAGGACAACGAGGCCCTGGACGCCCTCGACCTGGCGGCGGTGTCCTACCAGATCGTGCTGACCAAGATCGACAAGCTGCGCCCGGCGTCTGACGTGGAGAAGGTCGCCGCCGCCACGCTGAAGGCCATCTCCAAGCGCGCCGCCGCCTTCCCGCGCATCGCCGTCACCTCGTCGGAAAAGGGCACCGGCCTGCCCGAACTGCGCGCCGAGATCGCCCTGGCCGCCGGCCTCCTGCCCGAGCCGACCCCGACCCTGCTGCCGCCGACCTAGGACGGGTTCAGCGCCCGAACCAGGCCATCGCCACGACGATGGCGATCACCACCAGCCACTGCACCAGACGCACGCTGATGCGGTCGAACCAGGCGGACGGGGATTCCTTGGCCACGACGGCTCCTTATCACGCATCGACGATGGCCCCGCGCCGCCGTTTCGGCTATGGGGCCGCGCATGGATAGCGACACCCCCGACGAGCCCGGCTGGGCCACGGCCCATACCCTCGCCGAGGCCCTGCCCTATATCCAGGAATATGATCGCGAGGCCGTGGTCATAAAGTACGGCGGCCACGCCATGGGCGAGGACACGGTGGCGCAGAAGTTCGCCGCCGACGCGGTGCTGCTGCGCCTTCTGGGCCTGCATCCGGTGATCGTCCATGGGGGCGGGCCGCAGATCAGCCGCATGCTGGAGAAGGCGGGGGTCAAGTCGACCTTCATCGACGGCCTGCGCGTCACCGACGCGGCCACCATGGAAGTGGCCGAGATGGTCCTCTCCGGCCAGATCAACAAGGAGATCGTGCACTGGATCAACCGCGCCGGCGCGGTGTCCGACGTGCGCGGCGTCGGCCTGTCCGGCAAGGACGCCCGGCTGATGACCGTCACGCGGGTGGAGCGCACCCGCAAGAACCCCCGCACCGGCGAGGAGGAGACGGTGGACTTCGGCTTCGTGGGCGAGCCGTCCAAGGTCGATCCCAAGATCCTCACCGCCCTGATGTACGCCGACGAGGACTATGTGCCGGTGGTGGCGCCGATCGGCGTGTCGGAGGACGGCGAGACCTACAACGTCAACGCCGACACCGTGGCCGGCGCCCTGGCCGCGGCCCTGAAGGCCAAGCGGATGCTGCTGCTGACCGACGTGGTCGGGGTGCTGGACGCCAATGGCGAGCTGATCCGCGAGATGAGCGTCGAGGAGGCCCGCAAGGCCATCGCCGACGGCGTCGCCCGGGGCGGCATGATCCCCAAGCTGGAGACGGCCATCGCGGCGGTGGAGTCCGGGGTCGAGGCCGTGGTCATCATGGACGGCCGGCGCCCGCACGCCATGCTGGTCGAGCTGTTCACCGAGCACGGCGCCGGGACCCTGATCAGCCGTGAACGCTAGGGCCGACCTGAGCCAGGTCGACACCTGGCTGTTCGACCTGGACGACACCCTCTATCCGCCCGCCTGCCAGATGATGGCCCTGGTGGACGAACGGATGACCGCCTTCGTGGCGCGTCAGACGGGGCTGGCGTGGGACGAGGCCCGCAGCCTGCAGAAGCGCTACTATCATGAGCACGGCACCACCCTGGCTGGGCTGATGCAGTTCCACGGGGTCGAGCCCGCCGCCTTCATCGCCGAGGTGCAGGACGTGGCGATGGACTGCCTGTCCCCCGACCCGGCCCTGCGCGCGGCGCTGCTGCGGCTGGAGGGGCGCCGGCTGGTCTTCACCAACGCCGGCGGCCGCTACGCCGAACAGGTCCTGGCCAAGCTGCAGATCGACGACCTGTTCGAGGACGTCTTCCACATCGAGGCGGCCGACTACATCCCCAAGCCCCAGGTCGCCACCTTCGACCGCATGCTGCAGCGCCACGCGGTGCAGCCGGCCGGCGCGGCCTTCTTCGAGGACAGCGAGCGCAACCTCGCCCCCGCCGCCGCCCTGGGTATGACCACCGTTCTGGTCGGGCCGCACGCCTTGACCTCCACCGCCCCTTTCGTCCACCACCGCACCGAGCACCTGGCCCCCTTCCTCGCGGGCGCGCGGCTCCGACAGGACAGCTGATGACCGACACCCTGAAAGTCTCCGACCTCGAAGCCGCCGTCGAAGCGGCCTGGGAGGTGCGCGACACCCTGAGCCCGGCCACCGAGGGCCTGACCCGCCACGCCGTCGACATGGCGCTGGACCTGCTCGACGAGGGCCGTCTGCGCGTCGCCGAGAAGAAGGACGGCGAATGGATCGTCCACCAGTGGCTGAAGAAGGCGGTGCTGATCAGCTTCCGCCTGTCCGAGAACCGCGCCATCGGCGGCGGCTGGGACAAGGTGCCGCTGAAGTTCGGCGGCCTGTCGGACGAGGCCTACCGCGAGGCGGGCTTTCGCCAGGTGCCGGGCTCGGTGGTCCGCCACGGGGCGCACGTCGCCCGCAACGCGGTGCTGATGCCCTCCTTCGTCAACATCGGCGCCTATGTCGGCGAGGGGACCATGGTCGACACCTGGGCCACGGTCGGCTCCTGCGCCCAGATCGGCAAGAACGTCCACCTGTCCGGCGGCGTCGGCATCGGCGGGGTGCTGGAGCCCCTGCAGGCCAACCCGACCATCATCGAGGACGGCTGCTTCGTCGGCGCCCGCTCGGAAGTGGCCGAGGGCGTCATCGTCGAGGAGGGCGCCGTGCTCTCCATGGGCGTCTACCTCGGGGCCTCGACCAAGATCGTCGACCGCAACACCGGCGAGATCTTCCGCGGCCGGGTGCCGGCCTATTCGGTGGTGGTGCCGGGAACCCTGCCCGCCGGCAACGGCCCCAGCCTCTACTGCGCCGTCATCGTCAAGCGGGTCGATGCGCAGACCCGGTCGAAGACCAGCGTCAACGAGCTGCTGCGGGACTGACCTGCGTGCTTCGAGACGCGCAACTTCGTCGCGCTCCTCAGCATGACGAAGGTTGGTGCAGTCCACTCCACTCGTCATCCTGAGGAGCCCGAGGAACTCGGGCGTCTCGAAGGACGCACAACGGGGATGCCGTCAATCCGGCACGCCCCGCTCCAGCTCGTCCAGCCACACCCGGGCGGAGGCGTCCGACGGCATGCGCCAGTCGCCGCGGGGGGAGAGGGAGCCGCCGGAGGAGATCTTGGGGCCGTTGGGCATGGCCGAGCGCTTGAACTGGTTGGCGAAGAAGCGCTGCAGGAACAGCCGAAGCCAGCGCTTGATCACAGGCAGGTCGTAGGCGACCCGCGCTGCGTCGGGCGTATTGGCCGGCCACGCCCCGGCCGCCGCATCACGCCAGGCGTTCCACGACAGATAGGCGATCTTGGACGGCCTGAACCCGTAGCGGGTCAGGTAGTAGAGGTTGAAGTCCTGCAGGGCGTAGGGCCCGACGACGCTCTCCGTCGACTGGGCCGTTTCGCCGGGGATCAGCTCGGGCGAGATCTCCTGCGCCACGATGGCGCGCAGCAGGTCGCCGGTGGCCGCGTCCACATCGTCCGAATCGGCCACGAAGCGGATCAGGTGCTGGATCAGGGTCTTGGGCACCGAGCCGTTGGGATTGTAGTGGGACATCTGGTCCCCCACCCCATAGGTGCACCAGCCCAGCCCCAGCTCGGACAGGTCGCCCGTGCCGACCACGAAGCCGCCGACCTTGTTGGCGAGGCGGAACAGATAGTCGGTGCGCAGGCCCGCCTGCACGTTCTCGAAGGTGATGTCGTAGACCGCCTCGCCGCGGGAGAACGGGTGGCCCAAGTCGGCCAGCATCTGCCGCGCCGCCGGCTTGATGTCGAGCTCCTCCGCCGAGACCCCCAGGGCCCGCATCAGGGCCCAGGCGTTGGACTTGGTGGTGTCCGAGGTGGCGAAGCCCGGCAGGGTGTAGCCGTGGATGTCGGTGCGCGGCAGGCCCAGCAGGTCCATGGCCTTGGTGGCCACGATCAGGGCGTGGGTGGAATCGAGCCCCCCCGAGACGCCGATGACCAGCCGCTTGCCGCGGGTGGCCTTGATCCGCTGGGCCAGGCCCTGGACCTGGATGTTGAAGGCCTCATAGCAGTTCTCGGCCAGGGCCGCCGGATTCGACGGGGTATAGGGGAAGCGCTCGACGTGGCGCATCAGCGCCAGCGCCCCTTCCGGCGGGGCGAGATCGAACACCGCCCGGCGCCAGGTCCGCTGCATCGCCGGCACGGCGGCCACGTCCCACATGGTGCCGGTGCGCATGCGCTCCTGGCGGATGCGGCCCAGGTCCACGTCGGCGACGGTCAGGGTCGGGCCGGTGGGGAAGCGCTGGGTCTCCGACAGCACCGCGCCCATCTCGAAGATGGCGGCGTGGCCGTCCCAGGCCAGGTCCGTGGTGCTCTCGCCCGGGCCGGCGGCCGAATAGGCGTAGGCGGCGATGCAGCGCGACGACTGCGAGCCGCACAGCAGGCGCCGCTGGTTCGCCTTGCCGATGACGATGTTGGAGGCCGACAGGTTGACCAGCACCTCCGCCCCGGCGAGGGCCCCGCCGGTCGAGGGCGGGTCGGCGACCCAGACGTCCTCGCAGATCTCGACGTGGAAGGTGAAGGGGCAGGCGCCCTTGCTCTCGAACAGCAAATCGGTCCCGAACGGGACCGTCTGGCCCGCCACGTCGATCTCCAGCCCCGACATGTTGGAGCCGGAGGTGAACCAGCGCCGCTCATAGAACTCGCGGTAGTTGGGCAGGAAGCTCTTGGGCACGACCCCCAGGACCCGGCCGCGGTGGATGACCACGGCGCAGTTGTAGAGCCGCCCGTCGTAGGGCAGCGGCGCCCCGACGCAGAACACGGGCATCAGGTCGGCGCTGGCC
Source organism: Caulobacterales bacterium 32-69-10 (assembly GCA_002280485.1). The sequence goes on from NCED01000001.1 coordinate 69,882, forward strand.
TCGACCAGCACCGTCAGCTGGGCCTGCACCGCATCCAGCAGGGCGTCCTGCAGCAACAGGTCGTCGATGGCGTAGGCCGACAGGCCCAGCTCCGGGAACACCATCAGCCCCACGCAACTGTCGTGGCCCTGTTTCAGCAGAGCCAGGGTCGCCTCGGTGTTGAACACCGGATCGGCCACCGCCACCGCCGGCACGCAGGCGGCGATGCGGACGAACTCGTGGGCGTAGGGGTTGAAGAAATCCATGCGGGTCCCGGTCGGCTGTCGCGCTTATAGCGCAACAGACGCTAACGCAGGACCAATATGGGCGCTCCCGGGGGGCGGGGGTGGTTCGGTGTCCTGCAGGGCAGATCGAAGGCGCGCCGCGGTCGGCGGGGGGCGGGGTGGTGGCGTGAGCGTCGGCGGGCTGCATGGGAGGCTAATCGCGCGGCGGTTCGTGGGCGGTGTCAACCGGTCCGGGCCGGCCAGGCGCCGCGGCGGCCGGCTCATCGCCGCGCGTCTGTCGCAGACCCGCCCGCGGCCTGCGGCTCAGGCGAGGACGAGGGATTCTCCCGGCCGAAGGCGGCGATATCGTCGAGGATCATCTGCTTGAGCTGCGGATCGGCGAACACGCCGGCCAGATCCATGGCCGTGTTGGCGAAGTTGCGGCCGTAGATCGTCATGACCCGGCGGCTGTCGTTCTTGTTCCCGACGGTCATCGCCACCGCCTTCAGCGATCCGTCCGGCAAACGCTTGTAGATCGGGGAGCCCGACATGCCGGCGACCGTGGCGCAGTCGTGGGTGAGCAGGCCGACCCTGCGGTCGGGGAACCTGATCCGGCAGCGCGCGTGGCTCCACAACTCTCCGCGCGGCTTGTCGCCGGGGTACCCGGCCGTCGCCACCCACGCGCCGGCGAGCCGGAGCGGAGCCTCCGGCTGAATGTCCATCCATCCGACCCGCCGCCCGACGCAGGTCTTGAGCCGTGAAATGGCCCAGTCGTTGGTCCCCGCCAGAGTCCTGCGCCCCCAGGCGACGGGCGTCGCCAGGGTGAAGGCGTCGAACCCGCCGCCTGGGCTGAACCCAAGCCAGATCTTCATCGAGTTCTCGGCGGCGACGAGGTTGTCGGTCTCGTCGCCGAAGACCAGGTGGCGGTTCGAGATCGCGTAGCAGGGCGAGATCAGAAAGGCCGTTCCGCGAACCACGCCCGTGCGGCGGTTGAAGGTGATCGGCTGGGCCGTCTCGATCATCCCGACCGGACCGAGCTCGGGCGCGAGCCCGCGATCGACGATCCGCCGCGGGTCCACCCCGTCTTCGGCGAACAGATTGGCCCGGTACAGCCGCGCCGCGCCCATCTCTCCCGCGGCGCCCGCCCCCGCCTGCGCGTCAGCCCGCGTCGCGGAGGCCACGAGCGCGGCGGCGACGACCGCCATCACGACAAGCATCGGCGCCCACCGCGCCTGCACCCTACTCACCTTCGCACCGGTGATCCGCTCACAGCCACGCACCTGGGGCGTAGACGACAACCGTTGGGCCGCGAGGGCAAGGACGGTGTGCGGGCTCAGGCGACTGCGGCGATCTCCATCCCGATCTCGGACAGCCGCTCCAGCTCCGCCATCCGCCGCTCGGTCAGCGCGCGTGTGGACGCGTCGCATTCGGCGGGGGGCGGGATGGTGAGGGTCGGACCGGTGGGTGACATCGGCCCACCGAGTGACGTCAGGCTGCGACCGACCCACGGTGGATGTTGAGAATTAGCGAGCCAAGCGGGTTGGGCGTTTGTTATCCTGCACCGCTTGCTTGCAACTGCGTAATTCTTGCGGACAGCCTCTTATGAACGCGCGAGCTTATGCCGCCCTGGTTTTCCTATGCTTCAGCGCGCTAGTCCTGGGCATACGCTTCAGCCAGTTCTACATCATCATTATAATGTCGCTAGCCGCGTTCTCCTGGATAACCATGCTGAGAGCGCATACTGTGGTCATGAAGAAAACAGGCTGGTTGTCTTCGGCAACTTATGTGTACGGCGCGGGTTCGTTTGGGGTGGGCGCGGTGCTTTTGAGCCGGGGGGCTATGGAAGCTACGACTTTAGCGAAGGTCTGGATGTTCTCGGGCGTTGCCTCGATGGGACTCTGCTTCCTCACACTTCCTGCCCTATTCAGCGGATCGTGGCTCACGCCGACGAGCCGTTGACGGTCATCTGCCCGCGCCCCTCTGAACAGACGGCTGCGGTTGTCGTCTCGCACTGCGCCCAACGCCACGCGCGATGCGTCGGCGCACTCCCACTTGATGTACACAAGCTTCGGGACGAGCAGCGAGAGCACCATCGCGGGCGCGATCTTCGCCAACGCCAAGCCGGTGATTTTCCCTCCGGTCGTGCGCACTAAGGGGCAGATGCAGATGAACGAGCGCCATCACCGCCGTCTAGCAACGCGCGCGGCTTCCTGCACCCATCGAGACAGCGAGTGGAAGCCGTGCCCGCCGGGCTTGTAGACATGGCGGCTCGTGCCCAGGCTGAGCGCGTGGGGCTCATTCACATAGCCGCTTTCCGGCAGGAAGCGGGGCCAAGGCACCGCGTCGGTGAGCTTTGAGTACTTGACCCACTGCCCGTCGATCCATTCGCAGACATAGGCAAGACCGTCGTCCGCGCGATAGACTCCCATGTATGCCAACGGGTCCGGTCCCTTTAGGCACGTCCCTCGCGCCCCGATGCAGTGTAGCTCGTCAATGTCGACGGTGAGCAGCCCGTTTCCCCGCGCCAGGCTCTCAGCAATTTCAAACCGGACCCATGGTCGCTCCCAGGTGAACTCGCCAGCGAGGACGCAGGTCACGGATGTCCCCCTCAGACCGGCCCGGATCACCTGCTTCAACCTGGCTTCGTTGGTGCGCTTGATGCGCTCCCAGAGGCTCCGGTCCCAAAAACCGGGCACGCTGTCCTCGGGCCGGATTTGCCACGACCTGCGCACGATGTTCACGCGGTTGATATCGGCTTGGAAGTGAAACGAGAAGAACACGTTTCGCCTCGGCGGCGTCCTTGGCGCGGGTATAGGAGCGCCCCTGGGAACCGGCGAGCCCAGCACCGACACGGGCGCGCTACGGTCCGTCTGGACCGCCTGGGCCAGGACGTTGACGATGGGCATGGATGGCGTCGTAAGAGCGTTTTGATACCGCCTGCCGAACAAGCCTAATGCTGATGAGGGGGTGGACGACGGCAACTCCGGGCTCGACAGGGCGTCAAACAAGCCCGAGCCGGATGCGTTGATCTTGCTAGGGCTTCCTAACAGCGCGAGGCCGCCCGGCAGGTCGGAGGCGGGCGCGGTATCGGTTTTGCTAAAGCCTAAGAGGGCGTTGGCGAAAGGCTTGGTCAGAGCGTCGGTGGCTAGGTCTTGAACGAGGAAGGCCGCTAGACCTCCGTACTTCGTGAGGTCGTCAGTCATGCGACGTTGCTCCTATCGCAACGATGGTTGCCGCGATGACCGTGTAGAATGGCCAGACAGCCCAACTCTTCAACGCCGTTCGATAGCCGTCAAAGGTCTTATCCGGGCGCTCTATGGTTAAATCCAAAGCTTGCTCAAGAGGCCGTTGCGCCACCCTTCGATAGAGCCCCCTGAAGTCCGCCTCGATCCGAAGATAGGCGGCGTCGCATGCGGCGAGCAGGGCCACGAGAGAGAGCAGCCACATGAGGCGTAGCCCCAGTTCGTCCGCCTTTAGCGCGATGACCGCCGCGACCATTGTTACGCAAAACCCTTTCAGGGCGCTCGAGCGGTTGCTCATCCGGGCGACGACGTCCTGAATCATCTGGAGATGGCCGAGCCGCGCAGTAACCAACGCTCCGCTATCAAGCGTGACGATTGACTCGGAGGGCTGACCGGTGTCGCTCATCTCAGGCGTTACCTCAAGGCTGCGCACCCGAATCGTCTCGGGAACGGCAAGTTCCTCATAGCATGGCGCGACAACGCGACGGAGTCGGGCCGGTCTTGGGCCTGATGGCACCCGACGAGGCTAGCCGCACCAGCGTGGCCCTCATGTTTTTCGGCGTTCGCCCTGGCGATGCCTATAGTGCCTCCATGTTGAAGCTCCTTCGCGAGGTGCCCCCCGGCCAGGCTGCGGTTGCCGCAGCCGCACTGGCGGTTTGCCTAGGTCTGGTAGTGGGTAGGCTGTTCTTCTGCTTCCCAGGGGACGAGGCTGCCGCTTGGGCTGCGGCTACGGGCGCTGTCGCGGCCGTTATCATCGCTCTTCAAATAGCTCGCGTTCAGGGGGCCCAGGCCAGGGAAAGCCGCGTTTCGCTGATACGGGAGGCCGCCAGCGCAGGCCTGGATGCGATCAAAGATATGGAAGACCTGTGCGGTAAATTTCGATTCCGCGCTGGCAACTTCGACCTCGATCAAGTCTCCCATCAGATCGCTAAGGCGCAGGGGCTTACGGGCCACTATCTCGACCGCCAGCCTCCGAATGTGCGGCTGATGAAAGAGCTCCTTGGCCTCCACCTCCTCGCCACCCATTCCCACACCGACATCGTCAGACTTCGGAAGACTATGCGTGACGGCTGGGACCCGGGCGAGCGAGAGTTCCCAACCACCTGTCTTATGGTCGAAGAGAAAATGCAGCGGGAGCGAGCCCGGCTCCTCGCTGACGCTAAAGCCGTTCTGGAGAGAGTTCTGGCCGATCCGGAAGCGGTATAGCTTAGCTGCCAGCAGCCCGCCGCCAGACGGGTCACTCGCTGTCGAGCAGCTCGATCTCGCGGCCTTCGGGGTCCTGGACGCGGGCGACGGCGACCGGGGCGCCGGGCCGGGGCGGTTGGGAGGGCTTGGCGCCGGCGTCGATGGCCTGTTGATAGGCTCCGGCCACGTCCTTCAGGTAGAAGCCGAGCATCTCCTGCGGGGCGGCGGTCGGCGTGTCCTGCTTGAACCGCACCAGCACCAGGTCGAGCCCGCCGCCGCCCAGCACCGTCTGTTCGCGGTTCGGATAGTCCAGCCGCTTCTTGACCTGCATGCCGAAGGCCTTGCCGTAGAAGGCCTCCATCGCGGACAGGTCCTTCACCACCACCTTCACGAAGCTGAGCCGCCGGGCGACCGGGGGCGTGGCGGCGACCGCCTGGACGCCGGCGGCGGCGATCAGGACGAAGGCGAGCGCCAGAGGCGCGGATCGGTTGAACATGGCGGGGGGACCTGTCGTCTGAGAAGCTGTCGCGCCTTATGCGGGCCGCCTTCGCCCTTCGACAAGCTCAGGATGAGGCGTCCTCCCCCCGCTTCTCCGCCACGATGTCCACGTGGCCCCAGGCCTTGGCTTCCTCGGCGCTCATGAAGTGGTCGCGGTCTAGGGTGGCTTCGACCTCCTCAAAGGTGCGGCCGCAGTGGCGGGCGTAGAGGGTGATGAGGCGGCGCTTCATCTTCACGATGTCTTCGGCGTGGCGCTCGATGTCGGAGGCCTTGCCCGAAAAGCCGCCCGAAGGCTGGTGGACCATGATGCGGGCGTTGGGCAGGGCGATGCGGCGGCCGGGCTCGCCGGCCATGTGCAGGAAGGACGCGGCCGAGGCGGCGAAGCCCATGCACACGGTCGAGACCGGGCTCGAGATGTACTGCATGGTGTCGTAGATCGCGAAAGCAGACGTCACCACCCCGCCCGGCGAGTTGATGTAGAGGGCGATCTCCTTCTTCGGGTGCTCCGATTCCAGGAACAGCAGCTGGGCGCAGATCAGCGCCGCCATGCCGTCCTCCACCGGGCCGTTGAGGAAGACGATCCGCTCCTTCAGGAGGCGCGAGAAGATGTCGAACGACCGCTCGCCGCGGCTGGTCTGTTCGACGACCATGGGCACGAGGTTCATCAGGCGGCCCGTTTCATCTGGGTGCGCGGCGCGGGGGCGCGCCGCGCGGAGGGCGCCCGCGCCCTGAGCCGGGGCGGCTGAGCCGGGGCGACGGCGATGGCGCCGACGCCGGCGTGGCTGATGCGCAGGACCGTCCCGGCGCCGGCGGGCGCCAGCTCGAAGCGGACGACGGTGGCGTCGGCCTCGCTGACCCGCCAGGCGAGGGCGAGGCGGCGTTTGGCCTCGATCTCGATCACCTCGCACGCCACCGGCGGGCCGTCCTCCGGGGTGACGGTGAAGCGGGCGCCCAGGCGGGGGACCATGTCGTTGGGGGCCAGCCAGCGGGCCAGGAGGGCCGGGGTGGTCAGGGCCTTCCACACCTTGGCGATGGAATGGGGCAGGTCGAACACCAGGTCGATCTGATTCTTTTCGGCGTCAGGCCTCATCGGGCATGTCCTCCAGCAGGGTCTTCAGCCGCTCCACCCGCTCGGGCCAGAAGGCGCGGTAGCGGTCGACCCAGTCGGTCAGGGGGGCGAGGGCGGCGGGCTCGGCGCGGTAGATGGCCCGGCGGCCCTCGCGGCGCTCCGACACCAGGCCGGCGCCGCGCAGGGCGGCGAGGTGCTGCGAAATGGCCGGCTGGGAGACGGAAAAGCCCGCCGTCAGCTCGGAGACGCTGAGTTCGCCCTCAGCCAGGCGTTCGAACACCGCCCGGCGGGTGGGATCGGCCAGGGCGCGGAACAGGTCGGTCTGCATGGGAAGATATAAGCATTGGCTTATACGTTGTGGCAAGAGGCGCCGCGCATGACGGGGGAGCCCCCCGAGGCTGGCGTTCGGCGCGCCCGCGGGCTAGCACCCGGCCCATGATCCGCCTCGACAACATCTCCAAGCAGAACGGCCACCAGATCCTGTTCATCGAGGCGTCGATGGGCGTGCAGAAGGGGGAGAAGGTGGGGCTGGTCGGGCCGAACGGCGCCGGCAAGACGACCCTGTTCCGCATGATCACGGGAGGTGATCTGCCCGACGACGGGCTGGTCACGATCGATCCCGGCATGACCATCGGCTATTTCAGCCAGGACGTCGGCGAGATGTCGGGCCAGAGCGCGGTGGCGGCGGTGATGGACGGGGTGGGTCCGGTCAGCGCGCTCGCCGCCGAGATGGCCACGCTGGAGGCGGCCATGGTCGACCCTGGCCAGGCCGAGCAGATGGACGCCGTCCTCGAGCGCTATGGCGAGGTGATGGAGCGCTTCCAGGCCCTGGACGGCTATGCGCTGGACGCGCGGGCGCGCGAGATCCTGGCCGGTCTCAGCTTCAGCCAAGAACGGATGGACGGGGACGTCGGCCTGTTGTCCGGGGGCTGGAAGATGCGCGTGGCCCTGGCCCGCATCCTCTTGAAGCGGCCCGACGCCATGCTGCTGGACGAGCCCAGCAACCACCTCGACCTGGAAAGCCTGATCTGGCTCGAAGCCTTCTTGAAGGGCTATGACGGCGCCCTGCTCATGACCTCGCACGACCGGGCGTTCATGAACCGCATCATCGGCAAGGTGGTGGAGATCGACGCCGGCCAGCTGGTGACCTACTCCGGCGACCTCGACTTCTACGACCAGCAACGGGCCCTGGGCGAGGCGCAGCGGCAGGCGCAGTACGAGCGCCAGCAGGCCATGCTGGCCAAGGAGATCAAGTTCATCGAGACCTTCAAGGCGCGGGCCAGCCACGCCGCCCAGGTGCAGAGCCGGGTCAAGAAGCTGGACAAGATCGAGCGGGTCGAGCCGCCGCGGCGGCGCCAGACGGTCGCGTTCGACTTCCGCAGCCCGCCGCGGTCTGGCGACGACGTGATCGCGCTGCGCGGCGTGCACAAGGGCTATGGCGCCCAGCCGATCTATGAGGGCTTCGACTTCCTGGTCCGGCGCAAGGAGCGCTGGTGCGTGCTGGGGGCCAATGGCGCCGGCAAGTCGACCCTGCTGAAGCTGGCGGCCGGGGCGACCCAGCCGGACCAGGGGACGGTCAGCGTCGGGGCCAGCGTGAAGATGGGCTATTTCGCCCAGCACTCCATGGACCTGCTGGACGGCGATCAAACCATATTCGAGTGGCTGGACGCCGCGTTCCCGCAGGCGGGCCAGGGGGCGCTGCGCACCCTGGCCGGGTGTTTCGGCTTCTCCGGCGACGACGTGGAAAAGCCCTGCCGGGTTCTGTCCGGCGGGGAGAAGGCGCGGCTGGTCATGGCCAGGATGCTGTTCGATCCGCCGAACCTCTTGGTGCTCGACGAGCCGACCAACCACCTCGACATGGCGACCAAGGCGATGCTGGTGGAGGCCCTGGCCGATTTCGAGGGCACCATGCTGTTCGTTTCGCACGACCGCCACTTCCTGGCCGCCCTGTCGAACCGGGTGCTGGAGCTGACGCCGCAGGGGATCCACCAGTACGGCGGCGGCTATACCGAATACGTCGCCCGCACCGGCCAGGAAGCGCCGGGGCTGCACCCGGGCGGATAGGGGGCGGGGGTGCACTTATCCACCGCAACCACCATATCTTGTGGGCGGATGGTCGCGGACCCCGTGCATGTGGTGGCGCGCGGTTAAGAGACTGCTAACGTTGTCGCCACACGGTGGACGGCGTCACGATTCGAACGGGCAGGGCTGCAGCGACATGACCAACATCCATAAACCCGGCCTTCTGACCCCCTCCCACGCCTACAAGCCGTTCCGCTATCCGTGGGCGCACGAGTTCTGGAAGAAGCAGCAGCAGGTCCACTGGATGCCGGAGGAGGTGCCCCTCGGCGAGGACTGCAAGGACTGGGCGGTCAGCCTGTCCGACGGCGAGCGCAACCTGCTGACCCAGATCTTCCGCTTCTTCACCCAGTCGGACGTCGAGGTGAACGACAACTACATGGAGCGCTACGCCCGCGTCTTCAAACCGACCGAAGTGAAGATGATGCTGTCGGCGTTCTCCAACATGGAGACGATCCACATCGCCGCCTACGCCCTGCTGCTCGAGACGATCGGCATGCCGGAGAGCGAGTTCAGCGCCTTCCTCGACTACCAGGAGATGCGCGACAAGCACGACTATATGCAGACCTTCGGGGTCGAGACCGAGGCCGACATCGCCCGGACGCTCGCCATGTTCGGCGCCTTCACCGAGGGGCTGCAGCTGTTCGCCAGCTTCGCCATGCTGATGAACTTCCCCCGCTTCAACAAGATGAAGGGGATGGGCCAGATCGTGTCGTGGTCGGTGCGGGACGAGAGCCTGCACTGCGAGGGGATGATCAAGCTCTACCACGCGTTCGCCAAGGAGACCGGCTGCGTCACCAAGAGCGTGGCCGACGACATCGTCGAGAACTGCCGCACCGTGGTGCGGATGGAGGACAGGTTCATCGACCTGGCCTTCGAGGCCGGCGACGTCCAGGGCATGACCCCCGACGATATCAAGCAGTACATCCGCTTCATCGCCGACTGGCGCCTGCGCCAGCTGGAGCTGCCCGAGCTCTACGGCATCCGCGAGAACCCCCTGCCCTGGCTGCAGTCGATGCTGTCGGGCGTCGAGCACGCCAACTTCTTCGAAGCCCGCGCCACCGAATACTCCAAGGCCGCCACCCGCGGCCAATGGCACGGCGAGACCGGCGTCTGGGGCGAGTTCGACAAGCTGATGGGCAAGCGGACCGAGAACATCCTGCCGGCGGAGTAGGGGCGGTGCGGCCGCCTCGTCCTTCGACCGGCTCAGGATGAGGCGGAAGTTAGCGGCGGTTCAGTAGACGGCCTCATCCTGAGCTTGTCGAAGGACGGGGCTGTCGGGCCCGCCTACGCCCGCGCCAGGGTCGTCACCGCCTTGACCAGGGCGTCCAAATCCTCCGGGCGGTTCACGAAGGAGGGCGAGACGCGGATGCAAGCGCCCTTGGCCGGGCCGAAGCGTTCGACGGTGAAGATGCGGTGCTGCTCGAACAGGGCCTTCTTCAGCCCCAGCACGTCCTGGGCCGAGCCCTTGTCCTTGATGCGGAACGAGGTGATGCCGGCGTGCAGGGCCGCGTCGTTGGGGGTCAGCACCTGGACGCGCGGGTCGTCGCGCAGGCGTTCGGCCCACAGGTCGCGCAGGTAGCGCAGGCGGTGGGCCTTGGCGGGCAGGCCGATCGACTGGTGGAAGTCGATGGCGTCGGCCACGGCCAGGATGGCCCCGTTGTTGACCGTGCCGGTGTGCGAGCGGGCGTCGATGGTCGTCCCCTCCGGCTCGAACATCGACGGGTCGATCTCGGTCAGCCGCTCGCGTCTGATGTAGACGACGCCGACGCCCAGCGGGGCCTGGATCCACTTGTGCAGGTTCAGGCCGATGAAATCGACGCCCAGATCGGGCAGGCGGAACTCGGCCTGGCCCAGGGCATGGCCGCCGTCGAGCAGCAGGTCGACGTTGTGGCGCTTGGCCACCTCGGCGATCTCCTTCACCGGCGGGATCAGGCCGGTGCGGTGGCTGAGGTGGGTGACCAGGGCCATGCGCACGTCGGGATTGGCCGTGAAGGCCGCCTCATAGGCGTCGATCAGGTTCTGGCGGCTGGCCGGCTCGGGCAGGGCGATCTTGACCACCTTGACCCCGCGCCGCTTGCCCAGCCAGTCCATGGCCGTCTGCATGCTGTCGTAGTCGAGGTCGGCGTACAGCACCGCGTCGCCGGGCTTCAGCTTGTTGTAGCCGCCGATCAGCACCTGCATGGACTCGGTGCCGCCGCGGGTGAAGGCGATCTCATCGGCGCCGACGCCGAGCATGGCGGCGATCTTGAGCCGCACCGCCCGCTGGTCGGCCGGCAGGGTGGTGCGGGTGTAGAGCGTGCCCTCGCGGTTCACCCGCTCCAGCTTCTGCTCATAGGCCATCAGGACCGGGCGCGGCATGGAGCCGAACTGGCCCGACTCGAGCTGGATGACGTCCTTGGGCCGGTCGTAGAAGGCGCCGACCTTGGCCCAGTAGGCCTCGTCGCGGGCCAGGGCGGCGAAATCGGTCGTGGCGGCGGGCGGCGCGCCCGAAGCGGTCCCGGGGGCCGCGGCGTGGGCGGCGGAGGCGGCGCTGGCGACGAGGCCGGCGGCGAGGACGGCGCGACGGTGGGGCTGGCTCATGAAAGGTCCGGCTGCTGTTTGAAGGCAGCGGTAGCCCCATCAGGCGACAGTTTCGAGTCGGCGCCTACTGGTAGTCGCGCACGTCGGCGATATGGCCTGCAATTGCGGCAGCCGCCGCCATCGCCGGGCTCATCAGGTGCGTCCGGCCGCCGCGGCCCTGGCGCCCCTCGAAATTGCGGTTCGAGGTCGAGGCGCAGCGCTCGCCCGGCTGCAGCTTGTCCGGGTTCATGGCCAGGCACATCGAGCAGCCGGGCTCGCGCCAGTCGAAGCCGGCGGCGATGAACACCTGGTCCAGCCCTTCGGCCTCGGCCTGGTCCTTAACGAGGCCCGAGCCCGGCACGACCATGGCCTGGACGTGGCTCGCGACCTGGCGGCCCTCGGCGATCTTGGCGGCGGCGCGCAGGTCTTCGATGCGGCTGTTGGTGCACGAGCCGATGAACACCCGGTCGACCTTGGCGCCCGTGATCTTCTGCCCGGCCTCCAGGCCCATATAGGCCAGGGCCTTGACCACCGAGGCGCGCTTGTCCGGGTGGGAGAAGCTGTCGGGCGAGGGCACGGTCCCGGTGACCGCGATCACGTCCTCGGGGCTGGTGCCCCAGGTGACCAGGGGCGGCAGGGCGGCGGCGTCGATGGTCACCTCGGTGTCGAAATGCGCGTCGGCGTCGGAGACGAAGGTCTTCCAGTAGTCCAGCGCCATCTCCCACGCCGCGCCCTTGGGCGCCGCGGGCCGGCCCATGATGTAGTCGAAGGTGGTCTGGTCGGCGGCGACGAGACCCGCCTTGGCGCCGGCCTCGATGGTCAGGTTGCACAGGGTCATGCGCCCTTCCATCGACAGGGCCTGGATGGCCTCGCCGGCGTATTCGATGACGTAGCCGGTGCCGCCGCCGGTGCCGATCTCGCCGATCACCGCCAGGGCGATGTCCTTGGCCGTCACCCACTCGGGGGCGACGCCGACGACGTTGACCCGCATGTTCTTCGCCTTCTTCTGGCGAAGGGTCTGGGTGGCCAGCACGTGCTCGACCTCGGAAGTGCCGATGCCGTGGGCCAGGGCCGCGAAGGCGCCGTGGGTCGAGGTGTGGCTGTCGCCGCAGACGATGGTCATGCCCGGCTGGGTGCGGCCCTGCTCGGGTCGGCCACGTTGCGCGACAGGGTCTGCAGCTGCAGCCGCGACTCCGGATCGGCGATGGCGTCGACGCCCAGGCCCTGGCCGACGGTGGGGATGTTGTGGTCGGCGACCGCCAGGGTGCGGTCCGGGCGACGCACGTGGCGGCCCGTGGCGCGCAGGCCGGCGAAGGCCTGGGGCGAGGTCACCTCGTGGATCAGGTGCAGGTCGATATAGAGGATCGCCTCCGCGCCGTCGGTGGCGACGACGTGAGCGTCCCAGATCTTGTCGTACAGGGTGCGGCCGGTCATGGGGCCGATTTAAGCGCTCGGGGGTGGATCGTCCAGCATTGGCGGCCTGCGTCCTTCGAGACGGCCGAGTTCCTCGGCCTCCTCAGGATGACGAGCGTGGTTGCAGTGCACTGACCTTCGTCATGCTGAGGAGCGCGATGCAATCGCGCGTCTCGAAGCACGCACGACCTCGCGGCAACTTTCCGCGCCTTTGGTGCGTTGCACAACGGCCTAGAAGCCTGGACTGCAGCCTATGGAAGCCATCAACCGCCCGCTGGAGCTGTGGGGCGGCCATGAGTGCACGGTCAATCGCGTCGGGGATCGCTTCTTCGACCAGACCGTCCGCACCGGCCACCAGGACCGCATCAGCGACCTGACGCGCTTCGCCGAGATCGGCTTTTCCGCCCTGCGCTATCCGGTGCTGTGGGAGCGCACCGCCCCCGACCAGCCGGACCAGCGCGACTGGTCGTGGAGCGACGAGCGCCTGGCCGAGATCCGCCGGCTGGGCATGCGGCCCATCGCCGGCCTGATCCATCACGGCTCCGGCCCCCGCTACACCCACCTGCTCGACCCGGGCTTCGCCACGGGCCTGGCCGACCACGCCCGCGCCGCCGCCGAGCGCTATCCGTGGATCGAGGCCTGGACCCCCGTCAACGAGCCCCTGACCACCGCCCGCTTCTCGGCCCTGTACGGCTTCTGGTATCCGCACGCCCGCGACGAGGGGGCCTTCTTCACCGCCCTGCTGAACCAGATCGACGGGGTGCGCCTGTCCATGCGGGCGATCCGCGCCGTCAATCCGGACGCGAAGCTGGTGCAGACCGAGGACCTCGGCCACACCTTCGCTACCGCCCCCCTCGGCTACCAGGCCCATTTCGACAACGAGCGGCGCTGGCTGGCGTGGGACCTGCTGACCGTGGGGGTGAACTACTATCTGTCCAGCGAGCGCTTCCTCGACCACCGGGTCGAGCGCTATCCCCTGCATCGCCGCGGCGGCAACGGCGAGGACGCCTATGCCGACGTCGAGGCGGTGCGGGCCGTGCAGCCCTCGCCCATGGGGCTCGAACGCCTTTTGGACGCCACCTGGAAGCGCTACGGCCTGCCCATGGCGGTGACCGAGAGCCACAACGGCTGCACCCGCGAAGAACAGATGCGCTGGTTGCACGAGGCCTGGACGACGGCGGGGACCCTGCGCGGCCGCGGCGTGCCGATGCAGGCGGTGACCGCTTGGTCCCTGCTCGGCGCCTATGACTGGGACCAGCTGCTGCAGGTCGACCACGGCAAGTACGAGGTCGGGGTCTATGACCTGCGCGGCGGCGAGCCCCGCCCCACCGCCGCGGTGGAGCTGTGCCGCGCCCTGGCCCATGGCGAGACGCCGGCCCAGGCCGTGCTGGACAACCCCGGCTGGTGGTCGCGGGACATCCGCTTCGAGTTCGAGCCGGTGTGGTGTCCCCATCCCGATCCGGTCAAGCGGCGCTGGTCGCCGGCGGCCGCCCACCCCCGGCCGCTGCTGATCACCGGCGCCACCGGCACGCTGGGCCGCGCCCTGGCCCGCGGCTGCGAGCACCGGGGCGTCCCCTACATCCTGACCTGCCGGCAGGAGCTGGCCATCGACGACGCCGAGGCGGCGCGGCGCCTGATCGAGGCCGTACAGCCGTGGGCGGTGATCAACGCCGCCGGCTGGGTGCGGGTGGACGAGGCGGAGGCCGACGAGGCCGGCTGCATGCTGGCCAACGCCCAGGGCCCGGCCCTGCTGGCCCAGGCCTGCGCCGAAGCGGGCGTCGCCTTCGCCACCTATTCCTCGGACTTGGTGTTCGACGGGACCAAGGGCGCCCCCTATGTGGAGGCCGACGCCCCCTGCCCCTTAAGCGCCTACGGACGGTCGAAGGCCGAAGCCGAGGCCGCCGTGCTGGCGGCCCACGACAAGGCGCTGGTCATCCGCACCGCCGCCTTCTTCTCCCCCTTCGACCCGCACAACTTCGCCCAAGGGCTGGTGCGCAGCCTGACGGCGGGCGAGCCGTTCCAAGCGGCCGGCGACCTCGTGGTGTCGCCGACCTATACCCCGGACCTGGTGCAGGCGAGCCTCGACCTGCTGATCGACGGCGAGGCGGGGATCTGGCACCTGGCCAACCCCGGCCAGGCCACTTGGTCGGACTTCGCCCACGCCCTGGCCCGGGCCTGCGGCCTCGACGGGCGGCTGATCCGCACCACTCCCTCGGCGCAGTTCGGCTGGGCCGCGCCGCGCCCGGCCGCCGTAGCCCTGGCCAGCACCCGCGGCCCCATGATGCCGCCGCTGGAAGACGCCATCTCGCGCTTCGCCCATGTGCTGGGCCCGATGGGCGGCCCGGTCCGCACCCGGGCGCCGCAGGTGGTGCGCGAGCCGCCGCGGGTGAGCGAGCCCAAGACCTTCGCGGCCAATTTCGACCTGTTCTGACCTCGGCAGGATAGGGCGACGGCCGCTTGGGTCCCCCGGACCGCGCTGCGCGCGGCCGGAGGATGACGGGAATGAGGAACGGCCTGGCGCAGACCCCGGCGGCTTTCGCGACCAATTTCGCCTGCTTTAAAACTCGTCATCCTCCGGTCGCCGAAGGCGATCCGGGGGACCCAAGCCACGTTTGAAGCTAGGCTGCGCCGATGGGCGGATGGGTCTACATCCTCGCGAGCGCTCCCTACGGCACGCTTTACGTCGGCGTGACCAACGATCTGGCGCGCCGCGTCTGGGAGCATCGGGAGGGCCACGGCTCTGCATTCTGCCGCAAGTACGGCGTGCATCGTCTGGTGCGCGTCGAGCCCTATCCCGAAATCATCGCGGCCATCTCGCGGGAGAAGCGGCTGAAGAAGTGGCCACGGGAGTGGAAGATCAAGCTGATCGAGAGCGAGAACCCCGGTTGGCTCGATCTCTACGAGCGGATCAACGCCGACGGGATGTGGTCGCCGACGTAACGTGGCTTGGGTCCCCCGGATCGCCTCCGGCGACCGGAGGATGACGAGAGTTTTTGGTGGAGGGCCGAATAGAAAAAGGCCCGGGATCGCTCCCGGGCCTTTCGTCGTCTTGGAGGAAACGAAGCTTACGCCTCGTCGCCCGCGTCGCCGGGGCGCTGCTGCTGGCGTTCGGCGATACGGGCCGACTTGCCGCGACGCTCGCGCAGGTAATAGAGCTTGGCGCGCCGCACGACGCCGCGGCGCTTGACCTCGATGGACTCGATGTTCGGGGACAGGACCGGGAACACCCGCTCCACGCCCTCGCCGAAGCTGATCTTGCGGACGGTGAAGTTCTCCTGCACGCCGCCGCCGGAGCGGGCGATGCAGACGCCTTCGAAGGCCTGGACCCGCTCGCGGTCGCCTTCCTTGATGCGCACGTTGACGCGCAGGGTGTCGCCGGGCTGGAATTTCGGGGTGGTGCGGATCGCCTTCAGGCGATCGACTTCTTCGCGTTCGAGAGTCTGGATGATGTTCACGTCAAAAATCCTTCATTTGGCTGTTGTGACTGGGCTTCAGCCGCCCTTTGCCTGTTGATTGGCGAGATGCGCCGCCCATAAGTCCGGACGCCGCTCCCGCGTGGTCTCTTCCCGCTGCTCCGCCCGCCAACGCGCCACCGCACCATGGTGACCGGAGGTCAGGACCTCGGGAATCTCGAGCCCTTCGAAGGTCCGTGGCCGCGTGTACTGCGGATGCTCCAGCAGACCGTCTTCAAAGCTCTCCTCCGCGAGGGACGCGGCTTCCCCGAGTACGCCGGGAACCAACCTCACGCAGGCCTCGATCACCAGCATCGCCGCCGCCTCGCCACCGGCGAGCACCGCGTCGCCGACGGCGACCTCCTCGAACCCCCGGGCGTCGAGCACCCGCTGGTCCACCCCCTCGAAGCGTCCGCACAGCACCACCAAGCCGGGGCCTTGGGACCACTCGCGAACGCGCGCCTGGGTCAGGGGCCGGCCCCGGGCGCTCATGTACAAAAGCGGCCGTCCCCGCCGCTCCACGCTGTCTAGCGCGGCGGCGATCACGTCCGCCTTCATCACCTGCCCCGGTCCGCCGCCCGCAGGGGTGTCGTCCAGGAAGCCGCGCTTATCTGTCGAAAACGCCCGAATGTCCACCGTATCGAGGGACCACAGGCCGCGCTCGGTCCAGGCCGTGCCGATCAGGCTGACCCCCAGCGGCCCCGGAAAGGCCTCCGGGAACATGGTCAGGACGGTGGCGGAAAAGCTCATCGGCGTCGCGAGCCGCTTCCACCCGACAGGGACCCCAGGATGCCGCGCATGATCTGGCGGGTGATCTCGCGCCCGACCTGGCTGCCGGCGGCGCGGACCACCGACTTGATCAGGGCCTCGCCCGTGCTCTGGCGGTTGGAGGCGCGCGGGGCCGGCGCCGGCCGGGGCGCCGGCTCACGCTGGGGCGCCGTCCGGATGGCCGGCTCGGGCGCCACCTTGGCCTCGGCCCGGGCCTGCAGCCGCTCATAGGCGGACTCGCGGTTCTCCGGCGCGTCATAGGCGCCCCGCACCGGGCTGCCCGCCATCAGGGCGGCGCGCTCGGCCGGCTGCAGGACGCCGATGCGGCCGTTGGGCGGGCGCACCGAGGTCCTGGCCACCACCGTGGGCGCCCCCTTCTGGTCGAGGACCGAGACCAGGGCCTGGCCGACCTCCAGGGTCTGGATCGCCTCGGCGGTGTCGAAGTCGGGGTTGGGGCGGAAGCTGCCCGCCGCCGCGCGCAGGCCCTTCTGGTCGGCGGGGGTGTAGGCGCGCAGGGCGTGCTGGATGCGGTTGCCCAGCTGGGCCAGGACCGTGTCGGGGATGTCGGCCGGGTTCTGGGTGATGAAATAGACCCCGACGCCCTTGGAGCGGATCAGGCGCACGACCTGCTCGATCTTCTCCAGCAGCGCCCGGGGGGCGTCGCGGAACAGCAGGTGCGCCTCGTCGAAGAAGAAGACGAGCCGGGGCTTTTCGGGGTCGCCGATCTCGGGAAGCTGTTCGAACAGCTCCGACAGCAGCCACAGGAGGAAGGTGGAATAGAGCCGGGGCTGCTGGATCAGGCGGGTGGCGTCGAGCAGGTTGACGCAGCCGCGGTCGCCCTCGCAGCGCATCAGGTCGGACAGGTCGAGCGCCGGCTCGCCGAAGAACTTCTCGGCGTCCTGGCTGCGCAGGGTCAGCAGCTTCCTCTGGATCGTGCCCACCGAGGCGTCGGCGATATTGCCGTAGCGGGCCGAGTATTGCTTGTCGTTGTCGGCGAGGTGGGCCAGCACCGCCTGCAGGTCGTCGAGGTCGAGGATCGGCAGGCCTTCCTTGTCGGCCACCTCGAAGGCGATGGTCAGGACCCCTTCCTGGGCCTCCGACAGCTCCAGCAGCCGCGACAGCATCACCGGGCCAAGCTCGGTGATGGTGGTGCGCACCGGGTGGCCATGGGCGCCGAGCAGGTCCCAGAAGATGGCGGGCGCGCCGTGCGGCTCTATGGTCAGGCCGAGGGCCGCGGCCCGGGCCTGCAGCTTGTCGGAGACGACGGCCGGCATGGCGATGCCGGACAGGTCGCCCTTGATGTCGGCGGCGAAGACCGGGACGCCGGCGGCGGAGAAGCCCTCGGCCAGCACCTGCAGGGTCACCGTCTTGCCGGTGCCGGTGGCCCCGGCGACCACCCCGTGGCGGTTGGCCCGGTCGAGGCGCAGACCCACCGGCTTGCCGTCGGCCATCCCGATCAGGATCTCGCTCATTCGGGGGCGTCCTCTTGCGGGCTGTCGTCCAGGATCGGCGGGACCACTATGATCCGCCCTTCGGACAGGCGCACCTCAGGAACCGTGATGCGGGTGAAGGGCAGGAAGACCGTCGGCCGGCCGCCGCCCGGGTCGATCTCCAGGATGTCGCCGGCCCCGAAGTTCTGCACCGCCTTGACCTTGCCCAGCCCCTGCCCGTCTTCGGTCTCGGCGGCGAGCCCGATCAGGTCGGTGAGGTAGAACTCGTCCTCGTCCGGCTCGGGGAGCACGTCGCGGGGCACGTAAAGCCGCAGGCCGCGCAGGGCGTCGGCGGCCTCCTTGGTGGCGATCTCCGGGCAGCGCCCGACCACCCCGCCCTTGGCCGGGCGGGCGGCGGTGAGGGTCAGGCCGGGTGAGCCGTCCTCGCGCAGCAGGGTCTTGTAGCGCGCCAGGGCCATCGGATCGTCGGTATAGCTGCCGATCCGCACCTCGCCGCGCACGCCGAACGCGCCGGAGACCCGGCCGACGAGGATGAGCTTGGTCATATCCATCCCCCTCGTTGGACCGATTGCAAAACGGTCTTGCGTGCTTCGAGACGCCGGATTTCATCCGGCTCCTCAGCATGACGTGTGGGGGTGGATTGCAGAAAGCTCTTTTGAATCAACCGCACAAACCTCCGTCATGCTGAGGAGCGCGAGCGTAGCTTGCGCGTCTCGAAGCACGCAGTGAATACGCAGCCGCACTCACCCCCATCCCCGGCCCTTCCCCCATCGAGGGGGAAGGGCCGGGTGTTCGTCTTAGGCTTCGGTCTTTTCTTCGGCGGCGGGCTCTTCCGCGGCCGGGGCTTCTTCGGCGGCCGGGGCGGCTTCGGCGGCCGGGGCCTCCTCGGCTACGGGGGCGGCTTCTTCAGCGGCCGGCTCGGGGGCGGCTTCGGCGACGGGCTCGGGGGCGGCTTCGACCTCCGGCTCGGGGGCGGGCTCGGGCTCGGGGGGCGGGTTGGCGGCGGCTTCGGCGGCGGCGGCGGCGCGGTCGGCTTCACGCTGGGCGCGCTCGGTGGCGCGCTCTTCGGCCTTCTTGCCCGGCTTGCCCTTGTTGGGGTTGTTGCCGTGCTGCCATTCGGCCAGGCCCTGTTGCGACAGGAAGCGGGCGACGCGGTCGGTGGGCTGGGCGCCCTTGCCGATCCACTCCTGGATGCGCTCGACTTTCAGCTTCACGCGCTCGGGATTGTCGCGGCCGAGCAGCGGGTTGTAGGAACCGACCTTCTCGATGAAACGGCCGTCGCGGGGCGAATGGCTGTCGGCGACGACGATCTGGTAGTAGGGGCGCTTCTTGGCGCCGCCACGGGCGAGACGGATCTTCAGCATTGGTGGTGGTCCTTCTTTTTCTAGTCTGTCGGTTATTTCTTGAGGCCGGGCAGGCCCGGAAGTCCTGGTAGCGAGCCGGGCGCCTTGCCGGCCCCCAGCGAACGAAGTCGGGCCAGGTCGATGCCCTGGGTGGGGCCGCCCATGCCGGGAGGGGGCGTCATGCCGGGGGGCATGCCGCCGCCCATCCCGCCGCCGCCCATCCCCATCATCTGGGCCATGCGGGCCATGGACTTGCCGCCGTCGCGGCTCATCGCCTTGAAGGTGTCGGCCATCTGGCGGTGCTGCTTGAGCAGGCGGTTGACCTCGGCGACCTCGACGCCGGAGCCGGCGGCGACGCGGCGCTTGCGCGAGGCGTTGAGCAGCTCGGGCTTCTTGCGCTCGGCCTTGGTCATCGAGGTGATGATGGCTTCCTGGCGCTGGAAGGTCTTGTCGGTGACCCCGCTCTCGGCGATCTGCTTCTTGGCCTTCTGGACCCCGGGCAGCAGGCCCATGATCCCGGACATGCCGCCCATCTTCTGCAGCTGACGCAGCTGGGCGGCCAGGTCGTCGAGGTCGAACTGACCCTTGGCCATCTTCTTGGCCATGGCCTCGGCGTTCTGGGTGTCGATCTGCGAGGCGGCCCGCTCGACCAGGGCCACCACGTCGCCCTGACCCAGGATGCGGCCGGCCACGCGGCGGGCGTCGAAGGCCTCCAGGGCGTCGAGCTTCTCGCCCGCCCCCAGGAACTTGATCGGCAGGCCCGTGACGGCGCGCATGGACAGGGCCGCGCCGCCGCGCTGGTCGCCGTCGGCGCGGGTGAGGATCAGGCCGGTCAGCGGCAGGCGCTCGTGGAAGGCCTTGGCGGTGCGCACCGCGTCCTGGCCGGTCAGGGCGTCGGCGACCAGGATGGTCTCGGCCGGGGTGGCGATGCGGGCGATCTCGGCCGCCTCGCCCATCATCTGCTCGTCGAGGGTGGTGCGGCCGGCGGTGTCGAGGATCAGGACGTCGTAGCCGCCCAGCCGAGCGGCGTTCAGGGCCCGGCGGGCGATGTCGGGGGCCGACTGGCCGGCGACGATCGGCAGGGTGTCGACCTCGATCTGTTTGCCGAGGGTGGCCAGCTGCTCCATCGCCGCCGGGCGGCGGGTGTCGAGGGAGGCCATCAGGACCTTCTTGCGCTCGGTGCGCACGATCCGCGACGCCAGCTTGGCCGAGGTGGTGGTCTTGCCCGAGCCCTGCAGGCCGGCCATCAGGATCACCGCCGGGGGCGAGACGGCGAGCTGGAGCGGCTCGGGCGTTTCGCCGCCGAGCATCTCGACCAGGCCGTCGTGGACGATCTTAATGACCTGCTCGCCCGGCTTGACCGAACGGATGACGGCCTCGCCCTGGGCGCTCTCGCGCGCCTTGGCGATGAAGTCCTTGACCACCGGCAGGGCGACGTCGGCCTCGAGCAGGGCCAGGCGGACCTCGCGCAGCGCCTCGTCCACGTCCTTCTCGGACAGGACGCCACGACCGGTGAGCCGGTCGAAAACGCTGGTAAGCCGCTCGCCTAGGCTGTCGAACATTCGATAGCTCCCAACACGCAAACGCAGATCGCCCCCGTGGACGATCACGTCGACGGGGGGCCTCGCCGTCCTCGTCCCTGACTAAGGCCCAGGGGGTCGTGACGGAGGAGGGCGCGATCTAGATTGCGCCGAAGGGCGGGGATTTAGGGGAAAACGGAGGGAAAGTCGACTCTCCCCAATCCGGGACGCGCCTCGGTCCAAAAGACCGAACGCCACGACCCGAAATCGTCATCCTCGGGCGGAGCGCAGCGCAGACCCGAGGACCCAGCAGCAGCCCCCTTGCCGTCGCACACCCAGCTTCCACCACCGCGTGGCTGGGTCCTCGGATCTGCGGCCTTCGGCCTCCGCCCGAGGATGACGAACGGTAGTGGCGCGCGCCCTACTCCCCTACCCGCGTCGCCACACTGGCGTAGACCTCCCGCCACTCGCCCTCGATCTGGCCCTCGGTGAGGGCCTCGTAGTGGTCGGCGTCGGGCATGCGGTAGGTGGCGCGACCGTTGACGCCGCTGCTGGCGACGAAGGTCTCGACCGCCGTTCCGTCGGCGTTTAGCCGCACCACCGAGCGGGTCGGCGCGGCTTCGTCCTCCTTGGTCATGACCGTGAGGGTGCCGGGCTCGGCGCCGGGGGTGATGGTCTCGACGGTGACCGACTGGCCGCCCTGTAGCCGGTGTTCGGCGCGCAGCTCCTCATTGGGGCGCACCCAGGTGTAGCGGGCGACGGCCTCGGCGCCGGAGCTGAGCTTGTGGGCCCAGGTCCCGCCGGCGGCGAGCTGGGCGTAGAGGCCCCAGCGGGCGTCCGCGGCCGCCGCATGGGCTAGGCCCGGAAGCAGGGCTGCGGCGAGGCAGGCGAACGCGAGGTGTGACAGACGGGACATGGGAAGCTCCTCCGGCGCGCACATTCGGGCGCCGCAGGGACGCGGGCAAGCCTCGGCTACTTCGCCGCGTCGTGGGTCTGGGGCTGGTCGCGGACGGTGGCCGCGTTGCGCCCGCCGGGCTTGTTGATGTCCTGCACCTTGAGGATGGCGGGGCCGAGGATGACCACGAACAGCACCGGCAGGAAGAAGACGATCATCGGCACGGTGAGCTTGGCCGGCAGGGAAGACGCCTTCTTCTCGGCGGAGGCCAGGCGCATGTCCCGGTTCTCCTTGGCCATGACCCGCAGGGCCTGGCCGAGGGGGGTGCCGTAGCGCTCGGCCTGGATCATGGCGGTGACCACCGCCTTGATGCCCGGGTGGTTGGCGCGCTTGGCCAGGCCCTCATAGGCCATGCGGCGCTCGGGCAGGTAGGACAGCTCGGCGGTGAGCAGCGACAGCTCCTCGGCCAGCTCGATCGAGGTCGAGCCGATCTCGGCGGCGACCTTCTGGATCGCGGCCTCGATCGACATGCCGGATTCGACGCAGATCAGCAGCAGGTCGAGGGCGTCGGGGAAGGCCAGGACGATGGATTCGCGCCGCTTGGTGGCGCGGTTCTTCACATAGAGGTTCGGCCCGTAGAAGCCGATCACGAAGGCGCCCATCACCGCGCAGATCTTGGCCATCGGCTGCAGGCCGAAGCCGTTGATGCCGTAGAGATAGATCGCGGTGAGCGCGCCCAGGATGAAGGGGCCGGCGAAGCGGAAGAAGTAGAAGGTCGAGACGGGCCTGGGGCCCCGGAAGCCGGCCTGGGCCAGCTTGTCGATCACGGTCGGGTCTTCCAGCAGCTTGGACAGCTGCAGCCGTTCGACGATGTTCTTGTAGAAGCCCTCGTCGGTGCGGCGGATCGAGCTGGAGCGGGCGACGCCGATCTGGGCGCGGGAGCGGCGGCGCAGCTCTTCGCGGCGGTTGGCCACCGACTTGAGCCGGGCCTCCAGCTTGTCGCCCTTGAACATCGGCATGGCCAGGGTCATCACCGTGGCGAAGGCCAGGATGGCGACGAAGACCGAGAGCAGGTTGCGGGGGTCGACGATGGCTTCGATCACGCCCTGCCCCTCAGATTTTGAAGTTGATCATGCGGCGCATCATGAAGATGCCCGCGGCCATCCACAGGGCGCCGCCCAGCAGCATCAGGTGGCCGCGCGGGTCGTTGTACAGCGGGGCCATGTAGGCGGGCGAGGTGATGGACACCAGGGCCATGATCCCCGGGGGCAGCGAGCCGATGATGACCGCGGAGGCGACGGCCTCGCCGGACATGGCCTTGACCTTCTCGCGCATCAGCTTGCGGGCGCGCAGCACGGAGGACAGGCCCGACAGGGCCTCGGCCAGGTTGCCGCCGGTCTTCTGCTGGATGGCCATGACGATGGAGAAGAAGCGGACCTCGGGGGTCGGCATGGAGTCGTACATACGGTCGAGGCCCTGATCGAGCGACATGCCCAGGCCCAGGCCCTCCACCAGCCGCTGGAACTCGCCGTCGACGGGGGCGGGGCTCTCGCGGGCGATCACCTTGAGGCAGTCGTGGACCGGCAGGCCGGACTTGATGCCGCGCACGATGATGTCGATGGCGTTGGGGAAGTCCTCGGTGAAGCCCTTGTGGCGGCGCTTGATCATCACCCCCAGCACCCAGCGCGGCAGGCCGAGGCCGGCGCCGAAGCCGAGGCCGAGGCAGGCCAGCGGATTGAGGCCGAACAGCAGGGAGAGGGCCGCGACCGACACGGCCAGCCCGGCGCAGAAGATCCAGAACTGTTTGGGGGTGAACGACAGGCCGGCCTGCCTGAGGCGGGAATCCACCGTCAGCCGGGTCTTGCGCTGCTGCTTCTCGTTGGCCTTGAGGCTGTCGATGATCTGCTTGCGCCGCTGGCTGGCGGCCTCGGCCGGAGCGAGGCGCGCGCCGCGCTTCTCCTTGGGCCCCGTGCCGGCGACGGCGGCGATGCGCCTGGCGGTCTTGGCCTGGCCGCCCTCGCCCCCCACGAAGGCGAAGCCGATGCCGGCCACGGTGACGAAGCCCAGCACAGCCACCAGGATGAGCATCAGGGTGTTCATTCGGCGGCGTCCAGGGCGTCCGCCAGCTCCCGCTCCATGCCGTAGTAGCGGGCGCGGTCCCAGAAGCGTGGGCGGGCGATGCCGGTGGAGCGGTGGCGGCCCTCGACCTTGCCGTGCACATCCTCGCCGGTGATCTCGTAGACGAACAGGTCCTGGGTGATCACCACCTCGCCTTCCAGGCCGACGACCTCGGTGATGTGGGTGATCCGGCGAGACCCGTCGCGCAGGCGGGCGGCCTGGACGATGACGTCGATGGAGCCGACGATCATCTCGCGGATGGTCTTGGAGGGCAGGCCGTAGCCGCCCATGGTGATCATCGATTCCAGGCGGCTGACCGCTTCGCGCGGGCTGTTGGCGTGCAAGGTGCCCATCGAGCCGTCGTGGCCGGTGTTCATGGCCTGCAGCAGGTCGAAGGCTTCGGGTCCGCGGACTTCGCCGACGATGATCCGCTCGGGACGCATCCGCAGGCAGTTCTTGACCAGGTCGCGCATGGTGATCTGGCCAGACCCCTCGAGATTGGGCGGGCGGGTCTCCAGGCGCACCACGTGCGGCTGCTGCAGCTGCAGTTCGGCGGCGTCCTCGCAGGTCACGACCCGCTCGGTCGGGTCGATGAAGGCGGTCATGCAGTTCAAGAGGGTGGTCTTGCCCGAGCCGGTGCCGCCGGAGATCAGCACATTGCATCGGCTGGCGCCGATGACGCCGAGCACGCGCGCGCCCTCGGGGCTGATCGAGGCCCACTCGACCAGGTTGCGCATGGTCAGCTTGTCTTTTTTGAACTTGCGGATCGTCAGGGTCGGCCCGTCCAGGGACAGGGGCGGACCGATGACGTTGACCCGGGAGCCGTCGGGCAGGCGCGCGTCGCAGATCGGGCTGGCTTCGTCGACCCGGCGGCCGACCTGGCTGACGATCCGCTGGCAGATGTTCATCAGCTGGGCGTTGTCGCGGAAGCGGACATTGGTCAGCTGGACCTTGCCGCCGACCTCGATGAACACCCGGTTGGCGCCGTTGACCATGATGTCGGCGATGTCGTCGCGGGCGAGCAGGGGCTCGAGAGGGCCATAGCCGAGGACGTCGTTGATGATGTCGCCGACCAGGTGGTCCTGCTCGGCGGCCGACATCGACACGTTCTTGATCGCCACCAGTTCGGCGACGATGTCGCGGATTTCCTCGGCCGCCGCCTTCTGGTCGAGCTGGGCCAGCTGCGACAGGTCGATGGTGTTGAGGAGCGCGGTGTAGATCGTGGTCTTTGTGGCGTGGTAGTAGTCGCTCTGTTCACGGACGATCTGGGCGACCGCGCCGGAGCCGGCGCTGATGCCGTTCTGGGCGTTGAGCAGCTGCTGCAGCCCCGGCGTGGCCTTGGGACCCGAACGGGCCGCGGCGGCCGCGGCGGCGCTGGCCGCACGCTTGAGATTAGCCTGCGAAAGCGCGTCCTGCTCCGCCGCACGCGGCGCGGCCGGCTCGACCTTCTGGGGCCGGGTGGCGATCTCTGTCCCGGGGATGGCGGCCGGAGGCGGAGCGACCGGGTCGGCCAGGGCGGCGGCGCCGCTGCGTTTGCCGAACATGGAACGCCCCCTAACTACGCTTCAGCAGGCGGTCGATCAGGGACTTCGGCTTGATCACCGGAGCTTCCCGGCGGGCCAGGCCCTGCACGAACTGGCACAGCCCTTCGGCGGCCTTGGCCTTGGGATTGACCTCCTGGATCATCTGACCGTTGTTGGCCGCCTGGCCGAACAGCTTGGCGTCGAAGGGCAGGCAAAGGGCGGGCTCGACGCCCAGCGCCTTGGCGAAGTCCTTCACCGGAATCTCGGGCCGGCCCGGCAGGCCGATCTGGTTGAGGATCAGCCGCGGCGGGGCGTCGTTGGGACGGGTCCGGGCCAGCAGGTCGATCATGTTCTTGGCGTTGCGCAGGGAGGCCAGGTCCGGCGAGGCCACGATCACCACCTCGTCGGCGGCGAGCAGGGTCTTGCGCATCCAGCCCGACCAGACGTGGGGCAGGTCGTAGACCACGAAGGGCGCCGTGGCGCGGATCTTGGACGCCACGTCCTCATAGGCCTCGGCCGAGTACTCGTAGTCGTCGTCCAGCGAGGCCGGGGCCGAGAACAGGCTCAGCCGGTCGGTGCAGCGGGCGATCATCCGGTCGAGCAGGACCGGGTCCAGGCGGTCCGGCTTGGACAGGGCGTCGGCCATGCCCTGGATCGGGTCCTGGTTGAAGTCGAGGCCCGCGGTTCCGAAGGCCAGGTCGAAGTCGACTATGGTGGTGTTGGCCTGCAGCACCTCGGCCAGGGTGTAGGCCACGTTGTGCGCGATGGTCGACGAGCCGACGCCGCCCTTGGCGCCGACGAAGGCCAGGGTGCGGCCGATGAACGGCGTGGCCGGGTCGGCGTAAAGGCCGGTGATGGTGCGGATCAGCTGCAGCGGCTGCAGCGGGGGCACCAGGTATTCGGAGACCCCGCGGCGCATCAGCTCGCGATAGAGGCCGATATCGTTGTGGCCGCCGATGACCAGGACCTTGGTGCCCGGGTCGCAGACCTCGGCCAGCCGGTCGAGGCCGGCGAGCAGCTCGGCCGCCGGGCTGTTGCTCTCGACCATGATCAGCGAGGGCGTCGGCTCGTTCTGGTAGCGCGCGAGCGCCTCGTCGAGGCCGCCCTCGTGCACCAGGGTGGTGGCGCGGCTCAGGCGACGGTCGCCGGCGGCCTTCTCGACCGCGTCGGCGGTTTCGGCCTGCTGGCAGAAGGCGTGGATGGCGATGCGCGGGACCGAGGTCTCGCCAAAGGCGGCCTCGGCGCTGGCCTGGAGAGCCGCCACCGGGTTGGCCGCCGGCGCCGCGGGCGCGGCGCCCGAGGGGGGGGCGAAGCCTTCGTCGACGGGAAAGGCCACGGCCTCGAACGCACCCTTCCCCGCGCCGGGCTGGGGCGGCAGGGCGAAGTCGTCGTCCGCGTCGAATCCCGCGCCGAAGTCGTCGTCGACGAACCGCTCGCCTGCAGAGATGTCCTCGAACCGCCGCGTCGTCATCTGCTACCCACTGCGCCGGAGATGGTGCCGACCGCCTGGTCGTCGCGGGCGGTCGAGGTGATCTCCCCGCGCCGGTACTTTTCGAGCACCTGCAGGCGACGGCCCGCGTCCGACGACGCCGAGGCCGTCGGCGAGATCAGGTCGCGGGGGTCGGCGATCTGAGCCGCCAGGTTGGCGGTGACCGCACAGCCGAAGTGCTCGCTGACCTGGTTGGCCCCGGTCGAGGTGAGTTGATTCCAATGCTGCCGGCAGTCGGGGCCTCGGGCCTCCAGGCTGGAGAAGCTGGCCAGCACCCGCTCGGCGCCGGCCGGGGCGGTGTAGTCGCCGATGCGGACCTGCTGCGAGGGAACGCCCAGGGCCTGCAGGGCGCCCATCACGTCGGAGGCGGTCTTGGCGATGGCGGCCTGGTCGCCGCCGGCCGGAACCTGCACGGCGATGTCGCCGGCGCCCGTCGCCTCGCGCCAGCGCGACACGAAGCCGATCAGGGCCACCCGCTGCGCCGGCGACAGCCCCTCGGCATGGGGCGTCATGGCCAGGCGGTCGGGGGTCTCCTCGACATTGATCGTGTACTGCTGGGTCGGCGTGGCCGGCAGGGCCTCGTCGTAGCCGGTGGCCAGCGAACCGCATCCGCCGAGGGCGGCGGCCAGGATCAGAGGAGCGAACCCGCGCAGGCGCGCGGCGGCGTCAGTCGACCACATAGCCGTAAGGTCCCTGGAAGGTGGCGCCGGATTTGTCCGGCGAACGGCCGCTGGCCCTGTTCAGGCGGCCCAGCAGCACGGTCTGCATGTCCGAGGCGATCTGGAGCCCGTCGGCCGGCGTCTGCAGCTTGTCGGGGCTGGTCGATTTCACGAGGTAGGGGGTGACGATCACCACCAGCTCGCTCTCGTTGTTGAGGAAGTCGCGGCTGCGGAACAGGGCGCCCAGGACGGGCAGCTGCATCAGGCCGGGGACCGAATCGATGGTCGACTTGGTGGTCGACTGCAGCAGGCCGGCGATCATCATCGCGCCGCCGGAGGGCAGCTCGACCATGGTCTCGGCGCGGCGGACGTTGAGGCCCGGGACCGTGGTGCCGGAGGTGCCGGCGCCGTTGCCGATGGTCAGGGCGCCGATGTTGGTGATCTCCGAATATTCGGTGGAGATCTTGATCGAGATGCGGCCCTCGCTCAGCACCACGGGGGTGAAGCCCAGCCCGACCCCGTAGGGCTTGAACTCGACGGTCACCTGGCCGTTGGTGTCGCGCCCGGTCGGCACCGGAAACTCGCCGCCGGCCAGGAACTTGGCGGCCTCGCCGGAGACGGCGGTGAGGTTGGGCTCGGCCAGGGTGCGCACCAGCCCGACCCGCTCGAAGGCCTGCAGCATGGCCTCGGCCTGGTTCAGGCCGGCCTTGCCGGCCACGTCGGTGGCGGTGGCGGTGTTGTAGTTGATGGCGTCGCCGATGTTGCGGGTCACCGCCAGGCAGTCGCCGGTTAGGCCCGGGGCGCAGGGAACCTGCAGCGTCGGCACCTTGGTGGTGTCGAGGTCGTAGCCCGTGCTGACGCCGCCGAGCAGCGAGCCGTTGACGCCGAAGCCCTGCGACAGGCCGAACTTCAGCTGGGGCTCGCCGATGGCGTTGTAGATGGCGTTGAGGTTGAACCCGAGCTGCTTGATGACCGTCCGGTCGACCTCGACGATGCGGACCTTCAGCATCACCTGGTCGGGGCTGGCGATCGACAGCATGTTGACCACCTTCTCGGGGGCCGAGACCATGCTGCGGGCCAGCTGCACCGCCTTGTCGGCGTCGGACAGGCTGGCGACGCCGCCCGACAGGATCAGGCTGTCGTTGAGGGCCTCGATCCGGACCGAGGCGCCCGGCAGGATGCGGTTCATGGTCGAGGACAGGGACGAAATGTCCTGGTCGACCCGGATGTTCAGGTTCAGCAGCTGGCGGCCGGCGGCGTCGAAGAACACCGCGTCGGTCTGGCCCGCGCCGACGCCCAGCACATAGATGCGCCGCGGCGTGGACAGCACCACGTCGGCGACCTTGGGGTCCGAGACCAGCACGTCGCGGGCGTCGGCCGGCAGCTCGATCACCGCCGACTTGCCGCGGGGCAGGGACATCATGCGGGTCTGCGAGCCGCCCGAGCCGAGGTCGACCCGGACCGTCTGGGCGCCGTTCTGCTGGATGACGGGCGCCTGGGGCGCGCCGGCCAGCGGACGCGAGGCCGGGCCGCTATAGGGAGAGGCGGAGTAGGGCGAGGGCTGGACGGCCGAGCGCGGGAAGGCTTGGCCGAAGGCGGCGCCCTGCACCGTCCACGACAGGGCGGCGGCGAGGCCAAAGGCTTTTGCGAGGGCGGGGCGCAGGCTCATCGGGTGACCGTCACTTCGGTCGTCGAGCCGGTGGCCGAGCCGTTCTTGAACACCTTCACCACCGCGGCGCGAAAGTCGGTCTCGTCGTTCTGGGCCACGGTGACCGCCGGCCCGGCGGCGTCGGCGTAGGAGCGCAGCACCAGGGACAGGTCCCCTTGCGCCTTGGACAGGGCCAGGATCTCGGCCTGCTTGGAGTTTATCTCCAGGGTGGCGGTGGCCCCGACCACGGACGAGCCCTCCTTGGGCGCCCCGGTGGTCTGGTCGATGGCCAGGACGCGGACATTCTTCAGCACCGTATCGGACGCGAACCTCTTGCCGCCGGCGCCCTCGAGCTCGTGGGTCATCACCACGTCGACATGATCGCCGGGCAGGATGAAGCCGCCGGCCGCGCTCTCGGCCGACAGGGGGACGGCCATGGCCCGCATCCCCGTCTCCAGGGTGATGGCCATGATGCCGGCGCTGCCCGCGCGCACCAGCTTGCGGTCGGTCATCGGCTCGTTGGCCAGGATCGGCTCGCGCACCACCGCCCCGACCAGGGCCACGAGCAGCGGGTCCTGGGTTCCGGCCGCGGCCTTGGCGATGTCGACGGCGGTCGCGGCGACCTTGGCGGTCTCGCTGGCCGGCTTCGGCGGGGCGGCCGCGACGATGAAGGCGGCGTTCAGCGAGTCCTGCGGCCAGGCCTGCCAGGTCATGTCTTCGGGGGTGAGTCGGGTCCCGGCCGGCAGGTCGCGCTTGGCCACCAGCACCTGGGCCGTCGGCTTCTCCACCACGGCCGGAGCGGCGGCGACGACAACCTGAGGCGGCTGCGCCTTGGACATGCCCCGCACAATCACGACGGCGCCGACGGCGGCGGCCAAGGCGACGACCAGGATCAGGATTCTAACGGGGCCCATGAGGCTCTCCCACGCTGCAAGTGACGCAGCAACGGACTATGGAGCCCACCCTTGAGGCGTCCTGGTTAACACCGGCCTAAACAGAACCGAGCCCGGACCTTGCGCCGCAGCGTCACGCGCCGTGGAAGGCGAGGACCAGGCCGGATTGGGGAAAGGCCGCCAGGGCGCCGGCGGCGATGGCGATGCCGTAGGGAATGTCGCCCTCAGGGGCGAGCAGGCGTTCCATCCAGCCGGGCGGACGGAAGGGCACGCCGATATCGGACGCCCAGCGCCGGGCGCCGAGCAAGGCCAGGGCCAGGGCCCCGCCGGCGATGGCGGTCCACACCAGGAAGGGCGCGGCGCCGGCCATGCCCAGCCACAGGGCGCTGGCGGCGAACAGCTTGGCGTCGCCGCCGCCGATCCAGTGCAGGGCGAACATCGCCATCCCCGCGACCAGGGCTCCCAGGCACAGGGCCACCGAAAGGCCGATCGCGGGCGCCGGCAGGCCGACGGCGAGGGCGGTTGGGAAGAAGGCCAGGACCAGGGCGGCCGAGATCCAGTTGGGGATGGTCATGGTGGTCGCGTCGCTCAGCGCGGCGACGATGGCCAGCGCCGGGAACACGATCAGGAGAAGGGTCTGCAGGCCCTGTGGCATCCGCCCTGGATACCCCCGGAACCTTGCCGACAAATGAAAGAGGCCGCGGCGCTGGTGCGCCGCGGCCTTCTTAGGCGTCCCGCGTCACCGCGGAGCTATTTGATTTCGTTGGCGATATTGGTGAACTGACCCTTGAGGTTGGTGCCCAGGGTGGTGACGGCGGTGATGACCACGACGGCGATCAGCGCGGCGATCAGGCCATACTCGATGGCGGTGGCGCCGGACTCGTCCTTGACGAAACGCGTAACGAACTTCGACATCTTAGATCTCCTCATTAAGGGCGCGGCCTCCGAGCCGTCCCCGCTCGATTGACCCCGGAACACGCCGCCATGTGCCCAGTTCCATGTTAATGTCGAATGAATGATGGCGTGGTGACCAGCACTGACTATGGTTAGTGAGGACTTAACGGCCCCATACCTAGTATATAGTGGTGCATTTCTTTGCCGATTTAGTGCGTCCACTGCGCGGCTTGGGGGTCGTTTCGCCGCACCCTCGGCGCGCTTTGAGACTTTGTTGACCATTCGCGTGCAGTTTGGCCCTCAGCCGCCGCGCGCTCGCGCGGGAGCCGTCGCCTTCAAGGGGATTCCCCATGCGCCCGCCCATGCGTCCTGCCGTTCGTTTCGCCTTCGCCGCCCTGACCGCCGCGGCTGTCGCCGCGCCTGGCCTCGCCGC
>NCED01000154.1 GCA_002280485.1 Caulobacterales bacterium 32-69-10
CATGCTCGAGAAGACCTTCGAACCCCAGGCCGCCGAACCCCGCCTGTACGCCCAGTGGGAAGAGAGCGGCCTGTTCGCGCCCCGCACGGAAGGCGCGCAGGGCGCCTATTCGATCGTCATTCCGCCGCCGAACGTGACGGGCAGCCTGCACATCGGCCATGCGCTGAACAATACGCTGCAGGACATCCTGGCCCGCTATCACCGGATGAAGGGCAAGGCGGTGCTGTGGCTGCCAGGTACGGACCACGCCGGTATCGCCACCCAGATGGTGGTCGAGCGCCAGCTGGCGGCTGCGGGCAATGTGGGCCGCCGCGACATGGGCCGCGACGCCTTCATCGACAAGGTCTGGGAATGGAAGGCCGAGAGCGGCGGGACCATCGTGCGCCAGCTGCGCCGGCTGGGCGCCTCGTGCGACTGGTCGCGCGAGCGGTTCACCCTGGACGAGGGGCTGAACGCGGCCGTGCGCAAGGTTTTCGTGAAACTGCACAAGGAAGACCTGATCTATCGCGACAAGCGGCTGGTGAACTGGGACCCGCATTTCCAGACCGCCATCTCGGACCTGGAGGTCGAGCAGCGCGAGGTGGACGGCGCCTATTCACCTATGAACACCCCATCGCCTTCGACGAGGACGGCAAGGCGACGGAATGGGAGACGCGCGACTTCATCGTGGTGGCGACGACCCGGCCGGAGACCATGCTGGGCGACACCGGCGTCGCGGTGCATCCGGAGGATGAGCGGTACCAGGGGTTGGTCGGCAAGTTCGTGACCCTGCCCATCGTTGGGCGTCGCATCCGGATCGTCGCCGACGACTATGCCGATCCGACCAAGGGTTCGGGCGCGGTCAAGATCACGCCGGCGCACGACTTCAACGACTTCGGGGTCGGCAAGCGGGCGGGCCTGCCGTCGCTGAACATCCTCGACGCCTTCGGTCGGATCACCGATGTCGATACGCCGGACGTGCCGTCGGAATACGTCGGCATCGACCGCTTCGCCGCGCGCAAGGCCATCGTCGCCCGCGCCGAGGAAGAGGGCTGGCTGCGCGAGATCGAGAAGACCAAGCATGTCGTGCCGCACGGCGACCGCTCCGGCGTCGTCATCGAGCCCTGGCTGACGGACCAGTGGTACGTCGACGCCAAGGTCCTGGCCCAGCCCGCGCTGAAGGCGGTGGAGCAGGGCGACACGGTGTTTGAGCCGAAGTCGTACGAGAAGATCTATTTCGAATGGCTGCGCA
>NCED01000033.1 GCA_002280485.1 Caulobacterales bacterium 32-69-10
CCTGATCGAGGTGGCCATGACCCATACTTCAGATAACGACCCAGCCATGGCCGGTGCTGGGCCAGACAACCCTGCCAAAGCGCCGCGAAGAGGCCTGCCAATCTCTCCAACGGTCGTTCGGATCGACGCGCCGGCAGCCAGCGACTCGCCACCGCCAGCACCTGCCCCGCTGACGCAAGGTCCAGCCTTTTTCGCGGGTCGGGGTGCCGCCCTGGCCCGCGAGTGGAACTGTCCTCACGCCGCGGTCTCCGCAGCCATCACCCTCGTTAAATACGCAGCGGCGACGGAGGGCGAATACCCGGTGCACGCGACCGCCATTGAACGGTGGCTCACCCGGGCACCGCCTGAGGACCTCAGCACAGCGCTAGCCGCTTTGTGTGCGGAAACCCAGGTCCTGCATTCCGACACCAAAGTGGCTCGAGGACTGTCGCCGGCCAGCCGTCAGGTTCTTATGGCGCATGGCATGATCACGGCCACCAAGGCCACCGACCGGCCGAAAAGTCAGGTCAGGCTTCAGCTTGATTGTTTGATCGACCTCGCTGCTGCCCTCGGAATGAAGCGGCCATTCCCAGGAACCCGCGTCAAAGGCGCGGCGACCTTGCCCATCCGGTTTGAAAGCCTCGTCCTGACGGTGCACGCCGCACTGTACGGGCCGAGCGCCCGTGCAGACCTTAATGGATTGGCTAAAGCGCTGAAGTCGCTGCGAAGCCACTGACCCAGCGTTGGTCAAGGAGATCGCTACCGCGCTTGTGCCCTAAAAGCTCGGAGGTGCCCGCATGGCACCCCACGCTCCCTGCCGGCACTGTGTGCAGGCCGCAATGTTGCGGCTTCAGGTGGTTTCTCAATGATACACAACATACCGGACGAACTTGTCGCGCTTCCCGAAGTGCTTTCCACCATAAAAGTGAGCAAAAGTACTCTCTATAGACTTGTGAGGGCCGGCCAATTCCCTGCGGGAACTCGGATAACTGCTGGTCGGGTGCTGTGGAGGCGCGGTCAGCTCTCAAACTGGATCGATTCGCGATTTGCGAACTCGACCCATACTGTTTGAGGTTCAGACATGACAAACAGAACCGATAACCCTCAACATATCGCCTTCCAGTGGAAGCAGGCCGGTGGACTTGTCGTGCCTATTCATCGGGAATTGGGTCGCAAGCCCTGGAACGAAGACGCCCCCGAATACGACCCGGAAGACTTCGTAGGCGGATGGACGAACGTTGGCGTGAAGTGTGGGCTGGCGCCCCTATCGCTCGCGGACGTTGACCTGGACTGGATTGAAGCCCGTGAGGCCGCGAACGCCTTCCTTCCCAAGACCCAGGCGGTAGCGGGGCGATCAAGCTCGGCCGGCTCACACTGGCTTTATCGGTCTCCAGGCGCACGCTACGTCAAATTCGCGCTCCCGAGCGTGATGAAAGACCATCCCCTGGTTAGGGAACGTCCCCACGCCCTTTGCATCGCAGAGATTTTGGGGGCTGGCCGGCTCGCCAACGCTCCAGGAGGCCGCCACCACTCGGGCGAGCGCTATGAATGGCAAGCCGATGTCGAGTTTCCCGAAATCGCGGAGGTGCATTTCGATGACTTAACGCGAGCGGTAGCCCACCTGTACCTCGCCGGAGCCCTGCTTGAGCTGGGTTTCGATGCCGAACGCGGGGACGAGTTTGCGCTAGCGCTCGCCCAAGCGGATGGCGATGAGGAGGCGGTAAAGCGTCCAAAATGCAAGGCGGCGGACCGACGACGTGAGGCTGGCGAGCCCGTTGCCGGACTTGCGGGACTGTGCACCGTCGTCGGCTGGCCTGACGAGATGGCTAGGGTCATCCGAAAGTGGTTCGGTGTGGCTGCATCCACGGCGGTCCCAGACGACAAAATCGTCGCCGGACTCAACGAGCGGTACGCGGTGGTCTCTTTAACCGCGGGAGCCACCATCATGAGGCGGGCGGAAGTGACGAGCCGCTTCGGCGTCAAGATGACGGCTTGGCAGTTCCGATCCGAATCCAACCTCCGCCTCGAAACCAAGCCTGAGGCTAACATTCCAGCTAGGGGAAAGCGGGTCCAACATTCGGATATCTGGCTGCAGTCAGCTGACCGCCGCTATTGCCCGAACGGCTTCAGTTTCGCCGTTGGTGAGCCGCCAATTGGCACACTAAATCTCTTCAGCGGCTTTGGTGTTGAGCCTGTTGAAGGTGACTGGACGCTCATCCGCCGGCACATTGAGGAGGTCATCGCCAACGGCGATCCTGCGATGGCGGACTACATAATAAAGTGGTGCGGATGGGCGGTTCAAAACCCTGAGCGTCCCGCTGAAGTTGGGTCTCGTTATGATCGGCGGCCGGGGCACGGGGAAGAGCATCCTCGGCAACCTGCTGGTCGACATGGCGGGCAGCCATGGCCTAGCCCTCGTTGGGACAAGCGCCCTGTCGACCAGGTTCAACGGTGACTTGTTGAACAAGTGGATGTTGTTCGTCGATGAGGCCTACGCCGCTCGGGACTCGCACGAGGAGGCGGTGCTCAAGGCGACGATTACCGAGCCGAAGCTTCAATTCGAAGAGAAGGGCCAACCTAGGTTTTCGGCGGAGAACCGCATTCACCTCATATGCGCAACCAACGAAGCTCGCGCGATCGTGGCTGGAGCGCGAGAACGTCGCTACGCGGTGACCTACGTGGCGGATACGGTGCAGCAGTCGAACAGCTACTTTTCGGCGTTGATGGGGCAGATCAACGGCGGGGGCGCGGGAGCTTTTCTCCACCACCTCCTTGCGATGGATTTGACGGGATTCCATCCCCGAACAGGCATTCCCCAAAACCAAGCTCTCGCCGATCAGCAGGCGCTTAGCTTGAAGCCTGCTGAGCAAATCCTGCAGATCATGGTCGAAGAACGCGTCCTACCCGGCTGGAAGTGCGGTCCCGACGGAGAGGCGAATTGGGCGGCCGTTCAGGCGATAAGAGCGTTTGGGAGAGAACGCGACATCGTCGCTTCCGAAAGGGACATAGGCAACCTGCTGAAGGGCCTGCCGAAGAGCATCAATCTGAAGTGGGGATCTACCGGCAAACCCAAGCGCGCAACTGGCTATCGCTTTGAATCTCCCTTAGCGACTGCGCGTCGGTTTTTTCCGGGTCTAACCCCGGAAGTTACAGAGGCCGACGAGTGGACTTACGAAGCCGAACTTAGCGCAATCTAACGATGCGGTCGGCGAGGCAAACGCGGCGCCGACCGCCCTTCCTCAGGGCGCTAGATTTAACCGCTTTCACGTCCCTACGAATGCGGCTCAGTACGTTTCACCGGCCCCGTTATCGTCCGTTACGGCGCAAGGTTGCGGGGTTGCAAGCTGCACGCCTACCACGGCACTGTGCGCCGGCTGAGGTGCCGAACGGTGTGGGCCCGCCCCAGGGAAATCAGGCGTCTGTTACCCCCAGCGTTACCCCAGGTTTCCAGCCAGCAAGGCGGCTCCAGTCAAACTGGAGCTAACTTACTGCATAAACTGGAGAAAATTGGAGCGGGCGAAGAGATTCGAACTCTCGACCCCAACCTTGGCAAGGTTGTGCTCTACCACTGAGCTACGCCCGCTCGGCGTCTTCACGGAAGGGCTTGAGGCCGCTTCCGCCGGAAGAGGAGCGGCTTATTGCAGACGGCCTCGGCCTTGGCAAGGGGCTGGGCGGGGGGCGTTAAAGGCTCAGCCGCACGCCCTTGAGCCGGCGCTTGTTGATGTGGTCCTTCGGGGCCTCGCCCGGGGCCTCGGGCGGGATTTCGCCCTTGAAATAGAACCGCTGCCAGGCCTCCCGCACAGCCTCGGGGTCCGACTTGGCGAGGCGGTTGTTGAAGTCGGTGCGCTCGCGCATCCACACCTCGTACTGGTCGCGCAGGCCGTGGTTGTGCAGCAGGTTGCGCTGAACCGGCTGAACCTGCTCCATCTGCCGGTGCGGCACCAGGCTGATGAAGCAGAACGGCTCGCCCTTCTCGAACCGCACCTTGCCCGGCCGGGTCATGATCCAGTTCATCGTGAAGGGGAATGGCAGCCAGTCGGTCTCCACCACGCCGGTAAGGGGATAGACTCCATCCTTGGGAAAGTTGGGCGGCCCGCCGGCCGACATGTCCCAGCCGGGGGCGGTGCGGAACAGATAGCCGGTGTGGAAGGTGATCACCCCGTGGCTGAAGTGGGACGAGGCGAACTCGTGGAAATCGGGATGCGGACGGTCGGGCCGCAGCGTGAGGTCGGCGGTCGATTTGCCGCCGTTCCACTCGGCGGTGAAGGACATCGGGCACAGCAGCTCCCAGCCCGTGGTGTTGGCCATGGTCAGCGGCAGGCAGCGATAGGGGTGACGGGCGGCGAAATGGTCCATCCACGCCCGCTCCGGCCGGCCGGGCACGATCTCGGGCGGGCGGGAGGTGATGGCGAAACACTCGAGTTCCATGGGGCGCGCGACCTTCGGGTCCTGGGGCGTCCTTGCGGGCGCAAGCGGGGGCGCAGGCGCGCCGTGTCGTCCAAGTGGTAGCCGTCGCCCCCCTGCTCCGTCGAGTCCCGGCGCCTGCGACGTTGACCGCGAGCGCGGGCAGGCAAATATACGGCTCATGAGCGTGCGAGAGGTTCTCGACTGGCCTGAAGGGCAGCCGCCCCCGTCCGGGTCCGCCGAACCGGCGTTCGAGGTGCGCCGGCCGGCGGGGCCGCCGACGCCGTTCGTCTTCGCCTCGCCCCACTCCGGCCGGCTCTACCCGACCGACATGAAGCCGGCCCTGGACGAGGCGGCGATCCGCCGCTCGGAAGACGCCTTCGTCGACGCCCTGGCGTCCGCGGGGCCCCGCTATGGGGCGCCGCTGATCGTGGCCCGCTACGCCCGGGCCTATATCGACGTGAACCGTGAGGCCTACGAGCTCGACCAGGCCATGTTCGAGGACGAACTGCCGGCCTTCGCCCAGGGCCGAAGCCCGCGGGTGGCGGCCGGGCTGGGCTCCATCGCCCGGGTGGTGGCCGAGGGCCAGGAGATCTACGCCCGCAAGCTGACCTTCGCCGAGGCGTCCCGGCGCATCGACACGGTGCACACGCCCTATCACGCCGCGCTCGCCGGGCTGCTGGACGAGGCCAAGGCCGCGCACGGCTACGCCATACTGATCGACTGGCACTCCATGCCGGCGGCCGCGGCTGCGGCCGGGGCCCGGGGCCGCGGCTGCGACTTCGTGCTGGGCGACCGCTTCGGCGCGGCCTGCTCGGGGGCGGTGGCCGGGGTGGTGGAGCGCGAGCTGGAGGCCATGGGCTATGCGACCGCGCGCAATGCGCCCTATGCGGGGGGCCACACCACCGAGTTCTACGGCCGCCCGGCGCAAGGCGTTCACGCCCTGCAGATCGAGATCAACCGCGCCCTCTATCTCAACGAGCGCACCTTGAAGCGCCACGGCGGTTTTGACCGGCTGGCCCGCGACCTCGAGCGGCTGGTGCAGACCCTGACCGCGGCCGACTGGAGCAAGCTGGCCTAAGGCGTGCGCGCGGGCTTGCGTACGGGGCCGCGCCCAATTAGGTGTGCGCGCTCGCTCGGATACGACCTTGGAGAGGTGGCTGAGTGGTCGAAAGCACCGCACTCGAAATGCGGCGTACCTTTACCGGTACCGTGGGTTCGAATCCCACCCTCTCCGCCAATCTCAGGTCCTGATGGCCGCCGAGCTTTTCGTCGCAACACTGATGGTCGTGCTGACCGTGGTCGTCCACGCCGCGGGGCTGTCCAGCCTGCAGCGCCGGCTGGAGGGCCGAATCGAGGCCGAGCGACGCTCCACCCTAAGACGGCTGGCGCTGACCGTGCTCCTGGCCCTTTGCCTGTTCGCCCTGCACGGGTTCGAGATCTGGCTCTACGCCGGCGTCTATCAGGGGGTCGGGGCGGTCCCCGATCTGCGCCAGGCGGCCTATCTGTCGGCCAGCGCCTATGGCGCCATCGGCTTCAGCGACGCCGACGTGGCCGAGCCGTGGCGGCTGCTCGCGGCCATCGAAGGGATCAACGGCATCCTGCTGCTGGGCTGGACCACCGCCTTATTCGTCACCCTGATGAACCGGCTGCACGGTCCGCGAGCATAGTTCGCGCGGCCGGAACCAAGAAAGCCCCGGACCTTTGGCGGGTCCGGGGCCTGGGTTCGTCTAGACTAAGCGCTTTAGCCCTCGAGGGGCGGACGCCACGGGGTGGTCGAGGCGATCGAGCGCGGGCCGGCGCTGGCCTGGGCCTGGCCTTGGCCGCCTTGGCCGCCCTGGCCTTGGCCGCGGGCGCGCTGGTCGGGACGGCCGCGGCCGCCGCCGCCGCGATGGGGCTGACCGCCGCCGGGCGCCTTGTTGCGGCCTTCGCCGCCGCCGCCGCCGCCGCCGCGACCGGCGTTACGGCCGCGGCCGCCGCCGTTGCCGGCGCCGCCCGCGCTGCGGACCGGCTTGGGCTCGGCGGCCTCCTGGGCGGCCCTGGCCTTGGCCATCACGGCCAGGCCCGGATCGCGCCTGCGGTCTTCGGCCGGAATGGTCTGGCGGGTGGTCTTCTGGATGTCGCGCAGCAGGGCCCGCTCGTCGTCGGCGCACAGGCTGACGGCGTGTCCGGTCGCCCCGGCGCGCGCGGTGCGTCCGATGCGGTGGACGTAGCTCTCGGGCACGAAGGGCAACTCGTAGTTCACCACGTGGCTGACCGCGTCGATGTCGATCCCCCGCGCGGCGATGTCGGTGGCGACCAGGGCGCGGACATTGCCGGCCTTGAAGCCGGCCAGGGCCTTCTCGCGCTGGGGCTGGCTCTTGTCGCCGTGGATCGAAGCGGCGGGGATGCCGGCCGCTTCGAGGGACTTGGCCACCTTGTCGGCGCCGCGCTTGGTGCGGGTGAAGACGATGGCGCGCGCCCACGACGGGTCGGCGAACAGCTCGGCCAGAAGCTCGCGCTTGCGCTCGGCTTCGACGAAGACGACGCGCTGCTCGACGCGCTCGACGGTGGTGGCGGCGGGCGCCACCGAGACCTGCACCGGGTTGGTCAGCAGGTCGCCGGCCAGCTTGCCGATCTCGGTCGGCATGGTGGCCGAGAAGAACAGGTTCTGGCGCTGCTTGGGCAGGTTGGAGACGATGCGGCGGATCGGCTGCAGGAAGCCGAGGTCGAGCATCTGGTCGGCCTCGTCGAGGACGAAGATCTCGGTCTCGCCCAGGCGGGCGTGCTTTTCGGCGATGTGGTCGATCAGGCGGCCGGGCGTGGCGACGAGGATGTCGATGCCGCCCTGCAGGGCCTTGATCTGGGCGCCGTACTTGGCGCCGCCGAAGATGACGGCGACGGTCACGCCCATGTGCTTGCCGTAGGTGCGGAAGCTCTCGGCGATCTGGGTGGCCAGCTCGCGGGTCGGCGACAGCACCAGGACGCGGCAGCCGCCTCGGGGAGCGGGCTTACGGGTCTCGGCGAGACGGTGCAGGATCGGCAGGGCGAAGGCGGCGGTCTTGCCGGTGCCGGTCTGGGCGATGCCCAGCAGGTCACGGCCGGCCATGACCGAGGGTATGGCCTGGGCCTGGATCGGGGTGGGGGTGGTGTAGCCTTCGGTGGCCAGCGCCTTGAGAAGGGGCGCGGCGAGGCCAAGGTCGGTGAATTGAGTCACTTAGGGCAGCTTTCACGATGCGCGAAGGCGTCCGCTGTCGGCCATGCCGACGCGAACGGGATCGCGGGTCTTTTGGGGAGCGCCCCCGCGCAGCCTGGGCGATCAATGGATAGTATAAGGGCGCTCGACAGGCGGGATGCGCTTGCATCCCCTCGCGGCTGGAGCGCCGATATCGCACTGCAACAAGAGTGCTGGGGCTGCAGATGGGCGCATTTGTCCGCAAAGTCAACCTACGGCGCGGTGTCCTGGTCATCCCACCCCGCCCGGAGGAGGTCGCGCAGGAGCGAGGGCCGCGCCGTTTCCACCCGGTCTGGCCGGGCGTCTGACGCCTGGAGGAACGCGCGCGACACCCGCCGCGCAGCCACATCGCGTTCGCGCCGCATCTGGGTGAAGTCGGCGAGCAGCCGCTCCTGAGCGGCGATCACCTCGCTCACATCCCAGCGGGTGTCGCCGGCCGCCGGCCGCCACGTCCGCCAGGGCCCTTCCTCGTCGCGCAGGATGGGGTCCATGCCGACCACCCACTCCGCTTCGAGGACCCGCACCGTCATCCGGCGCGCCCTGCGGCGGGCCGGAGGTATGGGCAGGGAGAAGCCGCAAGCCTGGTCGAGGCCGGCCCGCCGCAGGTCCTCGCGCGGCTGGTCGGCGAAGGCCAGGGCGACGATGTCCCCGTCGCAGTCGAGGGCGACCTGCAGGGGCAGGTCAGGCCGGCCGGGTGCGGCGACCCAGCCGGTGACGGCGCTGCGGGCCACCGCGTCCAGCCGCCCGTGCAGCTTCACGTCGCGCCAGGCGTCGCGCGCGGCTTTCGGGGTCGGCAGCCCCAGGGCGGCTTCCCATCGCGGCGCCAGGGTCTGCATGGTCCAGCGCCGCTCGATGTAGGGGCGGGCGGCGCGGGCCCGCTCCCGCTCCCGGGCGGGCTGATCCACCAGCGCCTGCAGGCCCGCGCTCCAGTCGTCCAGGCGGCAAAAGGGGGCGAACTCGCGGTAGCTGTCGATGGTGGAGGCGAGCACCGGCACCCCGGCGTAGAGGGCGGTGGTCAGCCGGTTGTGGGTCTTGCAGGCGGTGAACGGGTTGACCGAGATCGGCAGGAGCGCGGCGTCGGTCGCGGCCAGGACGGCGGGGAAGCGCTCCAGCGACCACTCGACATAGCGGGTGGGCAGGCCGAACCCCGCGACGCAGGCGTCATATTTCTCCCGGCTGTTGCTGCACACGGTGAGGACCGTCGGCGTCTCCGCCGCCAGGGTCTCGAGCTCGTCGCG
This sequence comes from Caulobacterales bacterium 32-69-10, assembly GCA_002280485.1. The sequence continues at coordinate 8,836 of NCED01000033.1, forward strand.
GATCAGCGCCAGGTCGCCGACGCCGGAGACGGCGTTGGGCGAGCCGTGCGATCCGAACCAGGTCAGGCGAAGGGGTTCGGAAGGGACCGGGCGGCTAGGCGCCGCCAGGTTCAGCGGCTCGATGGTGTCGCCGATGACCAGGGGCTGGACCGCTCCGCCCGTCTCGGTCTCGACCACCGTCGCGAGGGCTGCGGTGGAGCAGACGACGGCGTGGGCCAGCTCGGCCATGGCGCGGATTTCCTCCCGGGCCTGGCGGTACTTGGGCAGGTCGAGGGGGTTGTGGAAATGGTTGTCGCAGAGGTCGAGGATCACCCGGCCGCCGCGGTCCCTGACCGCCCGGGCCAGGGCGAGGTCGTCGGGCGAATAGCGCTTGCAGAACACCACGACGTCATAGAGGTGCGCCGAGGCCGGATCGAACACCTCGACCGGGTGCCCGCGGCCGCGCAGGGCCTCTATCGGCGCCTCGACCCGGAAGCGAAAGCTCGCGATGCGCCTGTCACGACCGGCGCTGGACCATCCCGTACGCATGGATCTATCCCCAGCCGAGACGCCACCCCGACGGCAGGGAAAGCAAATGTCGGCCGCAGATGCAACGGTATAGTCAGGTAAAAAGACGAGAATATATAAGTCGCACCCATAGTGGGCAGGTTTAACGACTATTAACCTTGAATACGTAAAGAGTAGTGGCCCCCGTTGGGTTGTCGATCTCTGGCGTGATCTGGGGCCAGGTGATGTCGTGGGCCCCGCCGCCGCCCGCTACGACCGCCACGTATTGCACACCCTTGACCGCATAGGTGATCGGGAAGGCGCTGGGCTGGGCCGCCAGCTTGGTTTCCCACAGGGTCTTGCCGGTCGCGCTGTCGAGGGCGCGGAACATGCGGTCGCGGGAGCCTTCGAACAGGACGCCGCCGGCGGTGGCCAGCAGGGCGGCGCTCTCCGGCGCGCGCCGGGTCGAGGACCACAGGGTCTTGCGGGTCGCCATGTCGATGGCGTCGACCCGGCCGATCATGCCGCCCGAGCCCGGGCGAGCGCGCACCTTCCAGCCGAGGTCGGATCCCCCCGCCGCCGTCTCCGCCGCCGTGCGGGCGCGGCGGTTGAAGTCCATGCAGGTGTCGACGAGGGGCACGTAGACGATCTTCGTGCGCGGATCGAAGGCGGTGGCCGGCCAGCTGCGGGCGCCGCCGGCGTGGGGGCAGATGGTCCTGGCCTCGCCGAACTCGGGCTTGAAGGCGGGGTTGATCGCCTTCACGCCGGTCTTGGGATCGATGCCGCTGACCAGGTTCTGGACGCCGATGTCCTTGGAGAACAGGTACTGGCCGGTGGCGCGGTCCACGGCGTCGAAAATGCCCAGCTTGCCGGCGGTAAGCGACACCTTCCGGTCCTTGCCGTCGATGGGCAGGGTGACCAGCGAGCGCTCGAAGGTCCAGTCGTAGTCCCACACGTCGCGGTTCATGTGCTGGTAGTGCCAGACCATCTTGCCCGTGGCCGGATCGAGGGCGACGGTCGAGTCGGTGTAGAGGCCGTCGTTCTTGCCGACGGCGGTCTTTCCCGGCCGCGGGGTGAGCAGGGTGGCCGAATTATAGGTCTGGCCGAGGCCCCAGTAGGCGAGGCCGAGCTCGGGGTCGTAGGATCCCGAGGTCCACACCGCCCCGCCGAAGCGTTCGTCCAGGGGCGTGTCGTTCCAGGTGTCGCCGCCGGGCTCGCCCGGCCGGGCGATGGTGTAGAATTTCCACTTCTCCGCCCCGGTGCGGGCGTCGAGGCCGACGATGAAGCAGCCGCCCTTGTAGGTGTTGCAGCTCGACATCCCCATCATCACCACGCCCTTGGCCACCAGCGGGCCGCCGGTCATGCGCGGGCCGGTGACCTCGGCGGGGAGCACCTCATGGTCCCACAGCAGCTTGCCTGTGCGGGCCTCCAGGGCGACGATGTGGCGGTCGGGCGTGGTTAGGATCAGCCGGTCTTCATAGATGGCGATGTTCTTGGCGATGGCGCCGGACCCGCCGGCCAGGGCGGGGGGGAGCTGGCGGGTATATTGCCAGAGCAGGTCGCCGGTCTCGCCGTCGATGGCCTGGACCCGGTTGGCGCTGGACACGAACATCACCCCGTCGTGGACCAGGGGCGTGATCTCGTTGGGGCTGACCGGCAGCGACCAGTTCCAGGTCGAGACCAGGTTCCGGACGTTGCGGGTGTTGATCTGGTCGAGGGGGCTGAAGCCCAGCCCGTCGTAGGTGCGCCGCCACACCAGCCAGTCGCCGGGCGGCGGATCGGCCAGGACCGCGTCGGTGACCGGGGTGATGCGGGCGAGGCGCGCCAGGCGCTCAGCTTCCGCGGCCTGGAAGGCGGCGTCCTCATTGCGCACGGACGGGAAGCCCCCGCTTGGCGGCGGCCCACCGGCCGGCGACACGACCTGGGCGACCGCGCCGGCGGAGCCCAGTCCGGCCAGAACGGTCGCCAGCGCCAGGCGGCGCAGTCGCTGGGTCCTCATTGGTTTCCTCCGGGCGCTAGTCTTCTGTCGTTGACTTGAGGCTAGCCGCCTGCGGGGCCGGCGCAAAGGGCCGGCTCGCCGGACGGGGTGGGCGCCGAATTAGCCCGCAGGCGCATAGTCCCCGAGCGCCCCCCGCGAGCGGGCGCTGGCCACTGCGCGTGCGCGGGTGTTCTGCCCTTGGCGCGCGAGCGTTGCGGCGCCTGGATGCCGTCCGGCGGCGGAAGCGGGGGAAGGTGGATGAAGCGGGCGTTGCGCGGGGTGATCAGGACCGGCGAGGAACCCCTGCTGGAGGGCTGGGGCGATCCTCTGACCCGCAAACTGTCGTGGATCACCCTGTTCAGCAGCGACATCACGCCGACGGACGGCATGACCGCCGGCATAGCCGAGATCCTGCCCGGCGCCGGCCGGGGGCGGCTGCACCGCCACAAGGAGGCGGAAATCTATTACATCATCGAGGGGTCGGGGATGATGCTGCTCAATGGCGAGGAGACGGCGGTAGGCCCCGGCGCCTCGGTCTTCATCCCGGGCGACGCCCTACACGGACTGCGCAACACCGGCGAGGGGGTGATGAAGCTGTTCTATGTGTTCCCGACGGGTTGCTTTTCGGACGTCGTCTATCACTTCGCCGACTGACCGAGCCGCTCCTCGGCTCCGAGCCGGTCGCTCTTGATAACGCCCAATAGGCTCAGGCCCGGGCCAGGATCGTTTCGGGGGTCATCATCGCCTTCAGGTCGGCGATGGGCATGGGCTTGCCGAACAGATAGCCCTGCATGGCGTGGACGCCGGCGATCTTCAGGAACTGGCGCTGCTGTTCGGTCTCGACGCCCTCGGCCACCACCTTCATGCCGAGGGCCCGGCCGATGGAGACGACGGCGTGCACCACAGTCGCCGACTGGACGTCGCGGGTGCAGTCGACAACGAACTCGCGGTCGATCTTCAGCTTGTCGAAGGGGTAGCGGCGCAGGTGGCCGAGGCTGGAATAGCCGGCCCCGAAATCGTCCAGGGCGACCTTCAGGCCCATGGCGCGCAGGGCGTTCATGTTCTCGCGCACCTGATCCTCGTTGTTGAGGATGGCGGTCTCGGTGATCTCGACCTCCAGGCGCTTGGGGTCGAAGCCGGTGCGGTCCAGCAGGCCCTGGATGCGCTCGACGATGCCCTCGTCGATGAACTCCAGGGCCGAGGCGTTGAAGGCCACCTGCAGGTGCGGAATGTCCGCGGTTTCGGCCACCGCCCGGCCCCTGACGAAGCCGCGCACCGGGTGGGTCCAGCGGATCAGGGTCTCGACCCCCAGGACCATATGGCCCTCGCGGTCGAATTGGGGCTGGTAGACCAGGCTGAGCTGACCTTCGGTATTCAGGGCCTCGTCCAGGTCGTCGAGCAGGCCGCGGACTTCCGGCGGGGCGACGGCCACCGACATGGTCATACCCGCGACGGGCGCCACGGCCGGCGACGGGGCCGCAGCGACGGCGACGGGCGCGCCGGATAGGGCCGCCAGGGTGTCCTTCAGGATCTCGCCCAGCGCCAGCACGGTGTCGAGGCTGGGGGGCGCGCCTTCGCGGGCCGCCTCCTCGATCTCGGCGGTGCGGCGGGCGACCTCGCAGGCCCCGATGTTCAGGCTCATCGATTTCAGGGCGTGGGCGGCCTTGGCGGCGGCTTCGGCGTCGCCGGCCTCGACCGCCGCCCGCATGTGGGCGACGCTGGCCGGGGCGTTGTCGCGGTAGAGCCCGCGCACCTTCTCCACGAAGTCGCCCTTGCCGCCGGCCGCCATGCTTGCCAGGGCGGCGGCGACCTCGGGGTCGATGAGGCGGGCGTCGACGGCGACAGGCGCGACCTTGACCGCGGGGGCCGCGGGCGCGGCTTCGGGGCCTGGGACCGGCGCCGCGCCGGGCTGGACGAACGCGCCAAGGGTCTTGGCCATGGCGGCCAGGGTGAAGGGCTTATGCAGCACCGCGTCCATGCCCGCCTCACGCCAGGCCTCGGCGGCGGAGCCGACCACATGGGCCGTGAGGGCGACGATGGGGGTGCGGTCGTAGCCCCGCTGGCTCTCTGCGGCGCGGATGGCCCGGGTCGCCTCATAGCCGTCCATCTCGGGCATGGAGCCGTCCATCAGCACCAGGTCGAAGCGTTCGGCCAGGGCCTTGTCGAGGGCCTGGCGCCCATCGGCGACCATCGACACCCGCACGCCGAGACGGGAGAGGGCCTCCATGGCCACCTCGCGGTTGACGGCGCTGTCGTCGACCACCAGCACATGGGCGCCGGAGAAGATGGGCAGAACCTCGGCGGCCTTGGCGGCCTGGGCCTCGCCGGCGCCGTCGCGCAGGGCCTCGCCCGCCTCCATCTGCTGCAGCAGGCTCGCCAGCTCGCCGCGGCGGAACGGCTGGATCAGGATGGCGTGGGCCGCGCCGGTGCGCAGCAGGTCGTGCGGGGCGTTGTCTCCGTACTCGCCCAGGCAGACGGTGGGCAGGGCGGCCTTGTCGCGGGGCAGGGCGGCCGCCGCGCCGAACCGCAGTGCGGGAGCGGTCCCGTCGTCATCGGCCAGGACGGAATAGCCGGCGCGGGCGAGGTAGCGGCTCAGCGCCCGGCGGGTGGAGACCCCCTCGTGGGCGATGGCGGCCTTGGCCCCGGCGTGCGGCGCCGCGGGCCAGACCGCGGCCGGCTCTATGATCGTCACCGGCACGCGGAAGGCGAAGGTCGAGCCCTTGCCGACCTCGCTGGTGACGTTGAAGCGGCCGTTCATGGTCTCGACCAGCCGCTTGCAGATGGCCAGGCCCAGGCCCGTGCCGCCGTATTTGCGGGTGGTCGACTGGTCGGCCTGGGAGAAGGCGCCGAAGACGTCGCCGATCTTGTCCTTGGGGATGCCGATGCCGGTGTCGCGCACACTGAAGCGCAGGGAGCCGGGGGAATCGGGCTCGATCTCGATCAACACCCCGCCGGCCTCGGTGAACTTGATGGCGTTGTTGACCAGGTTGCCGATGACCTGACGCAGGCGCGTCGGATCGCCCTCGACCAGCCTGGGGGTCGCCGGATCGACATAGACCGCGAGGTCGAGGCCCTTGGACGAGGCCTTCTCCCAGAACAGGCTGGAGACGTCCTCGGCCAGTTCGTGGACGTCGGTGGGGGCGTTCTCCAGCTCCAGCTTGCCGGCCTCGATCTTCGAGAAGTCGAGGATGTCGTTGATGATCGAGAGCAGGCTCGACCCCGACTTGGCGATCACCTCGGCGAACCGGCGTTGGCGCGGGGGCAGCTCGCCCGCGGCCAGCATCTCGGCCATGACCATGATGCCGTTCATCGGGGTGCGGATCTCGTGGCTCATGGTGGCCAGGAAATCCGACTTGGCGGCGTTGGCGTGCTCGGCCGCGTCCTTGGCTTCCGACAGGTCGGCGGTGCGGGCGGCGACCTCGCCCTCCAGCCCGGCGACCTGGTCGGCGATGCGCTGGTCGCGGCTGCGGATCTCGCCCAGCATCTGGTTGAAGCCCTGGACCAGCTCGCCGACCTCGTCGTCGGCCTTGATGTCCACGCTGCGGCCGTAGTCGTGGTCGGCGCGGACCTCGCCCATGGAGCGGGTCAGGGCCACGATCGGCCGGGTGATCGAGCGTTGCAGGCGAAGCGCCACGAGGATGCCGACGGCGATCGCGGCCAGGGCGGCGATGAGGCTGACCTGCAGGCTTTCGATGAAGCGGTCGAGCACGCCCTCGCTGCGGCTGAGCAGGACCACCCGGCCGACGGTGCGCTGTTCGAAGGCGATGGGCGCGGCGACCTCGAAGGTGCGGCTCTTCAGGTGCGACCATATCCCGGCGTCGTCGGCGCCGGCCTGCAACGTCACATCGCCGCGCAGGCGGGCGCCTTGGCCGGTTTCGACCAGCCGGCTTCCATCGGCGCGCTCGATGCGGGCGTAGAGAACGCCGGGCAGGGCGCCGATGGAGCGCAAGGCCTGGAAGGCGCGGGCGCGGTCGTTGGCGGCCGTGGCTTCGGCGGACAGGGAGGCGATGACGGTGGCGGTGGCCGACAGGCGCGTGCTCTCGGCGCGGGCCTCGCGCTCGCCCTCGCGCCAGGCGGAGGCGCCGGCGACCAGGGCGACGGCGATGGAGACGCAGGTGACGACGAGGAGGACGAGCTTGGCCCGGACCGAGCGCCGCCGCGGCATGCGCGCCGGCGGCTTGGCCTTCGCCTCCCTCTTCACGCCCATGACAGACTCCGTCTTCCCAAACAGGGGTTACGGGCAATTAATGACTTCTCGCTTAATGATTGTGGCCGTAGCGCGAGTGTCGACATGGCCCTGGAAGCCGGCGCGCCGAACAGCTTCTTCTATGTGTTGGAAGACCCCGTTCGGATCCTGTTCGTGGACGACGACCCGATCATGCGGGAGTTCGCGATCGTGCACCTGTCGACCGACACGGCCCAGGTGACGGTGGGGGCCGACGGGGTCGAGGCGATCAAGGCTGTCGCCGCGGCCGAGTTCGACGTCATCCTGCTCGACCTGGAAATGCCCAACATGGACGGCTTCGAGGTGCTGTCGCGCCTGCGCGCCGACGCGCGCACCCGGCGCACCCCGGTCGTGGTGGTCACGGGCCGCGAGGACGTGGCCGCCGTGGACCGCGCCTTCCAGGCTGGGGCCACCTCGTTCCTGGTCAAGCCGATCAACTGGCGCCTGCTCAGCTACCAGATCCGCTACGTGCACCGGACCTATGAGAACGAGATGGGCCTGCTGCGCCAGCGCACCCGCGCCCGGGCCGAGGCTCAGCGGGCGGGCGAGGCCCTCCGCCGCCTCGCGACCGAGGGCATGGGCCTGCTGCGGGAGGCCATGCAGGGCCCGCCCGAGCTGCGCCGGCTGGCGGCTGGCTATGTGGGGCTCCTGGAAGAGGCTGCCGGGGTGCTGAAGGCTGAAGCGGATAAACGCGACTAACTCCAGACTTGAGGTTCCGGGATGACCGGAAGGGCTGGTCGCCCTATCTTCCCCTTCATGACCGATATCGAGATGCTCGACCCGTCGGAGGCCGACGCCGACACGCCCATCGTCCAGCCGGTGACGGTGGATCCGGCCGAGCCGATGCGGCTCTATCTGGTGGACGGCTCGGGCTACATCTTCCGCGCCTTCCATGCCCTGCCGCCCCTGACCCGCAAGTCGGACGGCCTGCCGATCGGGGCGGTGGCCGGCTTCTGCAACATGCTGTGGAAGCTGCTGTGCGAGATGAAGGCGGACAAGCCGACCCATCTGGCGGTGATCTTCGACGCCTCGGAGAAGACGTTCCGCTCCTGCCCGCCATCGAGCTCGAGGGCTATGAGGCCGACGACCTGATCGCCACCTACGCCCGCAAGGTCGCCGCCGCCGGGGGCGAGGTGATCATCGTCTCCTCCGACAAGGACCTGATGCAACTGGTCAACGAGCAGATCTGCATGCTCGACCCGGTCAAGAACCAGAAGATGTGCCGGGCCGAGGTGATCGAGAAGTTCGGCATGGGGCCCGAGCACGTCGTCGACATCCAGGCCCTGGCCGGCGACCCGGTCGACAACGTGCCCGGCGCGCCCGGCATAGGGATCAAGACCGCGGCGGCGCTGCTGACCGAGTTCGGCGACCTCGACGCGCTTTTGGCCCGGGCCCACGAGATCAAGCAGCCGAAGAAGCGCGAGACCCTGATCGCGTTCGCCGACCAGGTGCGCATTTCCCGCGAGCTCGTCCGGCTGAAGGACGACGCGCCGATGCCCGAGCCGATCACCGACCTGGTGGTGCGCGAGCCGGACGGCCCCGTCCTGGCCGCCTTTCTGGAGGCGATGGAGTTCCGCACCCTCGCCCGCCGGGTGGCCGAGGGCGCGACCGGCCGGTCCATCCCTGCGGGCGCGCCGGCCGCGCCGGCGGCGGCGGTGGCCGAGGCCATCGCCATCGATCACACCAAGTACGTCTGCATCCGCGACCTCGACACCCTGGACGCCTGGATCGCGCGGGCGCGGGAGACCGGGGTCGTCGGCTTCGACACCGAGACCGACGCCCTGTCGTCGGCCAATTCCGGCCTTTGCGGCATGTCCCTGGCGGTTGCGCCCGGGGAGGCGGCCTACATCCCCGTCGGGCACTGCGCGGCGGACGGCCTCGACCTCGCCGCCGCCGCCGACTGGAGCCAGATTCCGCTCAAGGAAGCGGTGGAGAGGATCAAGCCGCTGCTGGAGGACCCCACGGTCCTCAAGGTCTGCCAGAACGGCAAGTACGACATCGCGGTGATGTCCCGGTACGGGGTGCAGGTCTCGCCCACCGACGACACCATGCTGATGTCCTATGTGCTGGAAGGCGGCCTGCACGGCCACGGCATGGACGAGCTGTCCCAGCTGCACCTCGGCCACATCCCGATCCCGTTCAAACAGGTCGCCGGGACCGGCAAGAAGGAGATCAGCTTCGCCCAGGTCGAACTGGCCCAGGCCACCTGCTACGCCGCCGAGGACGCCGACGTCACTCTGCGCCTGCACCGGGTGTTGAAGCCCCGCCTGGCGCGGGAGGGCATGGCGACGGTCTACGAGACCCTGGAGCGGGGCATGCCGCCGGTGCTGGCCGCCATGGAGTGCGCCGGCATCCGGGTCGATCCGGAGCGCCTGCGCCAGCTCGGCCACGAATTCTCGCTGAAGATGGTCGACCTCGAAGCTGAGGCCCATCGCCAGGCCGGGCGGCCGTTCAACCTGGGCAGCCCCAAGCAGATCGGCGACATCCTGTTCGGCGAAATGGGCATGCCCGGCGCCAAGAAGACCGCCACCGGCGCCTGGGCGACCGACGTCAAGGTCCTGGAGGACCTGGCCGAGCAGGGCCACCCCTTGCCGCGGACCATCGTCGACTGGCGCCAGGTGGCCAAGCTGAAGAACACCTACACCGACGCCCTGGTCGCCGCGGCCTCCCCCGAGACCCACCGGGTGCACACCTCGTTCTCCCTGGCGGCCGCCGCCACGGGGCGGCTCGCCTCGACCGACCCCAACCTGCAGAACATCCCGATCCGCACGGAGGAGGGGCGCAAGCTGCGCACCTGCTTCATCGCGGATCCGGGCAATGTGCTGATCTCGGCCGACTATTCCCAGATCGAGCTGCGGCTGCTGGCCCACATCGGCGATATCCCCCAGCTGAAGGACGCCTTCGCCAAGGGCCTCGACATCCACGCCATGACCGCGTCGGAAATGTTCGGGGTGCCGATCGAGGGCATGCCGGGCGATATCCGCCGCCGGGCCAAGGCGATCAACTTCGGCATCGTCTACGGCATCTCGGCCTTCGGCCTCGCCAACCAGCTGGGCATCGAGCAGTCCGAGGCCGGGGCCTATATCAAGACCTATTTCGAGCGCTTCCCCGGCATTCGCGAATATATGAACGAGGCCCGGGCCTTCGTGCGCGAGCACGGCTACGTCCAGACCATTTTCGGGCGCAAGGTCCACATCCCCGCCATCCGCGGCAAGTCGGCGGCCGAGCGCAGCTTCGGCGAGCGGGCGGCCATCAACGCCCCCATCCAGGGGGCGGCCGCCGACATCATCCGCCGGGCCATGATCCGCATGACCGAGGCCCTGCGGGCCGAGGGGTTGCAGGCGAGGATGCTGCTGCAGGTCCACGACGAGCTGATCTTCGAGGCGCCCGAGGCCGAGGCGGACAGGGTCTGCGAAGTGGCGCGCCGGGTGATGGAGCGCGCCGCGGAACCCGCCGTGGCTCTCACCGTGCCCCTGGTGGTGGATGCGCGGGCCGCGAAGAACTGGGACGAGGCCCATTGATCAACGTTGATTGATCACCTTTCTATCCGCCCATGACCGCCCGCTCGCGCCTGCCGCTGAACGCCCTGCGCGTGTTCGACGCCGCCGCCTCCCTCGGCAGCTTCACCCTGGCGGCGGCGCAGCTCTCCATCACCCCGGGCGCGGTCAGCCGGCAGATCAAGGCGCTGGAGGCCGAGCTCGGCGTGCGCCTGTTCGACCGCTTCAACCGGGCGGTGCGGCTGACCGAGACCGGCGCGCGCCTCGCCGAGGGGGTGGCCGACTCCCTGGAGCGGCTGGAGATGGTGGTCGAGCGGGTTCGGCCCCAGGCCGACGCGCCCCTGGTGGTCTCGGTGCTGCACTCCATGGCGGTCAAGTGGCTGGTGCCGCGGCTGCATCGCTACCAGGAGCGCTATCCGGGGGCGGAGATCCTGATCTCGGCCGCCGACCGCACGGTGGACCTGGCGCGCGAGCAGGTGGACATCGCCATTCGCTATGGCCTCGGCCCCTACCCCGGCCTCGACGCCCAGCAGCTGATCCGCAACGTGATGTTTCCAGTCTGCAGCCCGCGCCTGCTGGAGCGCCGGCCGGCGCCGTGGACGGCGGCGGACCTGGCCGAAACCCGCCTGCTGCACGACGCCAACCTGCGCGCCGACGAACCCGACTGGCCGCGCTGGCTGGCCCGCGCCGGCGAGACCGGGATCGACGGGCGGCGCGGGCCCAAGTTCAGCAACACCTATCTGTCGCTGGAGGCGGCGATGTCGGGACAGGGGGTGGTGCTCGCCCACGAGGCGCTGGTGATCGACGACCTGGCCAGCGGGCGGCTCGCCCGTCCCTTCGACAACATGGTCATCACCGATTTCTACTACTACGCCCTATGCCTGCCCGAACGGGCGGACGAGCCCAAGATCCGCCGGTTCCGCACCTGGCTGGCCGAGCAGGCCCGTGCCGATGGGTTGCCGTTCGATTGAGCTGAGATCAACCGACCCGGCCAAATCCTGAATTGTCAAGCTGGACCGCCTTGCGCAGTTTGCCGCTGCGAAAGGAGCCTCGTCATGTCGACGCCCAGCCTCACCCCCACCGCCGCGCGCAGCCCGGCGTTCTCGATCGAGATCTTCACCGCCCTGACCAGCGCCTCGGTGATCGGCCTCGCCTGGTGGATGGGAAGCCTGGGCGCTAACCGACAGGATCAGGCCGCCGCCGCATGCCCGGCGGGCGCTCAGGTGAACTCAGCTCAAGTCAAAGAGGCGGTGGGCCGGGTGCGCGACGCCGAGCGCCGCGCCCGTTACACGGCCCTGTCGGGCTCAGGCTACGCCGCCGCCAAGGTCGGCCTGCCGCGGAATTCGCCCGAATACCGGCTGGCGCAGGAAGCCGCCCAGGACCTGGCTTTCGCGCGCCAGGACCTGGCTCGGTTGTGCGGGGCGGATCGGTAGGTCTGCGCCCGCAGCCCTAAGCCGCGAGGCCTGCCGTCTGCAGCAGGCTGCGGACGGTCTCCAGGGTCTTGGGATCGGCCGCGATCTGCTGGCGGGTGGCGTCGTTCTTGAGCAGCTTCAGCGCCTCGACCTTGGCGCGGTCGGCGGCGGGGCCCAGCGGCGCGGTCTCGCCGACGGCCAGGCGCAGGAGCAGGGTCAGGCGCTGGGTCGCCGGCGCCTCGGCCCGGGCCAGCATGGCGGTCAGCTTGGCGTCGGCCTCGATCAGGCCGGCGATCTCGCCGATCTTGGCGGCGGCTGCGGTCTGGTCGCCGTCCGACAGGCCGGCGGCGTTCACCGCCCGCTGCAGTTCGGCCAGGACACCAAGCTTGGTGGCCGCGGAGTCCGAGCCGCCCCGCATGTCCTTTTCGAAGCGCAGGGCGCCGACGGTGGCGGAAATCCAGCGGGCGGCGGCGCGCTTGTTGGCCGTGCCGACCATGTTCTCCGCCAGGCGGACCAGGGCCTGGGCCTCGGCCAGCGCGCCTACGCGGTCACGCAGGAAGTGCTCGACGAAGTCGGCGGTGACCAGGCTCTTGCATCGCTCCACGAAGGCGTTCTGGACGTCCTCCTGGGTCATGATCTTCCCGGCCGAGGCGGTGAGCACCATGGCCAGGGCGCGCAGGATGGCGATCTCGCCCTCGGCGTCGCCGGGCCGCAGGCGGCGCGGACCGGTCAGCTCCTCCAGGATGCGCCGGGCGATGGCGGCGCGCACGCTCTCGAAGCTGTCGCGCTCGAGCCAGCCGGCCAGCCGGGCGGCGTGGCCCTCCAGCGGCGGGATCTGTTTTTCGATGGTGGGGTCGAAGCGGCACAGCATCTTGCACTCGGGGCCGGCGCACAGGCGGGCCAGCGCGGCGATGCTGCCGCCGAGGTCGAGGTCGGGGCCCAGCAGGTCGGCGAGGCCGCCGTGGGAGCCCAGCATCTCGGACAGGGGCTGCTCGATGACCTGGAAGGCCAGGGCGCGGGCCTTGCCGGTCTCGGGGGCGATCTCGGCTAGGTCGAGGGAGGTATCGGGCGACGCCGCCGCCGAGCAGGTAGTGCCGCTCCGGGTCGTCGGCGAGCTGGGTGGCGGCGGCGGCGAAGGCCGACCCGGCGATCTGGGGGAAGGCGTTCTTCCGTCCGTCCTTGAGGATGCGCTCGACCGCCTGCTGGACCAGCTTCTGGAAGCTGCGCATCATTTCGTGGACCGAGACGCCGCGGGCCTGGCTTTCGGGGACGGCGATCTTCTGCAGGGCGTGCTGGATCTCCACGCCCGAGGCGTCGAGCTGTTCGATCAGGTCGGGCCGGTGCAGCAGTTCGAAGGGCGTCACCTGGGCCCGGCGCAGCCATCCCTCCAGCAGGCGGCCGATCCGCTCGCGGGCGTGGATGGTGTAGAGGTCGGCCGGGGTGACGCAGAGCGGCGTCTGGTCCTCGTCCCGATCCTTCTTGCCCTTGGCCGCCTCGACGGCGCCCTTGGCCATGATGGTGACGCTCTTGAAGGCGCGGGTCTCCTCGTCGAGGATCTCCTTGCACACCTTCACGGCGGCGGCGCGCTTGCTGGAGAGCATCTCCTCGGCGGCCTCGACGGCCCGGCCCCGATCCTCGGTGGCCAGCTCCAACGTCCACGGCGCATTGACCTTGCGCCGGGAGAACATCTCGAAATGAACCTGACCGCTCATGGGGGCGGAGAGTGCCATCTGAAGGCTTAAGCCACGCTTAAGCCTGAATTCCTCTGCGCTTCTTCATCGCCGCGCCTTGCGTTCGCCCAGGTTCGGGACCACGTTTTCGTCCGATATGGCGAAAATCACCCTTGTAGACGACGACGAGAACATCGTGGCCTCCGTGTCCATGGCTCTGGAGAGCCACGGCCACACGGTGAAGGCCTATTACGACGGGGCCTCGGGCCTCGCCGCGCTGGAGTCCGATCCGCCGGACCTGGCCATTCTCGACGTGAAGATGCCGCGCATGGACGGGATGGAGGTGCTGCGGCGCCTTCGCCAGACCACCGAGCTGCCGGTGATCATCCTGACGTCGAAGGACGAGGAGATCGACGAGATCCTCGGCTTCAACCTCGGGGCCGACGACTACATCCACAAGCCGTTTTCGCAGCGCCTGCTGATCGAGCGGGTCAAGGCTGTGCTGCGGCGCGCCCGGGCCGAGGCCGAGGAGGATGCCGCCGTGGCCGCCGGCGGCGCGGCGATGTCCGCGGCGGGCAAGGCCGCCCTGAAGCGGGGCAAGCTGACCCTGGACCCGGCGCGCCACGACTGCCTGTGGGACGGCCGGCCGGTGAAGCTGACCGTGACAGAGTTCCTGCTGCTGCAGTCCCTGGCCCAGCGGCCCGGCTTCGTGAAGAGCCGCGACAACCTGATGGACGCGGCCTACGACGATCAGGTCTATGTCGACGACCGCACCATCGACAGCCACGTCAAGCGGATGCGCAAGAAGTTCCGCCAGGTCGATCCCGAGTTCGACGCCATCGAGACCCTCTACGGCGTCGGCTACCGTTACCGGGAGTAGGCGAAAGCCGCCGTGCGGTTCCGGACCGACAGCGAATCCAAACTGAAACCGGAACAGCCAGCGCCGACACGGCGCCGGCTGCCTGTCGTGGGCTCGCGCCTGGGCCGGCTGATCCTGGGCCTCAATCTGCTCGGCCTGATGGTGCTGGTGGTCGGGGCCCTCGTCCTGAACGAAATGGCCCGCGGCCTGGTGCAGGCGCGTATCGACAGCCTGACCACCCAGGGCGAGTTCATCGCCAATGTTCTGGAGCAGGCCGCCACCCGCGGCGATCCCGAGCCGGCGCTGGAGGCGGACGCCGCCCGGCGGGTGCTACAGTTGCTGTTCATCCCGATGTCGCAACGGGCCCGGCTGTTCGACGCCAAGGGCCAGCAGATCGCCGACAGCCAGCAGATCGCCGACCGGGTCGAGCAGCATGTCCTGCCGCCCGCCGCCAAGCCCGGCGAGTTCGTCCTGCCATGGAGGCGGGCGCCGAAGGGAGCCGACCCGGACGCGCTGCAAAAGGCCCGAGCCGATCTGCTGGACGAGGCCGCCACCGCCCAGAAGGGCAGGCCGGTTGCGCGCATCCGACGCTCGGAGACGGGGGAGCGGCTGGTCAGCGTCTCCGTGCCGATCCAGCACGTGCAGGCGGTGCTGGGGGTGCTGACTCTCGAGGCCGGCGACGTCGACACCATCATCGCCAGCCAGAGGCGTGCGCTCGTCCCCTTCATCCTGATCGCCGTCGCCGTGATCCTGGGTTCGTCCCTGCTGCTCAACTGGCTGATCGCCCATCCGATCCTGCGGCTGGCCACCGCCGCCGACCGGGTGCGGCTGTCGGGGGCCAGGGCCATCTCCCTGCCCGACATCGCCGAGCGGAAGGACGAGGTCGGCGACCTGGCCCGTTCGCTGGAGGCCATGACCCAGGTGCTGTCGGCCCGCATGGACGCCATCGAGCGCTTCGCCGCCGACGTGGCGCACGAGATCAAGAACCCGCTCACCTCCCTGCGATCGGCGGTCGAGACCCTGGAGCTGGCCCCCAACGCGGCGGCCCGGGCCCGGCTCGGCCAGATCCTCAAGAACGACGTCGGCCGGCTGGACCGGCTGATCACCGACATCTCCAACGCCTCGCGCCTCGACGCCGAGCTGTCGCGGGAATCGCCGCGCCCCGTCGACCTCGGCCGCCTGCTCGCCGACATCACCTCGCTCTACGCCGAGCCCCGCGCCGACGGGGTGACGGTGCGGCTGATCCCTCCTGAGGGCGGCGAGCCCCTGACCGCCCCCGGCCGCGAAGGGCCGTTCGGCCAGGTGTTCCGCAACCTGATCGACAACGCCTGCTCGTTCAGCCCGCCGGGGGGCGAGGTGCGCATCGCCCTGCGCCGCGACAGAATGGCACCTGAACTGGCCAATGAACTGACCCCAAGGTTTAAAGATAAGCCGAAATGGACATTTAATTTCACCCTCACGGTCGTCCTGCCGGAAGCACGGTCCTGACGCCTCCCATCCTCCACGCTACCGCTATCGCCCTGTATCGGGGCGGGACTTGGTGCGCGGCCCTGCTGCAGGGTCCCTCCGGCGCCGGCAAGAGCGACCTCGCCCTGCGCGCCATGGCGGCCGGGTGGCGGCTGGTGGCCGACGACCGGGTGGTGGCCTGGGCCTCCGGCGGGCGCCTGTTCGGCCGGGCCCCAGCGACCCTGTCCGGTCTGGTCGAGGCCCGCGGGCTCGGGGTTCTGACCGCCCCGCCCCTGGGGTTGGCGCAGATCGTGTTGGCGGTCGAGCTGATCGGCTCGCCCGATGCGGTCGAGCGCGCCCCGGAACCCGCCCAGGTTGAAATCCATGGGGTGAGACTGCGACATATCAAGCTGTTTCCCCAGGAATCTTCCGCAGTTGCGAAATTGGCGCTCGCCCTACAGGCGGCGCCGCTTGGAGCCGGTGCGGAAGAAGCGTATCAAACCCGCTCGCACGGAAGAGGCCAAAGCGCCCACCGCGTCGTGGGGGCCTCTCATGAGGAATAGATGATCGGTCTCGTGATCGTGACTCACGGGCGTCTGGCCGAAGAGTTCGTGTCGGCGATGGAGCATGTGGTCGGGCCGCAGCGCAGCGTGCGCGCGATCTGCATTGGACCCGAGGACGACATGGAGCGCCGCCGGCGCGACATCGTCGCCGCGGCCAAGGACGTCGACGATGGCGGCGGCGTGATCCTGCTCACCGACATGTTCGGCGGCACCCCGTCCAACCTTGCCATTTCGGTGATGGACGAGACCCACGCCGAGGTGATCGCCGGCCTCAACCTGCCCATGCTGATCAAACTGGCCAGCGTGCGCCACCGCGAGCCTCTGCAGACCTGTGTCGCCGCGGCCCAGGATGCCGGCCGCAAGTACATCTCCGTGGCCTCCTACGTGCTGGCCGGGGGAAAATGAGCGGCGATGCGGGCGTCGGCGCGATCAGGCGCACGGTCGAGATCGTCAATCAACGCGGCCTGCATGCGCGGGCCTCCGCCAAGTTCGTCAAGCTGGCCGCCCAGTTCGAGGCCCACGTCACCGTCACGCGCGACGGCCAGACCGTCGACGCTCAGTCGATCATGGGCCTGATGATGCTGGGCGCCGGCCCGGGGTGCTGCGTCGAGATCGCGGCCGACGGCGAGCAGGCCGAGGCCGCCGTCGAGGCGCTGGCCCAGCTTGTGGCGGATAGGTTCGACGAGGAACGTTAGGGTTCCAGCGGCGCCCGAGCCGGGCTTTCGGGCCCGCCGTGGCTGCTTGGCGCTTCATTAAGCAATCCGGGCGCATGCTGGGCGTAACCTTAATGGTCCTCGTCCGGAGCACGATGACACGCACGGCCGCCACAAAGCTCGGCCTGGGCACCGCCCAGTTTGGCCTCGACTACGGAGTTTCGAACTCCCGTGGCCGAATGTCCGAGGCCGAGGCCTCGGCCGTGCTGCAGGTCGCCGCCCTGGCCGGCGTGAGCCTGATCGATACGTCCGCCGGCTATGGCGAGGCCGAGTCCGTGCTGGGCCGCATCCTGCCGCGACCGTCCCCCTTCCGCCTGATCACCAAGACCGCCCCCGTGACGACCGGCGTGGACGCCGTGGAGGCCCGCGCCCGCGGCTCGCTGCAGCGCGTCGGCCTGGAGACGGCCGAGGCCCTGCTGGTCCGCTGCGGCTCCGACCTGCTCGGCCCGGACGGTCCCGCCCTCTGGGACCGGCTGAAGGCCCTGAAGGACGAGGGGCTGTTCACCAAGATCGGCATCGCGGCCCAGGCCGGCGACGAGGCCCTGGGCCTGGCGCGGCGCTTCAAGCCCGACCTGATGCAGCTGCCCGCCAGCATGCTCGATCAGCGCCTGATCCAGGGCGGGGTGCTGAGCGACATCGCCGCCCTCGGCGTCGAGGTGCACCTGCGCTCGATTTTCCTGCAGGGCCTGCTGTTCCTGCCCCGCGACGGCCTGCCCGCCGGCCTGGCCGGGGCCGGACCGCGCCTGTCGCGTATCCGCCGCACCATCGCCGAGGCCGGCGCCGACCCGCTGCAGGCCGCACTCGCCTTCGCCCTGTCCCGCCCGGAAGCCTCCGCGGTGGTGGTCGGGGTCGCATCCGCCGCCGAGCTGCGCGCCGTCCTGGCCGCCGCCGCTGCTCCGGCCCCGCAATTGGACTGGGGGGCTCTCGCCCTCGACCATGCCTTGGCGCTCGACCCCGAACGGTGGGCGGCGGCCTGAATAAGGGAGAATCCCGGTGATCCTGGCTGTTTTGCAAGCGCGTATGTCTTCCAGCCGGATGCCCGGCGCCGTGATGTCCCCGGTCCTCGGCGAGCCGATGATCTGGCGCCAGATCGAACGGATCCGGCGCGCCCGGACCCTCGACAAGCTGGTGGTGGCCACGAGCTCGGCCGCGTCCGACGACGCCCTGGCCGGGTTCCTCCTGGGGCGCGGGGTCAGCGTCTATCGCGGGGCCCACTTCGACCTGCTCGACTGCTTCTCGACCTGCGCCGCGGCCTGGTCGCCGAGCCATGCGGTGCGCCTGACCGCCGACTGCCCCCTGACCGATCCCCAGATCATCGACCAGGCGGTCCGGCTGGCCCTGGAGACCGGGGCCGACTACGCCTCGAACTGCGTGAACCCGACCTACCCCGCCGGGCTGGAGGTCGAGGTGATGACCACCGAGGCGGTGATGGCGGCCGCGGCGGCCACCCACGACCCCGCCGACCGCGAGCAGGTGACGCCCTTCTTCCGCCGCGACCCGGACCGCTTCACCCAGGCCCACCTGACCCGCTACCTCGATCTGTCCTCCCTGCGGTGGACGGTGGACCGGCCCGAGGACTTCGCCTTCGTCCGCGCGGTGTTCCAACGCTTCCATGCCGTCGACCCGGGCTTCGGCCTCGCCGACATCCTGGAGCTGCTCGACGAGCGCCCCGACCTGGCGGCCCTGGCCAGCCGGGAGCGGGAGACGCCGGCTGAACACGATCCGGTCGCCGTCGCGGCGGCGGCCTGATCAAGGTTCGTCATCCTCCGGGCTCGGCGCAGCCGAGATCCGGGGGACCCAAGCGACGTCCACCAGCCCGCAACATTTCCCATTCTGTGGCTTGGGTCCCCGGACCGCTCTGCGCGCGGCCGGAGGATGACGATCTAATTGGTGACGACGGCTCCATCGACCACCGCCACCGCCCACGCCTCCAGCCGGTCCCCCGCACACGGCCCCGCCACGCAGGCGCCGTCCTCGGGGCGGAACAGGGCGCCGTGGGTGGAGCAGAGGATCAGATCCTTCTCGCGAGTCAGGTAGCGGTCGCCGATCAGGGCCAGCGGCCCGCCGGCGTGCGGGCAGCTGTCGACATAGCCGACCACGCGAGCGCCCCTGCGCACCACGAAGCCGGCGAACAGGCGCGCCCCTTCGCGGAAGCGGAAACCCTTGGCGCCGGGGTCGGCGATCTCGTCCAGCCGGCAGAGCACGACGCCCGGAGCCGGCTTCGAGCTCACGGCAGCTGGCCGGCCGTGTAGCGCCAGGCCCGCACCTCGAACTCGGGGATCAGGCCGGCCTTGTTGTAGGGCTCGTCCTTCATGAAGGCGCGCACCGCCTCTTCGCTTTCGGCCTCGACGATGACCAGCGAGCCCTTGGGGTTCCCCGCCTCGTCGAGATAGGGCCCGCCCAGGCGGACCATGCCGCTGGCGGCCATATAGGCCAGGTGCTCGTCGCGGTTGGCGAGGCGCAGGGGCAGGCTGTCAGGCTTGTCGAGGAAGCTGATCACGAACAGGGCCATGTGGTTTGTCTCCTAGTGTTCGGTCTTGAGGGGGCGAGCAAGCAGGCCGCCGATGGCGGCGTCCAGCGAGATCTCTTCGGCCAGCACGGCGGCGACGGCCTCGCAGATGGGCAACTCCACGCCAAGGCGCCCGGCGAGCTCGCGCACGGCCGGCGCCGAGGCGACGCCCTCGGCCACCGACAGCTTGCCGGACAGGGCCTCGGTCAGGCTTTCGCCACGGCCGAGGGCCAGGCCGACGCTCATGTTGCGCGACTGGGGCGAGGAGCAGGTCAGGACCAGGTCGCCCAGGCCGCATAGGCCCGCGAGGGTCTCGGGCGACGCGCCCAGGGCCACGGCGAAGCGGGTCATCTCGGCGAAGCCGCGGGTGATCAGGGCGGCGTGGGCGCTGCGCCCCAGGCCGCGGCCCTCGACGATGCCGCAGGCGATGGCCAGGACGTTCTTGATCGCGCCGCCGGCTTCGGCCCCGACCATGTCGGTCGCCAGATAGGGGCGGAAGGCGGGGGTGGCCAGCGCCCGGGCGATTCGCCCGGCGCAGGCCTCGTCGCCGCAGGCCAGGGTGACGGCGGTGGGAAGCCCTCGCGCCACCTCGCCGGCGAAGCTGGGGCCGGACAGGACGGCGGGCGCCGCCTGCGGCAGGACCTCGGCCAGGACCTCGGTCATCAGCTTGAGCGAGCCCTGCTCGATCCCCTTGGAGCACAGCACCACGGCCAGGCCCGGGCGGGCGTGAGGGGCGAAGGCGGCGAGCACGCTGCGCATATGCTGGGCCGGCGGCACGGCCAGGACCATGTCGGCGGCGGCGAGCGCGGCCATGTCGCCGGTGGCGACGATCCGCTCGTCCAGGGCGACCCCGGGCAGGAACAGGGGGTTCTCGTGGATGGCGGCGATGGTCCGGGCCACGGCGACGTCGTGAGCCCAGAGCACGACGTCGAGGCCGGCGCGGGCGCAGACCTGGGCGAGGGCGGTCCCCCAGGCCCCGGCGCCCAGGACGCCGACGGTGCGTATGTCGCTCAAGCCTTGGCTCCCTTGCGGCCGGGGACGTGGGTGGGGCTGGCCAGGGCGGCCGCTTCGTCCAGCGGCCAGCGCGGGCGGGCCGGGGCGTCGAGAGGATCGCTCATCCCGGCGGCCAGGCGCTCGGCGCCGGCCAGGGCGATCATGGCGGCGTTGTCGGTGCAGTAGGCCAGGGGCGGGGCGTGGAACGAGAAGCCATAGCGCGCCGCCGCCGCCTCCAGCCGGGTCCGCACCGCCCCATTGGCCGCCACTCCGCCGGCCACCACGAAGCGCAGGGACCGCCGCCCCACCGCATAGGCCTGCATGGCCCGCTCGGTGCGTTCAGCCAGCTGGCGGGCGATGGCGGCCTGGACGCTGGCGGCGAGGTCGCGGCGCCCCCGCTCGTCGGTGAGGCCGGCGGCCAGCTTGGCGGCGGCGGTCTTGAGGCCGGAGAAGGAGAAGTCGCAATCCTTGCGGTCGAGCAGGGCGCGGGGCAGGGCGAAGCGGGCGGGATCGCCGCCCTCGGCGAGTTTCTCCAGTCCCGGACCGCCCGGATAGGGCAGGCCAAGGGAGGCGGCGATCTTGTCGAAGGCCTCGCCGGCCGCGTCGTCGATGGTCGTGCCCAGCCGCGTGAAGCGCCCGACGCCCTCCACCGCCAGCAGCTGGCAGTGGCCGCCGGAGACCAGCAGCAGCAGGAACGGATAGTCGACCGGATCGGCCAGCCGCACCGAGACGGCGTGACCCTCCAGGTGGTTGACCGCGATCAGCGGCCGTCCCAGGGCCAGGGCCATGGCCTTGCCCGCCGCCAGCCCGACCATCACGCCGCCCACCAGGCCCGGCCCGGCGGTGGCGGCGACGCCGTCGAGGGCCTCCACCCCCGTCCCCGCCTCGGAAAGGGCGGCGGCGATCACCGTGTCGATGACCTCGACGTGGGAGCGGGCGGCGATCTCGGGCACCACCCCGCCATAGGGGGCGTGGGCGGCGACCTGGCTGGCCACCACCGACGACAGGACCGTGGCGCGGCCATCCGCGCCCAGCCGCACGACGGCGGCGGCGGTCTCGTCGCAGCTGGTCTCTATGCCGAGGACGGTGAGGGCGGCGCCCGGGTCGTTCATGCCCTGGTCTTTAAGGCGCAATTTGCATCGAGGCCACGCCTCCTATAGGCCGCGCTCCATGAGCCCTATCCGCATCGGCGCCCGAGGTTCGCACCTGTCCCGCGTCCAGTCCGGGCACGTGCAGGTGATGATCGCCGCCGCGCTCGGCGCGCCGCCACAGGACGCGCAGCAGGTCGCGCCCCTGAGCTTCATCACCACCACCGGCGACCGGATCCAGGACCGGCGGCTGATCGAGGCCGGCGGCAAGGCCCTCTTCACCAAGGAAATCGAGGCCGCCCTGCTGGACGGCGAGATCGACGTGGCGATCCATTCGCTCAAGGACGTGCCGGCGCAGATGCCGCCAGGCCTGGTCCTGGCCGCCTTTCCCGAACGGGAGGACCCGCGGGACGCCCTGGTCAGCGTCAACTGGGACGGCCTGGACGCCATGCTCCTGGGCGCCCGCATCGGCACCGCCTCGCTGCGCCGCCAGGCCCAGCTTCTGGCCCGGCGGCCGGACCTGGTCATCGGCATGCTGCGCGGCAATGTCGACACCCGGCTGGGCAAGCTGGCGGTGGGCGAGCACGACGGCATCATCCTGGCCGCCGCCGGCCTGCGCCGGCTTGGCCTCGCCGCCCGCATCACCGAGACCTTCGACCCCTTCGCCGCGCCGCCGTCCCCCGGCCAGGGGGTGCTGGCCATCCAGACCCGCGAGGCCGACGCGGGCGCGCCCTGGCTCGCCGCCATCCACCACGCCCACACCGCCCTGGCCGTCGAGGCCGAGCGCGGCGCGATGGAGGTGCTGGAGGGCTCCTGCCGCACCGCCATCGGCGCCCACGCGCGGGTGGAGGGCGACGACCTCGCCCTGGTCGTCGAGGGCCTGACCGCGGACGGATCGCTGCGCTGGCGCCGCGAAGGGCGGATTCCGCTCGGCCCCAGCGAACTGCAGCGGGCCCGCGCCCTGGGCCTGAAGTTGGGCGGCGAGGTCCGCGAAGAAGCGGGCGACCGCCTCCAGGTCATCTGAACCCATGCGCGTCTGGGTCGCCCGTGCGCAGCCCGGCGCCGACGCCACCGCCGCCCGGCTGCGCGCCATGGGCCACGAGCCGGTGACGGCGCCGGTGCTCGAGGTGCGCGCCCTGCCCGGAGCGGTGGTCGATCTTGCGGACGTGGACGCCCTGGCCTTCACCAGCGCCAATGCGGTGCACGCCTATGCAGCGATCGAGGCCTCGCGGGACCTGCCCGTGTTCGCCGTGGGGGACGCCACCGCCGCCGCCGCCCGGGCGGCCGGGTTCGCCGCTGTGGAGAGCGCCGATGGGGACCTGGGCGCGCTGACAGCCCTCCTGGCCAGGGTCCGCCCCGGCAGGGTGCTCCACGCCGCCGCCGCCGAGACCGCGGGCGATCTGGCCCCGCCCGACGTGCCGGTCCGCACCGTCGCCCTCTACGAGACGGTGGCGGCGCGCCCGTCGATCGATCTTTCCGCCATCGATGCGGTGGTGGTGCATTCGCCCAAGGCGGCCCGCGAGGTGGCCCGGATCGTCGCGACCGCCGGCGGCGCGGAGAGTCTGCGGGCCTTCGCCCTGTCGCCCAACTGCGCGGCGCCCCTGGTCGGCGCCGGGCTGCGGGATGTGGCTATCGCCGCCTCGCCGAACGAAACGGCTCTGCTTACGTTAATGAAGCCGTGAGCCAGATCGAACCCCTACCCGCGCCGCCGCCCAAGCCGGCCCTAAAGCCGGCAAAAGGCGCGCCCGACAAACCGCGCGCCCAGAAGGCCAGGATGGGCCCGGCCTACTGGGCCGGCCTGACCTTCGGCGCGGTGTGCATCTTCCTCGGTCTGGTGCTGGGCCTGTGGGGCGCGCGGATCGTCCCGTCCGACCCGGCCTCGCGCGCGCCGGTTCCCGCCGTGCTGCCCCAGGAGCCCACGGCCCGCGACGCGGGCCCCTCGTCCGCACCTGCGCCCTCGCCCGCCCCGATCCCGATCCCGACGCCGCCGCCGCCCGCCCCTGCGCCCAGCCCGCCCGCCGCCGCCGAGCCGGCGGCCGAGCCCCAGGTCGCAGACGACCCGGTCGCCGCTGCCCAGACCGCAGCCCTGGAGGCGCGTCTGGCCGAGGCCGAAGCGGCGCAGAAGGGGACCGCCCAGGCCGCCTCCGCCGCCCTTGCGGTTTCGGCCCTGGCTCAGGCGGCCGCCGGCTCCAGGCCCTTCGCCCAGCAGGTCGACGAGGCCGCCCGGGTCCTGCCGGCCTCGGACGACCTCGCCGCCCTGCGCGATCTCGCCGCCGTGGGCGCCCCGTCCCGTCCAGTCCTGGCCGCCGCCTTTCCCGCCGCCGCCGCCCGCGCCGCCGTGGCCGCTCGTCAGCCGGGCGCGAAGGCCGGGCTGATGGACCGCGCGGCTTATTTCGTCAGCGGCATGATCACCGTGCGCCGCACAGACCGCCTCACCGGTCCGGGCGCGGACGCCATCCTGGCCCGGGCGGGGCGGGCGGCCGACGCCGGTGATCTGGACGTCGCGCTGCGCGAGATCGCCACTCTGTCCCCCGCCGCGCGCGCCGCCATCGGCCCGTGGCGCGCCGACGCCGAACGGCGCCTGGCCATAGAGCGGCGCATCGCGACCTTGCGCGCCGGGGCGGCCGCCTCGCTGAAGGGGACGGGCGGATGAGACGGCTGATCCTGCCCATCGCCCTGATCGTGGCCATGGGCCTGCTCGGGGGGCTGCTGGCCAGCAACCCGGGCGCGGCCAGCGCCGACTGGCTGGGCTGGCGGATCGACACCTCCGCCGCCCTGGTGGCGGTGCTGGTCCTCCTGGTCGCCCTGGCGACGGCGGCGCTGTGGACCGCCATCCTCTGGCTGGCGCGCACGCCTGCCCGCACTACCCGCGCCCGCGTCGCCACGCGCCGGGCCCAGGCGTCGGACGCCCTGGCCAAGGGATGGCTGGCCCTCTCGGTCGGCGACGGGGCCGAGGCGCGCCGCCTCGCCGCTCAGGCGGCGGCCCTGGACGAGGGCCTGCTGGCCCGTCTGCTTGCGGCGCAGGCGGCCGAGGCCGAAGGCGACGACGCGGCGGCCCAGACGGCCTGGGCGGCCCTGCTGGAGGCGCCGGACGCCCGGGTCGCCGCCCGCGCCGGCCTGGCCCGGCTGGAGGCCCGGCGCCCGGCTCTCGCCCCGTCCGCGGCGGCCGAGCCGGAGCCGCCGCCCTTCGCCGCGGACTCCTTGGCGACGGGCCCCCCAGTCGCAGAGCCCCTGCGCCTGGACCGCTGACGGCTCAGCCGGCCTTGCAGACGACCCTGAGGTCTCGGCGCATCTTGACCGAAGGCTGCTCGGTGACGACGGCCTGCCCGGCGGCGCACTTGGCGCGGGCCCGCTGGTAGCAACTGGCGCCGTCGCCGACGCCGCAGAAGATGTCATAGGCGCCGGGGCCCGCCGCCCGTTCCATAGGCGCCGCCGTGGCGCAGGCGCCCACGGCGCAGGTCATCGCCAGCGCCACTACGGCGAGGGGAGCGCGGGCGGTCTTTACGCTCCTGCGGGCCGTCTCCATGTCTGTAACCTCTCTGATAGGACGCGGCC
This sequence comes from Caulobacterales bacterium 32-69-10, assembly GCA_002280485.1. The sequence goes on from NCED01000033.1 coordinate 33,830, forward strand.
GTCGGGGACACGCGTCGCTTCGCGATCGAGGCGCCCGACGTACGCCCCGGCCCGCCGACTGACGACTGGAACCCGCTCTGCGTAGAGCGCCCAGGTATGCCGTCTTTTTCATCAGCGAACGCCCAAATCATAGGCGACGTAGCAACAAGCTTCAAAGTTTCAAAGTGTTGCTAAGGCTCGCTCAGCTCCGTTTCTGGGCGTTTGGGCCTGGCCCAGCCGGTCGAGGCCTAGGGTCGCCGACGACCCGGTCGGCGCCGGTCGCCGTCCCCCGCCGGGCCGGTCCCCTCGCCGTGGCGCCGACGATCAGGGCCGAAGAAGCCGGCGGCCCGGACGTAGGGCCGGTTGTGCTCGATCACGGTGGCGATCTTGCGGTAGAGCTCCATCGGCGCGATCGGCTTGGCGCAGAATTCGTTGGCGCCCGCGTCGCGCGCCGCCTGGACCCGACTGGCTGCGGTATGGGCCGTCAGCATGATGATCGGCAAATAGGGATTGGGGCTGTCCGGGGCCGTGCGCATCAGTTTCACGAACTCGACCCCGTCCATGAAGCCGAGGTTGTAGTCGAGGATGATGATGTCGATGGCGTACTGGCGCACCAGGCTGAAGGCCTCGGCCACGTCATGCGCTTCCCAGACGTGGACGGCTCCGAAATTCTTCAGGATCGTCTTCACGATCGCGGCCATGTTGGCGTTGTCGTCGACGACGAGGAAGGACAGCTTGTTGAGCGGCGAGACCAAGGGGGGTGACCGATTTAGTACGTATGCCTAACTTTCAACCTAGGCGAAAAGGGTGATGAAATCGCCAAGGCTCCCGCCCGGCGCGCCCCCGATCCCGGCTTCTGGCGAAAGGACCGTTCGCCGCGCTTGGCGGCCAGCGCTTCCGCGGGTAAAGGAGGCCACCCGATCCGGGCTCTCGCGAGCCATGGGCCAGGGCCGCCTTAGCTCAGCCGGTAGAGCGGCGCATTCGTAATGCGTAGGTCAGGTGTTCGAGTCACCTAGGCGGCACCACCCCTTCCCGTAGTCAGGCCTGCCGCTGCGCCGCGAGCCAGGCCTCCGGCGGTTGACTCCGATCAATGACGGCTCAGCCGCCCGGGAGGAATCCTGATCTGACCTCGCTGATCAGGAAAACCAAAAATGAAGCGCGCAGCTCCCCTCGCCATGGCGACCTTGCTTGCCCTCGCCGCGCCCGCGGCCCAGGCTCAAGCCCCCGCAGCCCAGGCCGCGGAGGCGGCTCCGGAAATCCAGGAGGTGCAGAAGCTCGCCGATCGTTGGACCGCCGCCTACAACGCCGCCGATCGGACGGCGCTCGGCGCGCTCTATACGGACGACGCCAAGCTCTACGTGCACGGATCGCCGACCGTGACAGGCCGGCGCGGCATCGAGACCTATTGGGCCGACGACATGAAGGTCGACAGCCCGATTACGGTCCTGCGCGTGACGCATGCGGTCGACGGCATCGACATGAAACTCGTCCACGGCGACTATCAGGTGCTCAACCGCAAGACCGGGGTGCCGCTTGGGCACGGCCGCTTCGCCCACATCTGGGCCCGCGCCTCCGGGGGGCAGTGGCTGCTCGACCGGGATCTCTGGAACCAACCCTACAAGTAGTGGGCGTGCGCCGCCCCGGAGCGAGGCTCCGGGTCCCGGCTGCGCATGGGCTGGAGGGCCGGCGGCCGGGCCGCTAAGGTGCGGCATGCTTGCGTCCCCGCTTCCCCGGCCGCCGCGCCGATGAATTCGGCGGAGGCGATCAAGCGCTCTTTCCCGCCGGCGGCCGATGCGCGGACCCGTGTGCTGATCCTCGGCAGCCTGCCGGGAGAGGCGTCGCTGGCGGCGGCGCAATACTATGCCCATCCGCAGAACCAGTTCTGGCGGCTGGCGGGCGAGGTGGTCCGGGCCGACCTTCGCGCCCTGTCCTATCCCGAGCGGCTGGCGGCGCTCCTCGCCGCGGGCGTCGGCCTGTGGGACGTGATCGAGAGCGGGCGACGACGGGGCAGCCTCGACACGGCCATCCGCGACCCCAGCGCCAACCCTCTCGCCGAGTTTGCGGACACCTTGCCGGCGTTGCGGGCGGTCGCCTTCAACGGGGGAAAGGCGGCTGCGCTCGGGCGGAAGCTGCTGGAGGGCCGTCCCGGCCTCGCTCTGATCGCCCTGCCGTCGAGCAGCCCGGCCTATACGGCGCCGTTCGCGACCAAGGCGGCGCAGTGGATTCAGTTGCAGCGCTTGCTGGGGTCGGGTTGACGCCGCATCGGGCTTTCTCCGCCAACCGCCCAGAACGGGACGCATGACCCTTCCCTAAAGGTTACCCAGACCTTAACGCTGGCCTCGTGCGCCTGAGCGTGGAGGATCTTGATGGACGGGGTGGTTAACCGGAGCGGCACGAATCCCGCAACCCCGACGACCGACGGCGCAAGCGTGCGCCAGATCGGGAGGGTTTCAATGTCGAAGGACCGGCGGGTGCGCAGTTTGGTGTGGGTCGTCCTGATCGCGGCGGCCGTCGTGGCCCTGCTGGTCGCCGCGCCGCCCACGCGGATCGACGCCGTGACCTGGACCGGCTGGACCACCGCTTAAGGTCCGCGGCCCGAAGCTGGCGCCCCGGGCCGTCGCGGGGCCTAGTTCAGAACGTCGGGGACTGCGGGGCGCGGCTTGGCCGCCTCTTCGGCGATCTGGCCCTCGGTCTTGATGCGAGCGAGGTTGCCTTCCTGGCCGGGGGGTATCAGCTCGTAGAATCCTGCGATGTGCAGGCGCACCTGCACCGGCTTTTCGGACTGGTTCTGCAGGTAGAAACCGTGGATGCCGTCGAAGGGCGCGACCACGGTCCCGTTCGACGTCGAGCCCGTCGCCTGCCGGTAGGTCGAGACGACCATCTTCTCCCCGGCCTTGGGCAGGGTGTGGCCGTGGAAGTCCGAATAGAACTCCTCGGGGATGTCGATCCCCTCGACCTGCCACGAATAGACGTAGGTCGCGCCCTTCTTCATCGCCACCTTGTATTCCAGTTCGCTCAGGCCCTCGGGGTTGTCCGGGGTGTCGAGCTTGATGATCACCTCGTCGGAGCGGAACGGGGTTGGATAGAAGCGGGCCAGCGGCTGGTTCCCGGCCGTGGCGGCGACGTCGATCTGCGGCGGGGCCCACAGGCGGCTGAGGCCCGTAGCCTTGCCGATCCCCAGGGGGTCGACGTTGTACTCGGCCGGCAGGACGGCGCCTAAGACGATCAGGGCGCCGGCCAGGGCCGCGCCTGCGGTGAGCAGGAGCAGCCGTTTGCGGTTCGGCGGATTGGCGACGTGGCCTTCGGCCGGTTCGTTGGTGTCAGCCATGTCAGGCGTTCCCGTTGAGGACCAGGCCGCCGAGCTGATACCCGATCAGGGCGAAGCCGGCGGTCATGATGAGGACATTGGCGGCGATCGACAGGCGGCCGAAACTGGCGGTCCGGCGCCACAGCACCATCACCGCCAGGATCAGGGTCAGGGCGATGAGCTGCCCGACCTCCACCCCGATATTGAAACTGATCATGTTCTCGACCAGGCCCCTCGAGGGCAGGCGCAGGGCCTGCAGCTTGGTGGCGAGGCCGAAGCCGTGGATCAGGCCGAAGCCGAGCACGGCGACGCGGGCGTCCGGCTGCACCCCGAACAGGGTCTTGAAACCGCCGAGGTTGTCGAAGGCCTTGTAGACTACCGACAGGCCGATGATCGCGTCCACCACATAGGCGTTGACCTCGATCTTCATCAGAACCCCGGCGAGCAGGGTGATCGAGTGGCCGATGGAGAACAGGGTGACGTAGAGGGCGACGTGTTTGAGCCGGTAGAGGAAGAAGATGACGCCGAGGATGAACAGCAGGTGGTCGTAGCCGGTGACCATGTGCTTGGCGCCCAGGTAAAGGAACGGCCAGAAGTCGGGTCCCCGCGTCGCCGAGACGAAGGCGGCGTCCTTGCCGCCGATGCCGTGGGCTAGGGCGGGCTCGAAAGCCGCCAGCAGCACCAGCAGGCCAAGGCCCGCCAGGGCCGTCAAACGGCCGATGCGTCCCGTGCTCAACAGCTTCCTCCCGTGCAGGAGACGCGGGGCGAAGGTTTTTCCTCCGTCCTGTCGCATCCCCTCACATATGGGGGCGCGGCTGGGCCGAGTCGAGGCGCTAGCGGCGAGCCTGCATCAGCTCGAGGTCCATCTTGATGCGCGAGGCCTTCTCGACGAGGCGCGGGGGCGGCTGCTTGCGCGTGATCAAGTACCCCAGGATCTCGTCCTCTATCTTCTGGCGCTGGGCCATCAGGCGCTTGGGTTTGGACAGGAAGAACATGGCGCGGGCTCCGGCTGGTCCGTTTCGGGACAGTCGGTGGCGGCGTTCCAAGTTTCGCGCCAACCACGCCGGCGAGAGCCGATGCGCCCGGTGAGAAGCCCAGTGAGGGATTGTCCGACAAGCCGCGTACCACCGTGCGTGGCGCCCGGTTTGTCGGCCGGCTCCGTCTGGGATGGATGAAGGGTCAACCACCTCCGCCCGTAGCGGTTGAGAGGGGCGGCGAACCGCCCCCGGAACAGGAACATCACAGTGCGAACCACGACTCTGCGAGTCGCCACGGCGGCGGCCACCTATTTTGTCGCCATGGGCCTGGCGACCGGATCCCTCGCCCAGGACGCCGCCGCGCCCGCGCCCGCGCCCGCGCCCGAAGCCCAGGAGACCGCTGCTCCGGAGGACACGGTGGGGCAGATCGTCGTGTTCGGTCGCGGCGAGGCCAAGATCGGCATCGCCAAGTCGGCCTCGGAAGGCACGGTCGCCGGCTCCGACCTGCTGGTGCGGCCCCTGCTGCGGGTGGCCGAGCTGCTCGAGGCGGTGCCCGGGATGATCGCCGCCCAGCACTCCGGCTCGGGCAAGGCCAACCAGTACTTCCTGCGCGGCTTCAACCTCGACCACGGGTCGGATTTCTCCAACTACATCGACGGGGTGCAGATGAACTTCCGCACCCACGGCCACGGCCAGGGCTATCTGGACCTGAACGGCCTGATCCCCGAGATCATCGGCCGCGAGGATTATCGCAAGGGCCCGTACCGGGCCGACGGCGGCGATTTCGCCATGGCCGGCGCGGCCTATATGTCCACGATCGATTCCTATGACCGGCCGTGGTTGGCGCTGGAGGGCGGCTCGTATGGCTCGGCCCGGGTCGCGGCCGGCGGCACGGCCAGGGACGTTGGCGGCGGCGACCTGACCTTCGTCGGTCAGGCAAAGGTCTATAACGGCCCATGGGAGCAGCCCGAGAAGCTGCGCCATGTCTCGGCCTTCGCCAAATACGCCAAGCCGACCGCGCTGGGCGCGCTCGAACTGACCACCCACGTCTATCGCGGGACCTGGAAGCCGACGGAGCAGATCCCGGAACGGATCATCGGGACCCCGGCCTGCCCGGACGTGTTCTGCTCGCCCGACCCCACCGCGACCGGCGAGACGACCCGGGTGATCACCAACGCCAAGCTGAGCGGCCCGCAGTGGAACGCCAACGCCTATATCCAGTACTACAACTGGGACATGTACTCGAACCCGACCTACGCCAATCCGGACGGGTCGAGCGCCCAGATTCATCAGTACGACAAGCGCTGGATCTTCGGCCTGAAGGGCGAGAAGACCTGGGAGCTGGCCAGGAGCCTGGACTTCACCGTCGGCGCCGAGAACCGCTACGACGACATCGGCCGGGTGGGGGTCGACCACACCGACAAGCGCACCTTCGTCGAGAGCTTCGGCGCCTATGACGTGAAGGAGCTGTCCGGCTCGCTCTACGGCGAGGCGACCTGGCGGCCGATCGAAGGCCTGCGCCTGACCGGCGGCCTGCGCGGCGACGCCTACCACGCCGACGTCGAGGCCCTGAACGCCGAGGCCGCGGCGCTCGGCGCCGGCAAGAAGGGCGACTCGATCCTCTCCCCCAAGGCCAGCGCCGCCTACAAGGTCACAGACAACGTCGAGGTCTACGGCAGCTGGGGCCGCGGCTTCCACTCCAACGACGTGCGCGGCGCCTTCACCGCCACCCCGGTGCCGATCCTCGTGCGGGGAACGGGCAAGGAGGTCGGCGCTCGCTTCCAGCTGCCGCACCTGACCTTCACCGCCACCTACTGGTGGCTCGACGTGGCCTCGGAGCTGCGGTTCGTCGGCGACAGCAACGCCGTGGAGCCGACCGGCGCCTCCAGGCGTCACGGTTATGAGCTGGTAGCCTTCTGGCGGCCCCTGCCGTGGCTGGCCATCGACGGCAACTACACCGCCAGCCACGCCCGCTACGACAACGGCGACTTCATCCCCAACTCCTTCGACAACGCCGCCTCGGTGGGCGTGTCGGTGGTGACGGACAAGTGGGAGGCGGCGGTGCGCATGCGTCACCTCGGCCCCTATCCGCTGATCGAGGACAACTCGCTGCGCGACGACGGCTCCACCGTGTTCAACATCCGCGGCGCACGCAAGTTCGCCAACATCGAGCTCTATGCCGAGGTGCTGAACATCCTCAACAGCCGCGACAAGGACATCGCCTACTACTACGAATCCTACATCCCCACCGTCGACGCGGCCCCGGTCGAAGGCCGCCTCAGCCGGGTGCTGGAGCCGCGCACGGTGCGCGTGGGGGCGAAGTACAAGTTCTAGGCCCGTCAGGGCCGGTGGGGGCGAGTCCTGCTGACAGCGGCTCTATGATTGCGTAAGGGCAGGGTCGCAATTTCCACGAAACGGCCGCATCCCATGTCCGACACGCCTCCCGACCGCCTCTCCAACGATCCGTCCAGCCCGTTCTACGAGCCCGACGTGCTGGCGCGGGGCGTGGGCATCCGCTTCAAGGGCGTGGAGAAGACCAACGTCGAGGAATACTGCGTCTCCGAGGGCTGGGTGCGGCTTGCGGTCGGCGCCACCCGCGACCGCAAGGGCAACCTGCTGACCATGAAGCTTTCGGGCGAGGTCGAGCCCTACTTCCGGCACACCGAGGAATAGCATCCGATGGAATACCTCCACACCATGGTGCGGGTGCGCGACCTCGACGCGTCCCTGGCCTTCTACTGCGACAAGCTGGGGCTGCAGGCGGCCCGGCGGATCGATAACGAGAAGGGGCGCTTCACCCTGGTGTTCCTGGTCGCGCCCGGCGATGTGACCGGCGAGGCGGGCGGCCCGACCACGGTCAAGCCGGCGGTCGAGCTGACCTGGAACTGGGACGACGAGGAATATACGGGGGGCCGCAACTTCGGCCACCTGGCCTACCGGGTCGACGACATCTACGCCGCCTGCCAGCGGCTGATGGACGGCGGGGTGACGATCAGCCGCCCGCCGCGCGACGGGCACATGGCCTTCGTCCGCTCGCCGGACGGCATCTCGATCGAACTGCTGCAGAAGGGCGACGCCCTGCCGCCCGCCGAACCCTGGGCCTCGATGCCCAATACGGGGGTCTGGTAGCGGGTTCGAAAGCCTCGTCCTTCGACAAGGTCAGGATGAGGCTTTCTATTCCGCTGTCGAAGTCGGCCTCATCCTGAGCTTGTCGAAGGACGAGGCCGCTCCACAGTCAGATCAGTAGACGATCTTCTCGAGGTACTCGACGAGTTCGTCCTTGCGGTGGGCGAACACCGGCGGGATCTGCATCGAAGAGCCCATGTTCTCGTAGGTCTCGTCGACGAGGAAGCCCTGGGGCTTGGAGACGGTGGCCTCGAACAGGGCGCCGCCCGGGGTG
>NCED01000034.1 GCA_002280485.1 Caulobacterales bacterium 32-69-10
GGCGGGCGTGCTGCATCTGACCAAATGCGCGGCGACCGATCTGGCGCAGCAGGGGCCCGCCGTCGTCCGCCTGTCATCGCTCACCGTCATTAAACGTCGCAGGCCAGACGCCGTGTTGGCTTGGCGGGCGCGGCGGGCCTATATATCGCCCTAGATGGAAGCCGCCTCGGCGGCACGCGTGTCCTGGCGCGCGTCAGAAGGAGTAGCATCATGGGCGGATTGTCCCCCTGGCACTGGGTTTTGATTCTCGTGGTCGTGGTCGTGCTCTTCGGCGGCAAGGGTAAGCTGTCGGGCCTGATGGGCGACGCCGCCCGCGGCATCAAGGAATTCAAGAACGGCCTCAAGGAAGACGACAAGCCGACGGCGGCGACCACGCCTCTGCCGACCGAGACCGTCGAGCGCGAGCGCGACAAGGTCTGATCTCCCGGGCGGCGGCCTTTCGGTCCGCCCCCTAACCGGCGTCCCCTGACCGAGGCTGTACAGCATGCTGCCGGATTCCGGCGCGATAGAACTCATCTTCCTGGCCGCCGTCGCGCTGATCGTGGTCGGTCCCAAGGACCTGCCTGTGCTGATGCGCAAGGTGGGCCAGTGGATCGGCAAGATGCGTGGGCTGGCGGCGGAATTCCGTTCGAGCTTCGAGGAGTTGGCGCGCCAGTCCGAACTGGACGAGTTGCGCAAGGAGGTCGAGGCCCTGCGCAATGCCCGCGACCCCTTCAACGCCGTCCATCCGACGATCGAGGAAATCTCGACCGGCCTCTCCGAGGACCCCTTCGAGCAAGCGGTCGGCGCCCCGGCCGATCCCCACGCCGAGCCGGACCGGGAATATCCGGCCGTGGGGCCCGGCTTCGGCCTGGAGCCATCCGACGCGCCCGCAGCCCCGCCCAAGCCCAAGCGCGCGCCGCGCAAGAAGGCCGCCGCCGAGCCTGAGCCCGCGCCAGAGCCCACGCCTGAGGCGAAGCCGGCCCCCAAGCCGCGGCGTACGACCGCGGCCAAGGCCAAGGCCCCGGCCAAGCCCCGCGCCAAGCGGGCGGCGCCCGCGGAGTCCAAAGCGTGAGTGAAGACCTGGACGAGATCGAGTCCTCCCGCGCGCCCCTGCTCGAGCACCTGGTCGAGCTGCGCAAGCGGCTGATCATCTCCGTCGCCGCCTTCATGGTCGGCTTCATCATCTGCTTCGCCTTCGCCGAGCCGATCTACCTGGCGCTGCTGCGTCCGTTCGAGATGGCCAGCCGCATGCTGGCCGCGGAGAAGACCGGCGGCCAGCACGGGCCGATCGACCTTCTGCTGGTGGTGATGGGGTTGAAGGAGCCGCCGGTGGCGGCCGAGAATCTGCGGCTGGTGTTCACCGCGCCGCTGGAGTTCTTCTTCACCAAGATGAAGCTGGCCGGCTTCGGGGCCGTGATCCTGGCCTTCCCGATCCTGGCCTCGCAGCTGTACCGCTTCGTCGCGCCCGGCCTCTACAAGAAGGAGAAGCGGGCCTTCCTGCCGTTCCTCCTCGCTTCGCCGGTGCTCTTCGCCATGGGCGCGGCGCTGGTCTATTACGTCATGCTGCCGTTCGTGCTGTGGTTCTCCCTGTCCCAGCAGATCGTCACCGCCAACATCTCCGTCGAGCTGCTGCCCAAGGTCTCGGACTACCTCGACCTCGTCACCAAGCTGCTGCTGGCTTTCGGCCTGTGCTTCCAACTGCCGGTCGTGCTGTCCCTGGCGGGCCTGGCCGGCCTGATCTCGTCCGAGACCCTGGCCAAGGGGCGCCGCTACGCCATTCTCGGCATCGTGGTGGTCGCCGCCTTCGTCACCCCGCCCGACCCCTTCACCCAGATCCTGCTGTCGGTGCCGATCTACGGTCTCTACGAGATCTCGATCTGGTGCGTCCGGCTCATGGAGATGCGGCGCAAGAAGGAAGAGTCGCGGGACGTCGTCCCGACGTAGCGGGCGCCGAAAGCCTTCGTCCTTCGACAGGCTCGGGATGAGGGCGTTCTACTGACACGCCATCCTAAGTCGGCCTCATCCTGAGCTTGTCGAAGGACGAGGCCATCGCACCACGCCAGCAGGGTTGGCGCCCTCCGCGGCGCGCCTTAAGAGGAGCCGCACCTCACCTTGGGCGGCCCTTTTCCGATGCATGACGTCAAAGCCATTCGCGATGATCCCGGCGCCTATGAGCGCGCCTGGCGCTCGCGGGGCATGGCGGATTCGGCCGGGATCGTCGAAGCCGTGCTCGACGCCGACCGGTCCCTGCGCGCCGCCCAGACGGCCCTGCAGACCCTGCAGTCGCGCCGGAACGACGCCTCCAAGCTGATCGGCGCGGCCAAGGGCCGGAAGGACGAGGCCGCGGCCGCCGCCCTCATGGCCGAGGTCGAGGCCATCAAGGCCGAGATCGCGGTCCGCTTCGAGGAGGAGGGGGCTTACGGCCGTCAGGTGAAGGATCTCCTCGCCGGCCTGCCCAACATCCCCGCCGCCGACGTCCCCGAGGGGCCGGACGAGAGCGGCAATGTCGAGGTGCGCCGCTGGGGCGAGCCCTCGGCCATCGCCTCGCCCGCAGACCACGTCACCCTCGGCGAGCGCCTGGGCATGGACTTCGAGTCCGCCACCCGCATGTCCGGCGCCCGCTTCGTGGCCCTGAAGGGCCAGATGGCCCGGCTGGAGCGGGCGGTCGGCCAGTTCATGCTCGACCTGCAAACCGTCGAGCACGGCTATCTGGAAGTGTCGCCGCCGCTGCTGGTCCGCGACGAGGCGGTGTTCGGCACCGGCCAGCTGCCCAAGTTCAAGGACGACCTGTTCAGCGTCGGCCACCTCGACTGGGACGAGATCTACGACGCCCACGCCGCCGAGTTGACGCAGCGCCTGCAGCGGATGTCGGCCGGCCTGTCCGAGGACGCGATCGCCAAGCTGAACTTCGAGGCCGCCACCGGAATCCTTGACCGCATCCGCTCCGGCGGCTTTGTCGAGCGCAAGTGGCTGATCCCCACCGCCGAGGTCTCGCTGACCAACCTTGTGCGCGAGCAGATCAGTCCGGAGGAGCAGCTGCCCCTGCGCCTGACCGCCCTGACCCCCTGTTTCCGCTCGGAAGCTGGCGCGAGCGGCAGAGACACTCGCGGCATGATCCGCCAGCACCAGTTCCACAAGGTCGAGCTCGTCTCGATCACCGCCCCGGAAGACAGCGAGGCGGAGCACGAGCGGATGACTGAGTGCGCCGAGGCCGTGCTGAAGCGGCTGGAGCTGCCGTTCCGCACCATGCTGCTGTGCACCGGCGACATGGGCTTTTCGGCCCGCAAGACCTACGACCTCGAGGTGTGGCTGCCGTCTCAGGAAACCTACCGCGAGATCAGCTCGATCTCGAACTGCGGGGACTTCCAGGCCCGCCGCATGGACGCGCGGTCCAAGCAGGCGGGCGAAAAAGGCTCTCGCTTCGTCCACACCCTGAATGGCTCTGGCCTCGCGGTCGGCCGGACGGTGGTGGCGATCATGGAGAACTATCAGGACGAGGGCGGCCGCATCTATGTGCCCCAGCCCCTGCAGCCCTACCTGCGCGGCATGACCCACCTGGAGCCGATGGCGTGAGCAAGATTTTCGTCATCCTCGGGCGGAGGCCCGAAGGGCCGCAGACCCGAGGACCCAGCAGCTCCGCCCTGTCCGACGCACGCCCCGCTTTCAGATCTGTGCTTGCTGGGTCCTCGGGTCTCCGCTGCGCTACGCCCGAGGATGACGGGTAAATGCGCATTCTCCTCACCAATGACGACGGGATCGCGGCCGAGGGCATAGCGGTGCTGGAGCGGATCGCGCGGGCCCTGTCCGACGACGTGTGGGTCTGCGCCCCCGAGGTGGAGCAGTCCGGCGCCAGCCGCGCCCTGACCCTGTCGATGCCCGTCCGGGTGCGAAAGCTCGCCGAGCGGCGCTTCGCCGTCTCGGGCACGCCGACCGACTGCGTCATGCTGGGCGTCTCGGATCTGGTCGAGGGCAAGCGTCCCGACCTCGTCCTCTCCGGCGTCAACCACGGCCAGAACATCGGCGAGGACGTGACCATGTCGGGCACGGTGGCCGGGGCGATCCAGGGCATGGTGCTGGGCATCCCGTCGATCGCCCTGTCGCAGGCCCTGCTGCGCTTCCACGACGACTACCAGCCGGTGTTCGACGCCGCCGAGGCCTTCGCCCCCGGGCTTATCCAGCGCCTGCTGGAGGCCGGCTGGCCCAGGGACGTGCTGATGAACATCAACTTCCCCGACCTGCCGGCGGCCGAGGTCAAGGAAGTGGAGCTGACGGTGCAGGGCCGCCGCGAAGTGAGCCACATGAACGCGGAGAAGCGCAGCGATCGGCGCGGGCGCGACTACTACTGGATGGGCTTCGACGACATTCCGATGGACCCGGTGAAGGGCGCCGACATCACCGCCATCGCGCAGGGGCGCATCTCGGTGACGCCCCTGCACATCGACCTGACCCACCGGCCGGCGCTGCAGGCGCTGAAGGGCCTGATCGGCGGCGTTCCGCCCCGCCTGGAAAAAGCGGCCGGCTGAGCATGGCCGCCAGCCCCGCCCCGGAGACCGAGGAGACCCGCCGGGCCAAGCTGGTGCTGGGCTTGCGCTCGGGCGGCGTGACCGACCCCAAGGTGCTGGGCGCCATCGAGGCGACGCCGCGCGACCTGTTCGTGCCCAAGCTGTTCCAGGAGCGGGCGTGGGAGGATTCGGCGCTGCCCATCGCCTGCGGCCAGACCATCAGCCAGCCCTTGATCGTCGGCCTGATGACCCAGGCCCTGATGGTCGAGAGCCGCTCGCGCATCCTCGAGATCGGCACAGGCTCGGGCTACCAGACGGCGGTGCTCGCCCGCCTCGCCCGCTATGTCTATTCGGTCGAGCGCTACCGCACCTTGCTGGGCGACGCCGAGGCGCGGCTGAAGAGCCTCGGGATCATGAACGCCATCACCCGTTTCGGCGACGGCGGCGAGGGCTGGCCCGACCAGGCCCCGTTCGACCGCATTATGGTCACAGCCGCCATGGACCATGCGCCGGACAAGCTGCTCACCCAGCTGAAGCCTTCGGGGGTGCTGGTCGCGCCGGTCGGCAAGGGGCCCGTCCAGATGCTGCGTCGTTACGTCGGGGACGGTAAGGGGCAGTTCCGCAAGGACGACCTGGGCGAGGTCCGCTTCGTCCCCCTGCTGCCGGGCGTCGCGCAGGAACTTTAAGGCCGGCCTCAATTATGGACGGCTGTTAACCAAACGTGAGGCTGGGCTATGGTCCTGCTGAGACCACCAGCAGAAACTAGGACGTTGGGCCGGGGGCGATTCTCTAGCGACCTCAGTTTGGGAAGCGGATGACAGCCTTGAGAGTAAAGACCATCAGCATAGCGGCCGTGGCCTTGGCGCTCGGCCTGTCCGCATGCACGACCGGACCGCGGTATTCGGTGCGCCCCGACGCGCCCCCGCCTGCGCCTGTCCAGCCCGCGCCGCCTCCGCCGCCGCCTCCCCCACCGCCCCCTCCGCCGCCGCGTGACCCGGAGGTTCCCTTGGGCGCGCCGTCCACGCCGGTGGAGAGCCAGCCCCTCGGTCCGGCGACGGGCGGGCCGCGCAACTATCCACGCACGCCGGTGACGCCGCCGCCGCAAAGCCAGAACCAGGGCCGCAACCCGAACCCGATCGCGCCGGCCGCCGCCAACGATTCCAACCCCAGCCCCTGGACCCAGCCGGTCTCCGCCGACGCCGTCCCCGGCCAGGTGACGGTCGGGCGGGGCGAGACCCTGTTCGACGTGGCCGAGCGGGTGCGCACGCCGGTGCGGGCGATCATCGAGATCAACGGCCTGCAGCCGCCCTACAACCTGACCCCGGGCACGACTCTGCGCATCCCGCCGCCGCTGTTCTATACGGTGGGGCAGGGGGACACCCTGTTCGGCATCGCCCGGCGCTTCAACATCGACCCGCGGTCCCTGGCCAACCTCAACAGCATCCAGCTCGAGACCGCCCTGGGGATCGGCCAGCGTGTCGCCCTGCCGTCCCTGGCCCGTGACCAGGGGGTGAATCCCCAGGCTCGCGGCGCCTCGCCGCCGGGATCGGCCAGGACCGCCCTGGCCTCGAATTCGTCCGGGCCGTCTGGAGCCCGCCCGGCGGCGGCCTCCCCCAGGACCGGCACGCCCGCGCCCCTGCCGCCCGCTCCCGCAGCCGCTGCGCCGCCCAGCGAAAGCCAGGTCGCCGTCGCCGGGCGGGGCAAGTTCACCTGGCCCGTGCGGGGCGAGGTCCTGTCGGGTTACGGGCCCAAGGGGCCGGGCCAGCGCAACGACGGCCTGAACATCGCCGCCCCCGCGGGGGCCAGCGTGCGCGCCTCCGCCGCCGGCCAAGTGGTGTTCGCGGGCGAACTGCCCGGCTTCGGCAACCTGGTGTTGCTCAAGCACGCCAATGGTTTCGTCACCGCCTACGCCCACCTGTCCAAGACGGGGGTGAAGATGCGCGACACTGTCGCCCAGGGTCAGGAGGTCGGCCTCGCCGGCCAGACCGGCCTCGTCGACCGGCCTCAGCTCCATTTCGAGATCCGTTACGCCGCCAACCCCCGCGCCAAGGCGGTTCCGGTCGACCCGGCCATGCTGCTGCCGCGGGCGGGGTAGGGCCGGTCAGACCGGCAGCGCCCGGCCCTGTTCTCCCGCCAGGTCGCGGATGAACTGGAACGCCACGCGCCCCGAGCGACCGCCGCGGCTCTGCGCCCACTGCAAGGACTTCAGCTCGATCCCCGCCGACTGCAGGTCGAAGCGCTCCGCATAGGCGTGCACCGCCGCCAGGTAGGAGGGCTGGTCCATCGGCGGGAAGCCGATCCACAGGCCGAAGCGGTCAGAGGCCGAGATGGTCTCCTCGGCCTCCTCGGCGGTTGCCAGCAGGCCCTTGGACTCGTCGTGGCCACGGGGCATCAGGTGGCGCCGGTTCGAGGTGGCCACGAAGATCACGTTCGCCGGCGGGCCGGCGACGCCGCCCTCCAGAGCCGACTTCAGCGACTTGGCGGCGGACGCGCCTTCCTCGAACGACAGGTCGTCGCACAGCACCACGAAACGTTCGGGCCGGTCGCGCAGCCGGGCGAACAGGCCGGGCAGGGCGTCGATGGCGTCGCGGTCGATCTCGACCATGCGCAGGCCGGGCGCCTCGTGGAGGGAGAGCGCCATGAAGGCCGCCTTGACCAGCGAGCTCTTGCCGGCCCCGCGCGAGCCCCACAGCAGGGCGTGGTTGGCGGGCAGGGCGCCGGCGAAGCGGCGCAGGTTCTGCACGAAGCGCTGCTTCTGCTGGTCGATGCCGACCAGGAGGTCGAGGGCCAGGCCATAGTCGGGGGCGGCGGTGAACTCGCCGGTCGCCGGTTCGTAGTGGAACAGGCGGCCGCGGCTGAAGTCGGGTGCGGCGGGCGCCGGCGGGGCCAAGCGCTCCAGGGCCGCGGCGATGCGCTTGAGCAGGTCGTGAGTGGGGTCGGGGATGTCGTTCACCCGGGCTTCCTAGCCGCGCCCGGCCGTCATTGCAAAACCCCCGCGCCGTCCGGCCGCCGGCCGGTAACACGATGGTCAGGGCGACTCCGTTGCAAACCCGCCGGTCAGCGCATAGCTTCCGCGGCTTCCGAGGGGCCCTGCGCCCGAAAGAGAGCCGCCGATGTTCGCCACCCCCGCCTTCGCCCAGACCGCCGCCGCCGGGGGCGCCGCCGGCGGCTTCGACTTCCTCAGCATGCTGCTGCCGGTCGCCCTGATCGGCCTGTTCTACTTCATGATCCTGCGGCCTCAGCAGGCGCGGATGAAGCAGCACCGCGCCATGATCGAAGCGGTCAAGCGGGGCGACACGGTCGTCTTGTCGGGCGGCATCGTCGGCAAGGTGACCACCGTCGGCGACACGGAGGTTTCGGTCGAAATCGCCCCCAACACGGTGGTGAAGGTGGTCAAGTCGACCCTGTCGGAAGTGCGCACCCGCGGCGAGCCGGCCCCGGCCAACGACGCCAAGTCCTGATTTCCGTTCGAGTGCGGGCGGAGGCCTCCTTATGATTCAGATGCGGCGCTGGAAGGTTCTGCTCGTCGTCATCTCGACGCTGCTCAGCATCATGTGGGCCCTGCCCAACATGCTGCCCGCTTCGGTCACGGCCTCGTGGCCGTCGTGGATGAACCAGCGCCTCAACCTTGGCCTTGACCTGCAGGGGGGCTCGTACCTCCTGCTCGAGGTCGACACCACCGCGCTCAAGACCGAGACGCTGAACAACCTCGTCGAGGAGGTCCGCCGCGACCTCCAGACGGCGCGCATTCCCTTCACGGGGTTGGGCCAGCGCGCCGGCGGCGTGGCCGTCCGCATCACCGATCCGGCCCAGGCCGAGGCGGCCTATCAGGCGATCAACAAGCTGGCCCAGCCCTTGGCCGGCGCGCCGGCGGGCCGCGACATCAACGTCAGCCGCAGCGGCCAGGACATCACCATCACCCGGGTGGCCGAGGCTGACGCCGCCGCCGCCACCGAGGCTGTCGCCCGCTCCATCGAGGTCATCCGCCGGCGCATCGACAGCCTGGGCACCCGCGAGCCGTCCATCGTGCGCCAGGGCGCCAGCCGCATCGTGGTCCAGGCCCCGGGCGAGAGCGACCCTGAGCGCCTCAAGCGCGTCATCGGCCAGACCGCCAAACTATCCTTCCAGATGGTCGACGAGGCCGTCACGCCCGAAGAGATCGCCGCCGGCCGCATCCCGCCCTCCGACATGCTGCTGCAGTCGCAGGACCAGGGACCCCTGGTGGTGCAGCGCCGGGTGATCGTCTCCGGCGAGATGCTCGTCAACGCCGCCCCGTCCTACGACCAGTACAATCAGCCGGTCGTGTCGTTCCGCTTCAACGGCCAGGGCTCGCGGCGCTTCGGCGACGCCTCGACCGCCAACGTCGGCAAACGCTTCGCCATCGTCCTCGACGACAAGATCATCTCGGCCCCGGTGATCAACGAGCCGATCACGGGCGGTTCCGGCCAGATCAGCGGCAACTTCACCACCGAAAGCGCCAACGAACTGGCGGTCCTGCTCAAGGCCGGCGCCCTGCCGGCCAAGCTGAACGTGGAGGAGCAGCGCACCGTCGGCGCCGAACTGGGCCAGGACGCCGTCGTCGCCGGTCAGCTGTCGACTGTCGTCGGCGCCATCTCGATCGTCATCTTCATGATCCTGGCCTACGGCTTCCTGTTCGGCGGCATCTCGGTCGTCGCCCTGGCCATAAACGGCGTGATGATCGTGGCGGCCATGTCGGTGTTCCAGGCTACCCTGACCCTGCCGGGCATCGCCGGCCTGATCCTGACCCTGGCCGTGGCCATCGACGCCAACGTGCTGATCTACGAGCGGATGCGCGAGGAGGCCAAGGCCGGCAAGTCGATCATCACGGCCATGGACGCCGGCTTCAGCCGCGCCATGCTGACCATCATCGACGCCAACGTCACCGCCCTGGTGGCCGCGGGCATCATGTTCGTGTTCGGCGCCGGCCCGGTGCGCGGCTTCGCCTGGACCCTGTCGATCGGGGTGTTCACCTCGGTGTTCACCGCCGTCATGGTCACCCAGGTGCTGCTGGCCTGGTGGTTCAAGGCCGCGCGCCCCAAGAAACTTCCGATCGTATGAGCATGTCCATGTGGCCCCTGATCAGACTGCTCCCCGCCAAGACCAACTTCCGCTACGTCAGGTACGCGAAGGTCCTCAACCCCATCTCGATCCTGCTGGTCATCGGCTCGCTCTACGCCGCGATCTTCAACCCGGGCCTGAACTTCGGCATCGACTTCAAGGGCGGCACGATCCTCGAGCTGACCACGCCCGGCCGTCTGGTCGATCTCGGCGCGGCCCGCGAGAGCATGGGCTCGCTGGGGCTGGGCGACGTGCAGGTGCAGGCCTTCGGCGACGGCCGGTCGGCCCAGGTCCGCTTCCAGACCCCCGACAACGCCAATCCGGCCCAGCTGGTCGATCGGGTCCGCGGCGTCCTGCGCACCGCTCTGGGCCAGGACGTCCGCTTCACGCGCACCGACGTGGTGGGCCCCAAGGTCTCGGGCGAGCTGTTCCGCTCCGGCCTGATGGCCCTGGGCTTCGCCATTGTCCTGATGATGGCCTACATCTGGTTCCGCTTCGAGTTCCGCTTCGGGCTCGGGGCCGTGGCGGGCCTGTTCCACGACGTGATCCTGACCTTCGGGGTCCTGGCGATCAGCCAGCTCGAGTTTTCGCTCACCACGATCGCAGCCATCCTGACCATCATCGGCTATTCGATGAACGACACCGTCGTCGTGTTCGACCGGATCCGGGAGAACCTCGTCAAGTACAAGCGGATGCCGATGGCCGACCTGATCGACCTGTCGGTCAACGAGACCTTTTCCCGGACCATGATCACCGGCCCGACCGCCATCATGGCCCTGGTCGGCCTCGCCGTGTTCGGCGGCGAGACCCTCTACGGCTTCTCGATCATCATCATCTTCGGCCTGGTCTGCGGCACCTATTCGTCGATCTACGTCGGCGCGCCCCTGCTGCTGCTGTTCAACAAGCGGCCCGACAAGGTCGAGATCTCCCCCAACCCCGTCATCCCGAAGCCCTAGGCGTGCGCAGGCCCCCGGCCATCGAGGCCTACGGGGCCGGCGGCTTCCGCACCGAGGCGGGCCGGGTCGAGGGCTCGATCCTGATCCTGGACGATGTGGTTCATCCCTGGCCGGTGGCCAGCCTCGCGGACCTCACGCCCGCCCACTTCGACACCGTCCTGGCGGCGGGCCCGGCCGTCGCGGAGTTCGCGCTCCTCGGTCTCGGCCCCGCCATGGCCCCGCCGCCCCGCGCGGTGCGCGAGGCGCTTGCCGCCGCCCGCATCGGGCTTGAGGTGATGGACACCGCCTCGGCCGTGCGCCTCTACAACGTGCTGGCCAAGGAAGGCCGCCGCATCGCCGCCGCCCTGATCGCCATCTAAGCGGAATTGCTACCCGCCCCCGAACCGACGTAGGGTTCCCGCTTCACGGGCGGGGGCCCGGGCAAGGCAACGGGGGCCGAAAATGGCTGGTCTGCTTCTGAATTTCCGCAACACGATCCTCTTGAGCCTCGCCATCGCGGTGCTCTTCGTGATCGGCTACGGCGTCCATTCCAACTTCGGCATCATCTTCTGGGAGGCCACCTTCCGGTGGATCCACGTCAGCCTGGGCATCCTGTGGATCGGCCTGCTGTACTATTTCAACTTCGTCCAGATCCGGAAGATGCCGGACATCCCGGCCGAGCTGAAGCCGGCGATCTCGAAGTACATCGCGCCCGAGGCCCTGTTCTGGTTCCGCTATGCGGCCTTGGGGACCTGGGTGGCCGGCATCATCCTGGCCATCCTGCGCTCCTACACCAAGACCGACTTCTTCCTGGAGACGGTCACCCTCGGCTTCGCCGGCGGCTACAACCCCGGCGTGGACATCTCCTATTCGATGATCGGCGTCGGCATGTGGCTGGCGACCATCATGTTCCTGAACGTGTGGGTGTTCATCTGGCCGAACCAGAAGATCGCCCTCGGGATCGTCGAGGCCGACGCCGACGCCAAGGCCAAGGCCGGCCGCACGGCCACCCTGTTCTCGCGCACCAACACCCTGCTGTCCCTGCCCATGCTGACCACCATGGCCATGAACCAGACCCTGTTCGGCTAAGCCGGAAGCCTCTACTCGGAAGGGCCCGCCCGGTTCGGCGGGCCCTTTTTCGTTTGAGCCTGATGACAGAAACCCTAGACGCCCTCGTCCGGCGGGTGGACCCCGACCGGTGGCTGGCCGCCCGCTTCGCCGGTTCGCGGCGCGGCGACCTCGCGAGCCTCTACGCCCTCAACCACGAGCTGGCCCGGGTGGCCGAGACCGTCACCACCCCGATGCTGGGCGAGATCCGCCTGGCCTGGTGGGGCGAGCAGATCGAGGCGATGACCGCCGCCCATCCGGTGATCCAGGCCCTGCGCGGCGTCGCCGGCCTGGACGGCGAGCGGCTCGCCGCCATGGTCCAGGGTCGCGGACCCGATCTCGAGCCGGAGCCGTTCGCGGACGAGGACGCGCTGACCGCCTACATCGACGGCACGGCGGGCGCCGTGATGGCCGCCGCCGCTCGCCTGCTTGATCCCGCGACCGACCCCGCCACGGTGCGCGGCGCGGCCCGGGCCTGGGGCTGGGCCGGCCTGTGGCGCGCCGGGCCCGCCTGGGCCGCCCGAGGCCGACGCTGGACCCCGCTGAACTGGGGCGAGGCCGAAGAAACCGAGATCGCCGCCCACGTCGCCCACCGCGTCGAGGCGGCGCTGAAGGAAGCCCAGACCGAGCTGAAGGCCCTGCCCGTCGCCGCCTTCCCCGCCGTCGCCTACGCGACCCTGGCGCGGCAGTACGCGGCCGGCGCCAGGCCTAACGATTTGCAGAAGCGGGCGAGGCTGCTGGCGGCCGTCGTGCGGGGGAAGATCTAGCGCCGAGGCGGCCGCACCCCTCAGGCCGCCAGCCACCCCTCCAGATCCGTCATCGCGCGCTCCGACATCAGCCGCTTCTTGGCCCGGCCGCGGTCGGTGGGGTTGAGCTTCTTGCCGTCCTCGCTGCGCTTGGGCCCTTCGAGGGGCGGCAGGAGGCCATAGTTGATGTTCATCGGCTGGAACGAGCCGGAGCCGCCCTCCAGGTGGCCGCCGGTGATGTGGCCGATCAGGGCGCCAAGGGCCGTAGATGGGGGCGGCGGCGCCAGGGTGCGCCCCAGCGCCTCGGCGGCGGCGAAGCGGCCGGCCAGCAGCCCCACCGCCGCGCTTTCCACATAGCCCTCGACCCCGGTGATCTGGCCGGCGAAGCGCAGGCGCGGATCGGCCTTCAGCCGCAGGGCGCCGTCGAGCAGGCGCGGCGAGTTGAGGAAGGTGTTGCGGTGCAGCCCGCCCAGGCGGGCGAACTCGGCCTTCTCCAGTCCCGGAATGGTGCGGAACACCTCGGTCTGGGCGCCGTGCTTCAGCTTGGTCTGGAAGCCGACCAGATTGTAGAGCGTGCCGAGCGCATTGTCCTGGCGCAGCTGGACCACCGCATAGGGCTTCTCGTCGGGCTTGTGCGGATTGGTCAGGCCGACCGGCTTCATGGGGCCGAAGCGCAGGGTCTCTCGGCCCCGCTCGGCCATCACCTCGATCGGCAGGCAGCCGTCGAAGTAGGGCGTGTCCTTCTCCCACTCCTTGAAATCGCCCTTGGGGCCGTCGAGCAGGGCCTGGATGAAGGCCTCGTACTGGGCCTTGTCCATGGGGCAGTTGATGTAGGCGGCCGCATCGCCGCCGGGGCCGGCCTTGTCGTAGCGCGACTGGCGCCAGGCCGCGGTCATGTCGATGGACTCGGCGTGCACGATCGGCGCGATGGCGTCGAAGAAGGCCAGGCTCTCCTCGCCGGTCAGGGTCAGGATGGCGGCGGTCAGGGCGGGAGAGGTGAGGGGGCCGGTCGAGACGATCACCCGCTCCCACTCGGCCGGCGGCAGTCCGGCGACCTCGGCCCGGTCGATTGTGATGTTGGGGTGCGCCTCCAGCTTCGCGGTCACCGCGTCGGAAAAGCCGTCCCGGTCCACCGCCAGGGCGCCGCCGGCCGGCACCTGGTTGGCGTCGCCCGAAGCCATGATCAGCGAGTTGCACCGCCGCATCTCGGCGTGCAGCAGGCCGACGGCGTTGTACTGCCAGTCGTCCGAGCGGAACGAGTTGGAGCAGACCAGCTCGGCGAAACCGCCGGTGTGGTGGGCGGGGGTGGACACCACGGGCCGCATCTCGTGCAGCACCACGGGGACGCCGGCCTCGGCGATTTGCCAGGCCGCTTCCGATCCGGCGAGGCCGGCGCCGATGACGTGAACAGGATTCATGGCGCGTCTATTAGCTGGCCGGCCCGACCCTTGCGAGGCCCGGGGCGAAGTTGGCGTGTCCGACCCGTTGTGGAACGCCCGTGTGGGGCGCAGGGTCGGTTCAGTAGAAGGGTTGAGTATGTCCAGGCCCGGTGAGACCGCCGGCGAGGCCGTCAGTTCGGCTTTCGCCTTCGCCCAGGACGCGGCGCGGCGGCTGTGGGGCGTGCAGGCGCTCGCCGCCTTCGGCGTCGCCGTCGTCTTCGCCGCCCTGCGCGGCCGGATGAGCGCGTCCGAGGCCGCCGACCTGTGGCGGGTCGGCTGGTGGACCATATTGGTCAGCGCCGCCCCCCTGTGGGCCGGTCTTTATCGCCTGGAGCTGGGCGGAAAGGCGCTGCGCACCCTGGGCCCCGCCGGCCTCCAGTTCGGTTTGGCCGAGATCCGCCTCATCGTCCTGGCCGCCGCCTTCGTGGCCGCGTCCGCCTTCGTGTGGCTGCCCGTGGTGGCGGTATCGGCCCTGATCTTCGTCCTGTTCCGGTTCGCCGGCGCCGCGACCCTGGCCCATGTCGGCGAGGTGCAGGTCTCGTTCCTGATCGTCCTGGCCCTCTGGCTGGGCGTGCTCGGCGTCTTCGCCTGGATCTGCGCCCGCTGCGCCTTCGCCCCCGCCGCCACGGTAGGCAAGCGGCGGCTGGTGTTGCGCGAAGCCTGGGACCTCGGCCGCGGCCGGACCCTGGCGGTGCTGGGCGGCTGGCTGCTGGTCCAGGCCCCCACCGTGCTGGTCGTGGTCCTCCTGGCGCTGCTGGATGAGGTCGCGCGGCATGACCCGATGTGGGGCGCCCGGGGCCGCTGGCCCCTCGCCGACGCGGCCGTCGGCGGCTTGGTGCTGGGACTGGTCATGGCCTTCGTCCAGGCGCCTTTGACCGTGGGCGTGCTGGGCTATCTTTACCGCGCCCGGCGCGAGCGCTACCGGGCCCTGTCCGCCGTCACGCCCCGTCGCTTCCGGCCGGAGCTTTTGGCCGGTTGAGACGCTAAAGCTGGAACATGCCGATGATTCTCAGCCGATGAGCTTTTCCGCGACCGAAGGCGCCTTCGAAGGCTTCCGCCTCACCGGCCGCCACCCCCTGGGCGTCCTGTCCTGGGCGGCGGTGATGCTGGCCGCGAACCTGCTGGTCGGCCTGGCCATCGGCGGCATCGCCGGACCGCAGTGGGCCGAGTTCGAACAGCTCGCCGCCACGACCAGCCCCGACACCGCCCAGATGAGCGCCCTGCTGCCCAAGGTGCTCCCGGCCGCCCTGATCTCCATGCTGGTGCAGGTGGTGGCCGCCTCCGTGGTCAACGCCTCGGTGCTGCGCGCGCTGCTGCGTCCCGAGGGCCGGGTCACCATCGGCTTCGGCAAGGACGAGCTGAGGGTGATCGGCCTGCTCCTGGCCTTCTTCGGGGTCAGCTTCCTGGCCACCCTCATCCTCGGCGTCGCCATGGGCCTGCTGGGCCCGATGCTCGGCGCCGTGATCGTCAACCTGTCCACCATCGTCAGCTTCGCGGTGACGGTGATGCTGTTCATCCGCTTTTCCCTAGCCGGCCCCATGACCATCGCCGAGCACCGCTTCCGCTTCCGCGCCTCGTGGAAGGCGACCAAGGGCTGGTCCCTGGCCCTGCTCGGCTCGGAGGCGCTGGGGGCCTCCCTGGCTCTGGTCGTGGTGCTGCTGGCCCACATCATCTTCGTGGCCCTGGCCGGCATAGCGGTCATCGCCACCGGCGGGGCCCTGACCGATCTTGGCGCCATGTTCAGCCCCGACTTCAGCTCGCCCGAGAACCTCGGCCGGCCGCTGCCGCTGCTCTACGTCGCCTTCCTGTCGGTGCTTTACGCCATCGCCCTGGCCATACTGAACGGCCCGCCCATCGAGCTGTACCGCTCGCTGCGCCGCGAGGGAAAGCTGGGCGACTGATCAGGTCGCCCTCGGGGGCGTTCGTCTCCCCTCATCAAGCTGAAGAGAATCCGGCGGCGCGGAGCACGCATCACGGTAGTGTGCCCAGGTGTAGGAACGGATCAGGCTGCGCTTTTCGCAAGTGCGAGGGGTCGTATTCGCGCGCTGCACCCTGCATCTCAAATAAGCAACCGGACTGCTGAAGTTTTAGTCTACTTACAGCGCCAGGAATTCACATCGACATTGCGGCGTCGAGACGCTATTTTACCTGCGAAAGCGCCGATGAAATGGCGCGCGCAAGGGAGTGCAATATGCATATGCTTGGGAAGGTGGCGCTCGTCGCCGCGGTGACCTGTTCCGCTCTGTCGGCCGGCGAAGCGCTGGCGCGGGACAGCGAACGCGCGCCCACCGCCATCCGTCTTTCGACGGCCGCCGTCGATTTCCAGGACAGCGCGGCGGTGCGCAGCTTCTACAAGCGCCTTGAGAACGCGGCGTGGAAGGCCTGCGACAGCCAGATCCCCGATCTCACCCTGCGCCGCGAAGACGTGCGCTGCGTCAAGGCGACGATACAGCAGGCGGTGGCGTCCCTGGACAAGCCGCTGGTCACCGCCCGGCACCAGTCCAGGTCCGCCCAGGCCTACGCCCGGGGCTACTAAGCCGGGCTAGGCCCGCTTCTTGGTCTTCTTGAGGTCGGCCACCCGTTCTCGCCGCCGCTCCTCGTGGCGGTCGAGCAGCACCTTGAGGTAGCGGCCGGTCCAGCTCTCCGGATCGGCGGCTACCTTTTCGGGCGAGCCCTGGGCCACGATGACCCCGCCGCCGTCGCCGCCCTCTGGGCCGAAGTCGAGCAGCCAGTCGGCCGTCTTCACGACGTCGAGGTTGTGCTCGATCACCACCACCGTGTTGCCCTGGTCGACCAGCTCGTGCAGCACCTCGAGCAGCTTGCGGGTGTCCTCGAAGTGCAGGCCCGTGGTCGGCTCGTCGAGGATGTAGAGGGTGCGGCCCGTCGCCCGGCGCGACAGTTCCTTCGACAGCTTGACCCGCTGCGCCTCGCCGCCGGACAGGGTCGTCGCCGACTGGCCGACCTTGACGTAGCTGAGGCCGACCCGCTTCAGGGTCTCCATCTTGTCGCGGATCGGCGGCACCGCCTTGAAGAAGTCCGCCGCCTCTTCGACGGTCATGTCGAGCACGTCGGAGATCGACTTGCCGCGGAACAGCACCTCGAGGGTCTCGCGGTTGTAGCGCTTGCCCTTGCAGACGTCGCAGGTGACGTAGACGTCGGGCAGGAAGTGCATCTCGATCTTGATCAGCCCGTCGCCCTGACAGGCCTCGTCGTGGGGCGCCGGGGCGTCCGAGGCGTTGTTCAGCCGCCGGGCGGCGGCCTTGTACAGGGTCTCGATGGTGAAGGTGGACTTGCCGCCCCCCGAGACGCCGGTGATGCAGGTGAACACGGCGGTGGGGATCTCGCCGGTGACGTTCTTCAGGTTGTTGCCGCGCGCCCCGATGACGCGGAGCATCTTCTTCTTGTTGATCGGGCGGCGTTCCTGCGGCACCGCGATCTCCCGGGTCCCGACCAGGTACTGGCCGGTCAGGCTCTTCGGCTCGGCCATGATGTCGGCGGGCAGGCCCTGGGCGATGATCTCGCCCCCGTGGACGCCGGCTGCCGGGCCCATGTCGATGACGTAGTCGGCGGTCATGATCGCCTCCTCGTCGTGCTCGACCACCAGCACCGAATTGCCCAGGTCCCGCAGGCCCTTCAGGCTTTCCAGCAGTCGGGTGTTGTCGCGCTGGTGCAGGCCGATGGACGGCTCGTCCAGGACATACAGCACCCCCGTCAGGCCCGAGCCGATCTGGCTGGCCAGGCGGATGCGCTGGCTCTCGCCGCCGGACAGGGTGCCGGAGGCGCGGGCGAGGTTGAGGTATTCCAGCCCCACGTCGTTGAGGAACCGCAGGCGGTCGTTGATCTCCTTCAGGATGCGGCGGGCGATCTCCGCCTGCTGCGAGGTCAGCCCCGCCTCGACGCTCTCGAACCACTCGCGGGCGTGGCGGATCGACAGCAGGGAGACCTCGGCGATCGACCTGGCGCCGATCTTCACCGCCAGGGCCTCGGGCTTCAGGCGGGCGCCCTCGCACACCTCGCACGGGGTGTCGGACTGGTAGCGGCCCAGCTCCTCGCGCACCCAGGCGGAATCGGTCTCGCGCCAGCGCCGCTCCAGGTTGGGCAGCACGCCCTCGAACGGCTTGGAGACCTCGTACTTCCGCGCCTGGTCGTCGTAGGTGAACTTCACCTTCTCCGTGCCGGTGCCGTACAGCACGACGTTGCGGGCCGCCTCCGGCAGCTCGAACCACGGCTTGTCCATCGAGAAGCCGTAGTGGCGGGCCAGGGCCTGCAGGGTCTGGGTGTAGAGCGGGGAGGGGCCCCGGCTCCACGGGGCCACGGCGCCCTTGTGCAGGGTCTTGTCCTTGTCGGGGATGACCATGTCCGGGTCGAACTTCAGCTTCATCCCCAGGCCGTCGCAGGCCGGGCAGGCGCCGAAGGGGTTGTTGAACGAGAACAGCCGTGGCTCGATCTCGCTGATGGTGAAGCCCGACACCGGGCAGGCGAACTTCTCCGAGAACAGGATCTTCTTCGGCTCGGTCTCGCCCTCGTCCAGGCTGGCCCATTCGGCGACCGCGATGCCGTCGGCCAGGCGCAGGGCCTGTTCGATGCTGTCGGCCAGCCGCTGCTCCATCTCCGGCTTGACCACGATCCGGTCCACGACGACGTCGATGTCGTGTTTGAACTTCTTGTCGAGGGTGGGGGCGTCCTCGATCGGATAGAACTCGCCGTCGATCTTCAGGCGCTGGAAGCCCTGGCGCTGCCAGTCGGCGATCTCCTTGCGGTACTCGCCCTTGCGGCCGCGCACGACGGGGGCCAGCAGATAGAGGCGCGTGCCCTCGGGCAGGACGGTGATCTTGTCGACCATCTGGCTGACGGTCTGGCTTTCGATCGGCAGGCCCGTGGCCGGCGAATAGGGCACGCCGACCCGCGCCCACAGCAGGCGCATGTAGTCGTGGATTTCGGTCACCGTGCCGACGGTCGAGCGTGGGTTCTTCGAGGTGGTCTTCTGTTCGATGGAGATGGCCGGCGACAGGCCCTCGATCAGGTCCACGTCCGGCTTGCCCATCAGCTCCAGGAACTGGCGGGCGTAGGCCGACAGGCTCTCCACATAGCGGCGCTGGCCCTCGGCGTAGATGGTGTCGAACGCCAGGCTCGACTTGCCCGACCCCGACAGGCCGGTCAGCACCACCAGCTGCTCGCGGGGGATGTCGACATCCACCCCTTTGAGGTTGTGCTCACGGGCGCCGCGGACGCGGATATAGGTGTTGCTGACGGACATCTGGCGATCGCTCGAAGGGGTTTGCCCGGGCGGGGGCGGCAGCCGCCTTATGTAATGCGCACAGCGGGCGATTCAGCAAGAACATTTGGCGAACGCGTTCGCGACGCCGCGAAACCTGCCTGTTCCGGAGGCGGTCGTCTTGTCCCTCCCCCTTGTGGGGAGGGTGGCCCGCGTAGCGGGTCGGGTGGGGGGAAGTGTCCGGCGAACGTCGCGGTTCCGCCCCACCCCGCTCGCGGGCCTGACGCCCGCGAGTCGCCCTCCCCATGAAGGGGAGGGATTATGAACCTACGCGGTCTTGTTCAGCGTGATCGCCGAGGCGTCCGACGCCGGCACGCGGGCCGTGGCGCCATAGGGCGCGCGGGCGGCGCGAGTGGCGGCCACTTCCTCGGCTATGGCCTGGACCAGGCCTTCGCTCACCGTCTTGGCCGCGGTCACCGCCCGGCCGTGGCGGGCCAGCACCGCCTCGAAGGTCTGGGTGGCCTGGATCAGGCGGCCCCGGGCCGCCGGGTCGGCGCCGGCGATCATGGAGGGGTCGGCTTTGATCCGCACCGACTCGTGCCGATAGACATTGGCCAGCCGCACCGTCTCCTCGGTGGACCCCGCCACGTCCTGCGGACGGTGCGCCTCGAAGGCGGCGGCCTCGGCGGCGAGCAGGTCGGTCAGGCGCTGGGTCAGGTTGGCGAGCTGCTGGACGCGGTCGTCCGGGCCGGAGGCGTCGATCATAGGGGGGCTCCATCGGTCAGCCCCTGCATCTTCAGGAGCTCGTGGTTGAGTTGCTTGGAAAGCCCGATCCCGCCGGCGGCGCCGATCTGCTTTGAGAAGGCCTCGGTGAGGAAGGACTTGAACGCCTCCTCGCCCTCGCCGCCGCCGAACTGGCCGGTGGGCACGGTCTTGAACATCTCGCCCAGCATCACCTGCAGGAAGGACTCCTCGAACTCGCGCGAGACCTTCTTGACCCGCGCCAGCTGCTCGGCCGTGGCGACCGGCCGGACAGGGGGCTGGATGGGGAGGGCGGGGGCCTCGATCGTCATGTCGCCTGCCATCACATCACCTGGATTTCGGCCTGAAGGGCGCCGGCGGCCTTGATGGTCTGCAGGATCGAGATCATGTCGCGCGGATTGACGCCCAGGGCGTTCAGCCCCTGGACCAGCGAGGCCAGAGAGGCGCCGCCGTCGAGCACCATCAGCTTCTTGCCCTGCTCCTCGTCGACGCTGAGATTGGTCGAGGGCACGATGGCGGTCTGGCCCTGGCTGAACGGCGCGGGCTGGCTGACCTGCGGGGTCTCCTGCACGGTGATGGTCAGGTTGCCCTGGGCGATGGCGACGGTGGACACCCGCACGTCCGATCCCATCACCACCACGCCGGCCACCTCGTCGATCACCACCTTGGCCGGGCTGTCGGGCTCGACCTCCAGCTGTTCGAGGGTGGTGATGAAGCCGACCTGGTTGGCGCCGGCCGGCGTGCGCACCGTGACGATGGTCGGATTGTCGGCGCTGGCGCTGCCCGGGAAGCGGGCGTTGATAACGTCGGCGATGCGCAGGGCGGTGGTGAAGTCCGGATTGCGCAGGGTCAGCCGCATCTGGCCGAGGTTGGCGAGCTGAAAGCCGAGTTCGCGCTCGACCACCGCGCCGGCGGCGATGCGGCCCGCGGTCGGAACCCCGCGGGTGATCGACGAGCCGGAGGCGCCGGTGGCCGAGACCGCGCCGGTCTGCACCGTGCCCTGCCCGACGGCATAGGCCTCGCCGTCGGCGCCCAGCAGGGGCGTGACCAGCAAGGTGCCGCCCAGCAGGCTCTTGGCGTCGCCCAGGGCCGAGACCGAGGCGTCGATCTGCGAGCCGGCGGCGGCGAAGGCTGGCAGGCGTGCGGTGACCATCACCGCCGCCACGTTCTTGGTGTCGACCGCCGCGCCGCGGGTCTGCACCCCCAGCCGCTCCAGCATTGAGGCCAGGCTCTCCTTGGTGAAGGGGGCGTTGCGCAGGGAATCGCCCGTGCCGTTCAGGCCGACCACCAGGCCGTAGCCGACCAGCTGGTTCTCCCGTACGCCTTCGAACGAGACGATGTCCTTGATCCGTGACCGCGCCGAGGCGGGTCCGGCGGCGAGCGCCAGGACGGCGGCGAGGCTGAGGCAGGCGAACAAACGCTGGGCAAGCATACGGGCGCGCCTTCATTAAAGATCACCGGCCCCCGATGCGAACTTCGTGCCAGTCCGGCGCATAAAATAATATAATAAAATCAATGCTATATTTGACCCGATCGCCCTCCGGCGACCTGATCGGGCAGAATCTGCCGGGCCCGTTAACCCTTCGCCAAGGGAGTCGGGGCGAATCTTGCCGTCATGGTTAACGCGTGCGGTGAACTCCTATGAAGGTGACCGGACCAGGTGGAGCCGGGGCCGTGTCCGGCGCCGGCGGCGTCAAGCGCGGTGGGGAAGCGGGGTTCGCGCCTTCGGGCGTGGGCGGCGCCCGCGAGGCCGCGCCCACCGCCATGACCTCGGCCACCGCCGCCGTGGCCTCCCTGGATGCGCTCCTGGCCCTGCAGGAGACCTACAATCCGCTGGAGCGTCGCCGCCGGGCGGTGACCCGCGCCGGCCGCATGCTCGACATGCTCGATGAGATGAAGCTGGCCATCCTCGATGGGGATGTCTCCGGCGACGCCCTCGAGCGCCTGCGGGGCGCGGCCAGCGAGGCGCGTTCGGGCACCGACGATCCGCGCCTGGAGGCCGTGCTAGACGAGATCGAAACCCGCGCCGCGGTCGAGCTGGCCAAGCGCGACATGGCCAGGATCGCCGCCTGAATCGGCTCCGCGACCTTGCGCCGCTCTATTGTTACGCGAGCTTCGTTGAACGATTCAAACAAGGTGGCTATAAGCACCTCGCGCTACAGGGAGCGCGTAATATTACACCAGCGTGAGGGCGTCGTTATGCAGACGACCGCGTCAGTAGTTCAGGTCGAAACGCCTGATATTCCTGAAGGGTACCGTCCCGGGGAAGACGAACCGTTCATGAATGAGCGGCAGCTGGAGTATTTCCGCCGTAAGCTCCTCGGCTGGAAAGACGATATTCTGCGCGAATCTCGCGAAACGCTGAGCCATCTGCAGGCTGAGACCGAGAATCACCCCGATATTCTCGATCGTTCCTCGTCAGAGACGGATCGGGCTCTGGAACTGCGCACCCGAGACCGCCAGCGCAAGTTGATCTCCAAGATCGACGAAGCCCTGCGGCGGATCGAAGACGGCTCCTACGGCTATTGGGCGCAAGAGCGTCATGAGCGCCGCGAGCGGGTCCACCGGGACGACTGAGGCTCCCGGCTTAGCTTTACATCGCGGCCCCATAAGGATTTCCTGCCCCAGGCCATAACGCCAATGGGAGGATAATCCATGCGTCTGCTCTTCGCCGCCGCCGTACTCGCCCTCGTCGCCGGGACGGCTCAGGCCGAGACCGTGAAGTTCCACGCCATGCTGAACGGGGCTTCCGAAGTGCCGGCCAACACCGAGAAGGGCACGGGGATGGCCATGGCCACCCTCGACACCGCCACCAAGGTGCTCACCTACGAAATCACCTATTCCGGCCTGACCGGCCCGGCCGTCGCCGCCCACTTCCACGGCCCCGCCGCGCCCACCGCCAACGCCCCGCCGACCGTGCCGCTGAACCCGCCGGCCAGCCCGATCAAGGGCACGGCGACCCTGACCGACGCCCAGATCGCCGACCTCGAGGCCGGCCGCTGGTACGTCAACATTCACACCGCCGCCCACGGCCCCGGCGAAATCCGCGGCCAGGTGACCAAGCAGTAGGCCGGAGGGCGACTCGCGGGCGTCCGGCGCGCGAGCGGGGTGGGGCGGAACCGCGACGTTCGCTGATCACTTCCCCCCACCCGACGCCCTTCGGGCGCCACCCTCCCCACAAGGGGGAGGGATAAGCTTGACACGCCCTGTCCCGCGTCGGACCTAGCCGCCTTCGCGAGAGAGGCCCACTTCCATGACCGCCAAGGTCCGCTTCGCCCCGTCCCCCACCGGACGGATCCATGTCGGCAATATCCGCGCGGCGGTGACGAACTGGCTGTTCGCCCGGTCCCGGGGCGGCGTCTTCATCCTGCGCATCGACGACACCGACCTGGCCCGCTCCACGGCCGAGTACGAGCGCGGCATCGAGACCGACCTGACCTGGCTGGGCCTGACCTGGGACGAGAAGTACAGCCAGTCGGCCCGCTTCGACCTCTACCGCGACGCCGCCGAAAAGCTGAAGGCGGCCGGCCGGCTCTATCCCGCCTACGAGACCCAGGAAGAGCTCGACCGGCGCCGCAAGGTCCAGCTCTCGCGCGGCCAGCCGCCGATCTACGACCGCGCCGCGCTTCGCCTGACCGACGCCGAGAAGGCGGCCCTCGAGGCCGAGGGCCGCCAGCCGCACTGGCGCTTCAAGCTCGACGGCCGGCGCGTGCACTGGCTGGACGGCATCCGCGGCGACAACGAGGTGGACACCACCTCCCTGTCCGATCCGGTGCTGATCCGCGAGGACGGCGCCTTCCTCTACACCCTGCCGTCCGTGGTCGACGACGTGGAGATGGGGATCACCGATGTGATCCGCGGCGAAGACCACGTCACCAACACCGGCGTCCAGGTTGAGCTGTTCGAGGCCCTGGGCGCCGCCGTGCCGGCCTTCGCCCACTTCTCCCTGCTCACCGACGCCGACGGCGGGGCCCTGTCCAAGCGGCTGGGCTCCCTGTCGATCCAGGACCTGCGCGAACAGGGCTATGAGCCCCTGGCCGTGGTCAGCCACATGGCCAAGCTGGGCGCCTCCGACGCTATCGAGGCGGCCCCGTCGATGCAGGCCCTGGTCGAGAGCTTCGACCTCGGCAAGTACGGCCGCGCCCCGGCCCGCTACGACATCGCCGACCTCGCCCGCCTCAACGCCGGCGTGCTGCACGCCATGCCCTACGCCGAGGCGCAACCCCGCCTGGCCGCGATCGACGCCGACGCGGGCGAGGGGTTCTGGAACGCCATCCGCGCCAACCTGAAGACCTTCGGGGAGGCCGCGGACTGGGTGCATGTGGTGCGCGGACCCGTCACACCGGTGACCGAGGATCTGGGGTTCCTGGCCAAGGCCGCGGCCCTGCTGCCCGACAGCCTCGACTGGGCCGCCTGGACCAATGCGGTGAAGCAGGAAACGGGAGCCAAGGGCCGTGGCCTGTTCATGCCGTTGCGCCAGGCCCTCACCGGCCTGGACCACGGGCCCGACATGGCGTCTTTGCTGCCGCTGATCGGCCGCGACCGCGCATTAAGGCTATTGGCGGGCGAAACTGCCTGAATTTTGTCCACAGGCTGTGGGAACATTCTGCCGGGTGCACGGATTGATTCAGCACCCCGCCAGAACGGCGATTGCATTCAGACTCGGCCTCCAGCGCGGACCGCGCCGGCCAGGCCGCGCCGCAGTCGAAGCGTTGTTTCATGTTGCATTGGATTCCCGCCCCCGCCGTCGCCTTCCTGGGCGCCCGTTCCGAGTCTCAGCCCGCCCTGCCGGGTGATCCGCGCCGCTGCGCCCAGAGCCTGAGGGCCATGCACGCCCTGATGCTGGCCTATGCCGCGCAGCGCCGCCGCGCCGCCGCCGATCCCGGCGATTCCGCCTACTGGAAAGCGGCCGAAGCCCACACCCTCAGCAAGGCCAGGGCCCTGCGCGCCGACGTGGCGTTCGGGCGGCTGCCGTAGGCCCCCTCAGTCGGCTTCGCCGACAGCTCCCCCGCTTCGCAGGGGAGCAGGACATACGCCCTGTTCTCCTCCCCTGCGAAGCGGGGGAGGTGGCGCGCCGAAGGCCGCCGGAGGGGGCAAGTATTAGCGGCTAGCGAAGTAGCGCCTACGCCTTCGCCGCCACTTCCCCGTCGTCGACGGGGGCATGCTCGATCATGTCGCGGATCAGCGGCAGGACGTCCGCAACCCTGGCCGCCTTGCCCCACGACCCCGGCAGCCACGGCGGCGACATGGCCTCGCCCACCGAATGGTCGACGAGGGAGAAGAACGGCTCCCAGAACCCCTTCAGGTTCAGGAACACGATAGGCTTGCTGTGCAGGTGCAGGCGGCGCCACGAGATCAGCTCCACCACCTCCTCCAGGGTCCCGATGCCGCCCGGAAAGACGGCGAAGGCGTCCGACTGGTCAAACATGATCCGCTTGCGCTCGTGCATGTTGCGCACGATCACCGTCTCGACGTCGTCGTAGACCCGCTCGCGGTCCTGCAGGAAGGCGGGCATGATGCCTAGCACCTGGCCGCCGGCCTCGTGCGCGCCCCGGGCCGCCGCGCCCATCAGCCCGACGCCGCCGCCGCCGTAGACCAGCCGCACGCCCGCCGTCGCCAGGGCGGCGCCGAACTCGGCCGCCGCCTGCAGGTAGGCCGGGTCCACCGCGCCGGAAGAGCCGCAGAACAGGCACACCGAACGCAGCTTGGGGGCCGGCGACGAGGCCTCGTCCATGCGGATGAACTCCTGAGCTGAAGGACGCGGCCGGGCAGGCGCGTCCACTTCGTCTAGCAAAGATCGGGGCGCATGGGTTTAAAACAAGCTGGCCCATGACCCGCTTCGCCCCCGCCATCCCCGCCCTCGCCCTCGCCGCCACCCTCGCGGCCTGCGGACCGCCTGCTCCGCCGCAGGCCGCCGCCGGGACAGAGACCCCCGACGGCGCGCCGGATGCGGGCTATGTCGCCCCGCCGGAGATCGTCTCCGGCGTCCGCCGGCCGCAGGGCCTGGCGCTCAGCGGAACCGCGCCGGCCGGCGCCGAGGTGCAGCTGGTGGCCCCGGACGGCAAGGGCGGGATGGCGACCGCCGACGACAAGGGCGCATGGTCGCTGATCGTGCCTGCCCCGATGGCGGCCCCGGCGATGTACGCCCTGTCCGCCCGCATCGGCGAGCGGGTGGTCCGGGCCGAGGGCGCCGTCCTGGCCGTGCCGGCGCCCGGCCCGCCGGTGGTGCTGGCCCGGGCGGGCTTCGCGGCCCTGCCGCTGGAAGGGCCCTTGCCGCGGCTACAGGTGACGGCGCTCGACTATGACGCGGGCGGCGGCGCCGCCGTGGCCGGGGTCGGGCCGGCCCGGGCGCGGGTGCGGCTCAGCATCGACGGGGTCGAGGCCGGCCTCGACCAGTCCGACGCCCGGGGCCGCTTCGCCGTCATCGGCGCCAACCGCCCGCTGGAGCCCGGCGCCCGGCGCCTGCGGGTGGAGGCGGACGGCGGCGCCCAGGCTTTGACTGCCGACGTCCTGGCCCAGGTGTCGCCGGTTGCGCCCCTGAACGGCTCCGCCTTCCGCGCCGTGCGCCAGGACGGCGGCTGGCGGGTCGATTGGGCCCGCGCCGGCGGCGGGGTGCAGAGCACGTTCGTCTTCGATGTTCCGCCGGAGCCCGCCCCTTGAGGCGCCCGCGCCAGCGGGACGCCGCCGCCGACCCCGCCGCCCCCGCGCCGCAGCCGTGGAAGGCTCTGCGCCGGATCGGCGGCCTCGTCGCCCGCTCCGGCGCGCCTCAGCTGCGCCTGCGCATGGCCGCGGCCCTGGCCCTGACCCTGGGCGGCAAGGCGACGGGGGTGATGGCGCCCCTGCTGCTCGGCAAGGCGGTCAACTCCCTCGTGTCGCGGCCGGACGTGCCGGTGGCGGCCCAGGCGGGCGCGACCTTCGCCGCCCTGGCGATCGGCTGGACCCTGATCCGCTTCATCTCGACCGCCGCGCCCCAGCTACGCGACATCCTGTTCGGCGTGGTCACCCAGGCCGCATGGCGGCGGGCGTCCGCCGAAGCCTTCGGCCACGCCCTGTCCCTGTCGATCGACTTCCACCAGACAAAGCGCACCGGAACCCTGGCCCGCACCGTCGATCGCGGCGCCCGGGCGGTGGACTATCTGCTGCGCATCCTGGTCTTCAACCTGGCCCCCACGGCGCTGGAGCTGATCTTCGCCGCCGCCGTCCTGGCCAAGGCCTACGACTGGCGCTTCGCCGCCGTCGCCGTCGCCACGGTGGTGGTCTACGCCGGCTTCACCTTCGCCATCTCCAACTGGCGCATCCATCATCGGCGCGAGCTCAACGAAGCCGACTCCGAGGCCTCGGGCCGGGCGGTCGACGCCCTGCTCAACTACGAGACGGTCAAGGCCTTCGGGGCCGAGGGCCGCACGGTCGAAGGCTATGACGAGGCGCTGGTCCGCTACTCCCGCGCCTCGGTGAAGGCCAACACCTCCCTGGCCCTGCTCAACATGGCCCAGGGCGCGATCCAGGCCATCGGCCTTGGCGTCATGGCCCTGCTGGCCGGGATGGAGGCCCTGGCCGGCCGCATGGGGCCGGGCGATGTGACCGCCTCGATCCTGATCATGACCTCGCTGTACATGCCGCTGAACTTCCTCGGCTTCGCCTATCGCGAGGTGCGCCAGTCCTTCATCGACATGGAGGCCATGACCGCCTTGCTCGACCAGACGGCCGAGGTCGACGACCTGCCGGGGGCGCCGGACCTGACCCTGCCGCAGCCGCACGGGGCGGCGGTGACCTTCGACAACGTCTCCTATCGCCACACCGCCCGGGTGGAAGGCCTGCGCGAGGTCAGCTTCCATGCCCCGCCGGGGACGACCGTGGGCCTAGTGGGGCCCTCCGGGGCGGGCAAGACCACCCTGGTCCGCCTGGCGCTGAGGCTGATCGACCCGCAGGAGGGCAGGGTGCTGATCGACGGCCAGGACCTGCGCGCGGTGCGCCAGGAATCGGTGCGCCGCGCCGTCGCCCTGGTCCCCCAGGACGTGGCCCTGTTCAACGAGACCCTCGGGGCCAACATCGGTTTCGGCAAGCCGGGGGCGACCGACGAAGAAGTCTGGACCGCCGCCGAGGCGGCTGAACTGGGCGAGTTCATCCGGGCCCTGCCCGAGGGGCTGCAGACCCGGGGCGGCGAGCGCGGCCTCAAGCTGTCCGGCGGCGAGCGTCAGAGGGTGGGACTGGCGCGGGCCCTGTTGGCCGACCCGCGCGTGCTGATCCTCGACGAGGCGACCAGCGCCCTGGACAGCCGCACCGAGGCGGCGATCCAGGCGACCCTGCGCAAGGTGCGGGCCGGGCGCACCACCCTGATCGTGGCCCACAGGCTGTCCACCGTGGCCGACGCCGACGAGATCCTGGTGCTGCGGGCCGGCCGCATCGTCGAGCGCGGCGCCCACGCCGCCCTCATCGGCCGCGACGGCGAGTACGCGGCCCTGTGGCGTAAGCAGACGCGGGAAAGCGAAGCGCGGGCGCAGCGGTCTCGAACCCGGTGTAGTCGAAACTGTCCATCTCCACCGCATTGGCGTACATCCGCCGCAGCAGAGATAGGAACACCTCGCGCTCGGCATCGGTGAAGCCGGCCAGAAGTTGCTGTTCCCGGCGCAGGGCGACCTTGATCGCCCGGTCGTGCAGGGCCCTGCCCGCGGGGGTCAGAACCACCGTCCGTTTGCGTCCGTCGCCGGGGTCTGTTGCGGTGCCTACATATCCCAGGCGCTCGAGAACCTGGATGCTTCTACTTGCAGCAGCCTTGTCCAGGTCCATGAGTGCGCAGATTGCATTGGCAGTCGTCTGCGGGTTGTGCGCGAGAACGAAAGAATCCGCCATTCTATTATGCCTATCCCGAACAACTTCAGGTAGACTCGCGACCCACCCCGGGAAATCTTGTTGGCGATGCTTGAAATGAAGAACGGAAAGTACCGGGCCCGGTCGATGGTCTTGCTTGGAACCCGAACTCTAGCGGTCGTGGCGCCGTGTTGTGTCATTTGTGTCCATCCCTATGCGGACACCTTGTAGCAACCCAGAAACAGATTCCAGAAAAAAGTCACATTCGTCGGGAACGCGTCAGATTGCCGCCGCGCCCCGCTCGCCGGTCCGCACGCGCAGGGCTTCCAGCACCTCGACGACGAAAATCTTCCCCGCGCCGATCTGGCCGTTGTTGGCCGCCTGGGCCACCGCGGCGACCACCGCCTCGGCCTGGCTGTCGCCTACGACCGCCTCGATTTTGACCTTAGGGAGAAAAGCGACCTGATATTCGGCGCCGCGGTAGATTTCGGTATGGCCCTTCTGCCGGCCATAGCCCTTGACCTCCGAGACGGTCATGCCCTCGACCCCGATATCCGACAGGGCCTTGCGCACCGCCTCGAGGGCGAAGGGCTTCACGATCGCGATCACCATCTTCATCGGTAGATCCTCCTTTGGGGGTTCAGGGCTGGTATCCGCGCTCGCCGTGGTAGGTGAAGTCGAGGCCTTCCTCGATTTCGGCGTCCTGGGCCCTCAGCCCGACCAGCCGCCTGGTGACGACGATGATGGCCAGGCTGGCGATCGCCGACCAGGCGCACACGGCGATGACGCCGATCAGCTGGGTCAGCGCCTGGGTGGCCATGGTTTCGCCGGCCGCATAGCCGGCCCCGCCGAGCGCGGGCGTCGCCAGCACCGCCACCAGCAGCGTCCCGAGAATGCCGCCCACCCCGTGGACGGCAAAGACGTCGAGGGAATCGTCCACCTTCAGTCTGTGCTTCACCAGGTCCACGGCGATGAAGCACACCACTGAGCCGCAGGTTCCCAGGATCAAGCCGCCGATAGGGCCGACAAAGCCGGACGCGGGCGTCACCGTGGCCAGGCCCGCCACCACGCCGGTGACGAGTCCCACCATGCTCGGCCGCCCGAACCGCTTCCACTCCAGCACGGCCCAGACCAGGCCGCCGATCGAGGCCGACAGGTGGGTGGCCGCCAGGGCCATGCCGGCGCTGCCGTCGGCGGTCAGGGCGCTGCCGGCGTTGAAGCCGTACCAGCCGACCCACAGCATGCCGGCGCCCATCATGGTCATGCCCGGATTGTGCGGCGGCCGCAGTTCGCGGGGGAAGCCATCGCGGGGGCCCAGCACATGGGCGAACAAGAGGGCCGATATGCCCGCCGTGGCGTGCACCACCAGGCCTCCGGCGTAGTCCATCACATGCCGCTGGGCCAGCCAGCCGCCGCCCCACACCCAGTGGGTCACGGGCGCATAGACCAGGATCAGCCAGGCGGCGCTGAACAGCACCACGGCCTGGAAGCGCACACGCTCCACATAGGCGCCGACGATCAGGGCCGGGGTGATGATCGCGAAGGTCATCTGGAACATGAAGAAGACCGTCTCGGGCAGGGTCCCCGACACGCTGTCCCGCGTCACGCCGCGCAGGAAGGCCTTGGACAGACCGCCGACCAGCGCATTGCCGGCCTCGAAGGCGAGGGAATAGCCGACCGCCAGCCACAGCACCGAGGCCAGGCACGCGATGGCCACGCACTGCATCATCACCGACAGCACATTCTTGGCGCGCACCAGGCCGGCGTAGAACAGGGCCAGCCCCGGCAGGGTCATGAACAGCACCAGGGCCGTGGCGGTCAGCACCCAGGCGGTGTTGGCGGGATCGGCGGCGGGCGCCTGGGCCATGGCGGCGGCGGGAGCAACCAGAGCGGCCACGCCCGACCAAACCGGCGCAAACCGCCGCAACACACCCACCCGCATCGTCGCTCCCCCCGGGACCCGGCTTTCTCCCGCGCCGGTCTCTGGAGGCTGATCATAGACTGGGCGCCCCTGCTCAAGGCAAGGGCGACGGCGCTCGAATTCTGTTCAGACTCTTAGCGTTCGTAGAGCCGTCCAATCTTCAGGGCGGACGGCTGGTCGGGCGGCGGCGGTTCAACCCGCCGCACTCATCACGAAACCTTTCGCCGGGCCCGCAGTTGATGGTGCGTCAGAAGCAGGAGGCGGCCATGGAAATGTGGGCTTTTGTGATCATCGGCGGGCCGCTGCTGCTGGCGCTCGCCTTCGTGTTCGGTCGGAGCCGAAGCCGCAAGGCGGACAAGGAGGTCGATCCGACGACCCCTTCCGACGATCCCGCGAAGGGAATGCACCGACGCTAGCCTACACGATGCTTCGCCATTCCATTCGTCGAGCCCTGCAACTAGGGCGAACATGGGCAGGGCAAATGGGCGGACTTCGCTGCCCCAATTGGCGGGTGAAAATAATAAGGCGGGTTGCGCGCTGGAATGGGTGGTAGGCCGGGTGGGGGTCGAACCCACGACCATTCGATTAAAAGTCGAATGCTCTACCACTGAGCTACCGGCCCCAGCTGCGGCGCCTGTCTAGCGGCTGAGTCGTGAACTGTCAGCCCTCGTCCTTCGCCTGTCTCGCCGCAAAGTCGCGCCGGAAGGCGTCCAGGCGGTGTTCGGTGATGGCGTCGCGCATCGCCGCCATCATCGATTGGAAGAAGGCGAGGTTGTGCCAGGACAGCAGCACCTGGCCCAGCAGCTCCTCCGACTTGAACAGGTGGTGCAGATAGGCGCGGCTGTAGTCGCGGCTGGCGGGGCAGGGGGTCTCAGGGTCCAGCGGCTCTTCGTCTTCGGCGAAACGGGCGTTCTTCAGGTTCAGCGGCCCGTCCCAGGTCCAGGCCTGGCCGTGGCGGCCCGAGCGGGTCGGCAGCACGCAGTCGAACATGTCGACGCCGCGATAGACGGCCTCGACGATGTCCATCGGCTTGCCCACGCCCATCAGATAGCGCGGCCGGTCGGCCGGCAGCATGGCCGGGGCGTAGTCCAGCACCTCGACCATGGCCTCGTGGCCCTCGCCGACCGCGAGGCCGCCCAGCGCATAGCCGTCAAAACCGATCTCGGTCAGCCGGTCGGCCGATTCCCGGCGCAGGTTGTGGAAGGTGGAGCCCTGCTGGATGCCGAACAGAGCCTGGCCCTCGCGCTCGCCGAACGCCGCCTTGCTGCGCGCGCCCCAGCGGGCCGACAGTTCCATGGCCTGGCGGGCCCGGGGCTCCTCGGCCGGCCACGACACGCACTCGTCGAGCTGCATGACGATGTCCGAGCCGATCCGGTCGGCCTGGATCTCGATCGACCGCTCCGGCGTCAGCACATGGCGCGAGCCGTCGATGTGGCTCTGGAAGGCCACCGCCTCCTCAGTGACCTTGGCGATCTTGGACAGGGACATGACCTGGAAGCCGCCGGAGTCGGTCAGGATCGGCCGGCTCCAGCCCATGAACCGGTGCAGCCCGCCCAGCCGTTCGATCCGCTCTGGGCCCGGCCGCAGCATCAGGTGGTAGGTGTTGCCGAGGATGATGTCGGCCCCGGTGGCGGCCACCTGGTCCACCGTCAGCCCCTTGACCGTGCCGGCCGTGCCCACGGGCATGAAGGCCGGGGTGCGGATCCGCCCCCGCGGCGTCTCGATCACCCCCGTGCGGGCGGCGCCGTCGATGGCGTTGATGAGGAACGGGAAGGTTGTCATTGGGCGAACCATAGGCTGGCGTCGCCATAGCTGTAGAACCGGTAGCCGCTGTCGACCGCATGGCGGTAGGCCGACTGCACCGTCTCCAGCCCCGCCAGCGCCGCGACCAGCATCAGCAGGGTCGATTGCGGCAGGTGGAAGTTGGAGACCAGGCCGCCGGCGGCGCGGAAGCGGTAGCCGGGGGTGATGAAGATGTCGGTCTCGCCGGCGAAGGGGCGCACGACCCCGTCCTCGCCGGTCGCCGATTCCAGCAGGCGCAGAGACGTGGTGCCGACGCAGACGATGCGGCCGCCGCGAGCGCGGGCCGCGTTCAGGGCGTCGGCCGTCTCCTCGGACACCACGCCCACTTCGGCGTGCATCCGATGCTCGCCGATGTCCTCGGTCTTGACCGGCAGGAAGGTGCCGGCGCCGACATGGAGCGTGACGAAGCGACGCTCGATCCCCCCGGCCTCCAGCCGCGCCAGCAGCTCGGGGGTGAAATGCAGGCCTGCCGTGGGGGCGGCCACCGAGCCGTCCTCGCGCGCGTAGACGGTCTGGTAGTCGGCCAGGTCGCGGTCGTCCTCGGCCCGCTTGGCGGCGATATAGGGAGGCAGGGGCATCGACCCCAGGTCGCGGATCGCGTCGTCCAGCGCCGGCCCGGCCAGGTCGAAGGACAGGGTAACCTCGCCGCCCTCGCCCTTGCCCTCGACCGTGGCGTCGAGACCCGAGAGCAGGCAGGCGGTCTGCGAGCCGAACCGCACCCGGTCGCCCGGCTTCAGCCGTTTGCCCGGCCGCATGAAGGCGGTCCACCGCGACGGGGACAGGCGCTTGTGTAGCGTGGCCTCGACCTTGACCGAGAACGTTTCGCGCACCCGCTCGCCGAACAGGCGGGCCGGGATCACCCGGGTGTCGTTGAAGACCAGCACGTCGCCGGGGGACAGCAGGTCGGTTAGCTCGGAGACGATTCGGTCCTCGAAAGCGTCCACGCCGCGCACCACCAGCAGGCGGGCGCTGTCGCGCGGAGACGCCGGCCGCAGGGCGATACGGTCGTCGGGCAGGTCGAAGTCGAAATCGGAAAGGCGCATCGGGCGCCCACACGTCACGGGCGCCCCTCCCAGTCAAGGAGCCGGCTTGACGGTTTAGCGTGTTCGCGTATCGTTCCGGGCATGCTGACCCTCTATCACGCCCCCCAGTCCCGCTCTTCGCGCTTCGTCTGGCTGCTGGAGGAGATCGGCGAGCCCTATGAGGTCGAGTACATCTCGATCGGCAGCCGCCCGGGCGGGCCGGACGCCAGGAACCCGCATCCGCACAAGAAGGCGCCGGCCCTCGTGCACGACGGAGAACTGATCCACGAGTCGGCGGCCATCGCCCTCTACCTGGCCGACGCCTTCCCCGCCGCCGGCCTCGGCCCGAAGGTCGGCGAGGCGGGGCGGGGGACCTATCTGACCTGGCTGGCCTACTACGCCGGGGTGATCGAGCCGGCGATGGTGGCCAAGGCCACCGCCTGGGAGAGCCCGCCCGGCATGACCGGCTGGGCGCCGTTCGCCGAGGTGACGCCGCGCATCACCGCCCAGCTGGAGGCGGGGCCGTGGTTCCTCGGCGAGCGGTTTACGGTGATGGACATCCTGGTCGGCAGCTTGCTGCAGTGGGCGGGGCGGATGTTCCCGGACACCCCGGCCTATGAGGCCTACAAGGCCCGCATCGCCGAGCGGCCCGCCCTCGCCCGCGCCATGGCCAAGGACGTCGCCCCGGCATGACCACGCCGATCAACCTCAACAAGGCGAGGAAGGCCCGCGCCAAGGTGGAGGCGCAGGCCCAGGCGGCGCAGAACCGGGTGAAGTTCGGCCGCACCAAGGTAGAGAAGGCGGCCGAAGCGCTGAAGGCGGCCCAGCGCCAGGCCATGCTCGACGGCGCCAAGCGCGAGCGCTGACCTTTCGCGCGAACGCCTGTACGGTTCGCCATGCCCGCTCTGCGTAAGCGCTCCGTCTCCCTCGCCGGCCACGCCACATCCCTGGCGCTCGAGCCCGAATTCTGGGCCGTCCTGGAGGAGAGGGCGGCGACTGAGGGCCTGAGCCTGGCCGCGCTGTTGATCCGCCTGGACGAGGGGCGCGGCGAGCGGCCGCTGGCTTCGGCCTGCCGCGTCGCGGCTCTGCAATGGGCGCGCGGTTGACCGATCCGTCTCATCGTCCAGTGGACCACGCCGCCCTGATCGCCGGGGTGTGCAGCTTCACCCTGTGGGGCCTCTTCCCCCTGTTCTTCCAGGCGGTGGGCCGGGCGGGCGCCGCCTCCGGCGAGGTGGTGGTGTGGCGGATCCTGGCCTCCCTGCCGGTTTGCGCCCTGATTGTGTTGCTGGCGCGTGAGGGCGGGGCGGTCCGCGAGTTGCTGCGCGACCGCAGGCGGCTGGCCGCGCTTGGCCTGTCCGGGGCGATGATCGGGATCAACTGGGGCGTCTACGTCTGGGCGGTCCAGCACGGCCAGGTGCTCGCCACCAGCCTCGGCTACTACATTAATCCGCTACTCAACATGGCGGTCGGGGCCTGGCTGTTCCGCGAGCGGCTCAGCCTCAGCGCCAGGGCGGCCCTCGCCCTCGCCATCGTCGGCGTCGCCCTGCAGGCCGTGGCGATCGGCGGCGCGCCGTGGATCGCCCTGATCCTCGCGTCGAGCTTCTGCGCCTATGGCGTGATCCGCAAACAGGTCCCGGTGGCGCCTCAGACCGGCCTCATGGTCGAGACCGCGCTGCTGGCCGTCCCCTGCATGGGGTTCCTCGTCTGGCAGGCCGGCCACGGCGGCGGCGCCTTCGGCCGCGATCCCCTGGCGACGGCGCTGCTCCTGGCCTCGGGGCCGGTGACGGTCGTCCCGTTGCTGGCCTTTTCGGTGGCGGCCCGGCGACTGACCCTGACCCTGCTCGGCTTTCTGCAGTTCATCCAGCCGACGATCGTGTTCTTCCTCGGCACTGTGAGCGGAGAGCCCTTGTCGCCGCTGAAGCTGGCGTCCTTCGGCTTCATCTGGCTTGGCGTCGCCGTATTCGTCGGCGGCGCCTGGCGCAGGCGCTAGCCGCCCCGCCGCAGCACCAGGGCGCTCCAGGCGTCGCGGCGGATGCGGTCGGCCAGGCGAAAACCCCGGTTGAAGTAGGCGGTCCGAACGAACCGCTCCTGGGTGCGCAGCAGGCCCGACAGAATGACGTAGCCGCCGGGCCTGACCGCCCGCCGGATCGGCTCGGCCAGGCTGACCAGGGGGCGGGCGAGGATGTTGGCGAAGACGAGGTCGTAGGGCGCGTGGGCGGCGACCAGCCGGCTCCCCAGCCCCGAGGCGTGGACGAAGCGGGCGTCGACGGCGTTGACGGCCGCGTTCTCGTTGGAGATTCGCACCGAGATGCGGTCGATGTCGGTGCCGATGGCGGTGGTCGCCCCGCAGCGCGCCGCCGCGATGGCCAGGACGCCGGTGCCGGCGCCGACGTCCAGCACCTTCCTGAAGCGCTTGCGCTTGAGCAGGCGGTCGTAGGCGAGGAGGCACCCGACGGTGGTGCCGTGGTGGCCGGTGCCGAAGGCCGCGCCCGCCTCGATGCGCAGGTTGACCGCGTTGGGCGGCACCCGGCCGCGGTCGTGCATGCCGTAGACGAAGAAGCGGCCGGCGCGCACAGGCGGCAGGCCCGACAGGGCCATGGCCAGCCAGTCGGCGTCGGCGAGGACCTCGGTGACGGTCTTCAGCCCCGCAAAGCCGGCCAACACCTCGCGCAGGCGGTCGGCCTCGGCGTCCTGGGTCGGGAAGGCGTCGATGCGCCACAGGCCCTTGTCCTCGTCCTCCTCCAGGATGGAGTAGGTGGCGCCTTCGAGCAGGCCATCGGCGTCGATGGCGGCGGCGGCGGCTTCGGCCTCGGCGCGGGGGCCGCGGGCGACGATCTGGACGGCGTCTTGGGTCATGGGCGCTGTCTAGCCCGCCGGCCGCCGGGGCGGAAGCGGCCGTCACGGAAACGAGGCTTGAGCTTTAGCCACACTTCGTCACGATAAGCCCCCATGGCCAGCTCCGACCTCATGGCCCAGTCTCTGGACCGGGCCCCCGAAATCCTCATCGTCGAGGACGATCCCGGCGTGCGGGTGCTGTTGGCCCGCACCCTGCGCGAGAACGGGCTGAACGTCACCGCCGCCCCCGCCGCCACCGAGATGTGGCGGGCGCTGAAGACCAACCAGTTCGACCTGATCCTGCTCGACATCATGCTGCCGGGCACCAACGGCCTGGATCTGTGCCGGCAGATCCGCAAGGACAGCGCCGTGCCGATCATCATGGTCAGCGCCCGCGGCGAGGAGATCGACCGGGTGCTGGGGCTGGAGATCGGCGCCGACGACTACATCGCCAAGCCGTTCAGCACCAAGGAGCTGCTGGCCCGGGTGCGCGCCGTGCTGCGCCGCACCGTCTCCGGCCCCATCGGCGCCGCCCCGCCGCGGGAGACCCTGCAGTTCGAGGGCTGGACCGTCGACCTGCGCCGCCGCACCCTGCAGTCGGCCGAGGGCGCCGAGGTCGAGCTGTCGGGCGCCGAGTACGACCTGCTGCTGAGCTTCCTCGACAACCCCCAGCGCATCATCGGCCGCGACCGGCTGCTGGAGCTGTCGCGCTCCCGCATCTCCGACGCCTCGGACCGCAGCATCGACGTGCTGGTCAGCCGGCTGCGGCGCAAGCTGTCCGGCCAGGAGGGGGGCGAGGCCCTGATCCGCACGGTGAGGGGGGCCGGATACATGTTCACCGCCGCGGTCGACCGGGCATGATGCATGTGACGCTGTGGCCCAACGGC
Source organism: Caulobacterales bacterium 32-69-10 (assembly GCA_002280485.1). The sequence goes on from NCED01000034.1 coordinate 37,044, forward strand.
CTGATCGGCCGGGTCACCGCCGTCATTCTGATCGCTATCGTGCTGGAGTTCATCGGCTCCATCCTGCTGCACGACCAGATCGACCGCTACACCCTGAGCGAGGACCACGCCCGCCGGGTCGCCGAACTGCTGGTGGTGGGCGAGCGGCTGCTGCGTGACGCCCCGCCGGAGCAGACGCCCACCATCCTGCGCGACCTGTCGACCCAGCACCTGAGCGTGGAGATCACCCCGGACCCGGTGGTGGAGCCGGCCAGGCCCAATTCCCTGCTGGCCAATATGCGCGGCCAGATCGGGCGGTGGGAGCCGTCGCTGCGGGGCAAGCTGCTGCGGCTGTCGACGGCGCCGTCGACCGAGCTGGCGGGGCGGCAGGACCTGGTCGGCTCCATGGCCCTGTCGGACGGCCGCTGGCTGCGCTTCCGCTCGCGCGACGTGTGGGGCCACTGGCCGCAGCTGTACCGCACCATCGGCGCCGCCACGATCCTGGCCGGCGGGGTGCTGCTGGCCGCCGCCATGGTGGTCCACACCCTGGGCTCGCCGCTGCGGGGCCTGGCCGAGGCGGCCGACCGGGTCGGCCACGGCTCTCCGGTCATGGTGCTGGAGCGGGGGCCCCGCGACCTGAGGCAGGTGTCGCGGGCGTTCAACGCCATGCAGGCCCGCATCAGCGGCCTGATCGCCGACCGCACGCAAGCGCTCGCCGCCGTCGGCCACGACCTGCGCACGCCCCTGACCCGCATGCGACTGCGCACCGGCTTCATGGTCGACCCCGAGCTGCGCGAGGCGATGGAGAGCGACATCGGCGAGATGGAGGCCATGCTGGACAGCGTGCTGGCCTATCTGGCCGGCGACAACGACACCGAGCCGCAGCGGCGCATCGACCTGACCGCCCTGATCTCGACCCTGGTCGACGCCGACGCGGACCTGGGCCGCGACGTCTCCTACGAGGGGCCGGACCATGTGCTGGTCCAGGCCCGGCCCCTGGCCCTGAAGCGGGCCCTGAGCAATCTGATCGAGAACGGCCTGAAATACGGCGAGCGGGTGCGGGTGCAGCTGATCCCCGACGGCGAGGAGGTGCGGATCGTGGTCGACGACGACGGCCCGGGGATTCCGGAGGACGAGCTGGCCCATGTGGTCACCCCGTTCTTCCGCCTGGACGAGGCGCGCATGCGCAACACCGGCGGCCTGGGCCTGGGCCTGGCCATCGTGTCCAACGCCGTGGCGCGCGAGGGCGGGCGGCTGTGCCTGAGCAACCGGCCCGAGGGCGGGCTGCGGGCCGAGGTCCGCCTGCCGGTCAAGGCCCCCTGCGCCGGGGCCGCCTGAAAAGGATGACGAGTCACACTTTGTCACGCCCGTGATGCGCTGCGGCAAAAGGGCTGCCCCATCTTCCAGTCTGACAAGTTGGTCGGCCTGGTGCACGTTGCGACCCTCTCGTGGGGACGTCGTCGGCCGGGCCTGAGCCTAAGGAGCTGACGCAATGGACCATTTCCTCGACCGGATCGCCCGTCTGAAGGACCAGGCCCTGCCGGCGCAGCAGGCCCTGTACGAACGGCTGGCCACCCATGGCCAGAGCCCCAAGGCGCTGATGATCTCCTGCGCCGACAGCCGCGTGGCCCCCGAGCTGATCACCAGCGCCGATCCGGGCGAGCTGTTCGTGTGCCGCAACGCCGGCAACATCGTGCCCCCGTTCAGCCAGGCCAATGGCGGCGTCTCCTCGACCGTCGAATACGCGATCCTGGTGCTGGGCGTGCGCGACATCGTGGTCTGCGGCCACTCGGACTGCGGGGCGATGAAGGCCTTCCTCACCCCCGAGAAGATGGCCGACATGCCCAATGTCGCCGCCTGGCTGCGCCACAGCCACGCCGCCAACAGCGTCGTCTGCTCGGCCTATCCGGACCTGGAAGGCAATGAGCGCGTGCGCGCCCTGGCGCTGGAGAACGTCATCGCCCAGATCAACCACCTGCGCACCCACCCGTCGGTCGCCGCGGCCCTGGCCAAGGGCGAGCTGACCCTGCACGGCTGGTTCTTCGACATCCAGACCCGCAGCATCCTGGCCCTCGACGGCGCCACCGGGGTGTTCCACCCCGTCATCCACAACAGCTCGCTGCCCGTCGCCCAGCATGGCCGGCAGCCGGCCGTGACCGAGTTCGCCATGGTCGCCGCCGAATAGGCGGCGCTGAAACCGGGCCGGCGCCTCTTTCCATCCCTTGAGGCCGCCGGTTCGCGGACGGGACAAGCCCTCGGCCAGCCCGCCATTGGGGCCCCCGTCCTTACCGCCCGATCGGTTCGTGGTCGCAGCCCACAAAGCCGATCGGGCGGATTTTATAGGGCCCCTCCAAGCCTCATCCCTCGAATCGAGCAGCTCGCCATGCCCAAGTTCGCCGCCGGCGTCGTCAAGTTCCAGCAGGAGGTCTTCCCTCAGCAGGCCGCCCTGTTCGAGAAGCTGGCCCACGGCCAGACCCCCGAGGCCTTGTTCATCACCTGCTCCGACAGCCGGATCGAGACGGGGATGCTGACGCAGAGCCTGCCCGGGGACCTGTTCGTGGTGCGCAACGCCGGCAACATCGTGCCGCCGCACTTTCACGGCGCGGGCGCCACCACCTCGGCGATCGAATTCGCCTGCGTGGCCCTGAACGTGCCGCACATCGTGGTCTGCGGCCACACCCAGTGCGGCGCCATGAAGGGGGCGATGAACCTCGACGGCCTGGACACCCTGCCGCATGTGCGGGACTGGCTGTCCTATTCCAAGGCCGCCGTCGACATCACCAACGAACTCGGCAAGGACCTGAACGACCACGACCGCAACCTGATGCTGCTGGAGCAGAACGTCATCCTGCAGCTGCAGCACCTGAGGACCCACCCGGCGGTGGCGGTGCGCCTGGCGCGCGGCGACCTGAGGCTGCACGGCTGGGTCTATGACATCGCCGACGGCGAGGTCTACGCCTACAACGAGGAGACGGGCGGCTTCGAGCCGGTGAGCAAGCGCTACGCCGCCGAGGTGGCCAAGCACCTGGCCCTGCATACTCACGACGGGCACACCATCGCGGCCGAGTAGCCCCGGCGCCGGCGCCCGCCCGATTTGATCCGCCTCAAGGCGCCGCGCCCGGCGCCCGGCCAGCCTTCCCCCGAAGAAGGTTGGGAGGCTTGCCGTGACACCATCGACAGTCGTGATCAGGCTGGCGGGCGCCGCCCTGGCGGTCGCCTCGGCGGTGCTGGTGGTCGTCGGGTTTTGCGGCATAGGGCCGCCTCTGGGCGTGCAGAACTTTGGGCTGGTGCTCGGGGTGATCTGCGGCGGCGCCTCGGCCGTCCTGTTCATCATCGCCGACGACCCGAAGACGGCCCAGCCCAAGGCCTAGCCGGACGGCGCGGGCCGTTCAGCGAGCGGGGCCGTTCAGCGGCCGGGGCCGGGCCCCTGTCTGGAAAGTTCACGGCGCGGCGGTTTCACCCCAGCCGGGCGGCGCGCCATGAGCGCCGGCGGGGAGGCGAGGGCCCGGCGCCGGGCCTGTCTGCCAGCCCGTCTCCCAGCCCGTCTCCCCACCTGCCTGCAAGTCCGGGCCTGGATGCGCCCGTGCGCCGGCGCCGCGGGTCGGCGCGGGGGGCGGCGGATCGCCGGGCGGCGCGCTCTGCGGCGGCGCGGCGCCCTGGAGGGCGCCCTCTGGGCGGTCCTGGGAGGCGGCCCAGTCCGGCGACAGGCCCAGGTCCCGGCAGATGCGGGCCACGACCTCGTCGAACGGCCGGTCGCCCAGGTCGTCGCAGAAATCCTCCTCCCGCAGCCGCTCCGTGGCCTCGTCGGACAGGTGCTCGATCTCCTCGGGGTCGGCGTGTTCGTCGCGGATCGCCCGCTCGACCAGGCGATAGGCCTGGCTGCGCCGCGCGTCGGCGCGCGCGGCCCGGGCCCGGGTCTCGGCCCGGCCGAGATCCGGCAACTCCTGCAACAGCCGCGTCTGCAGCATCAGGGTCTGCCGCACGGCGCGGGCGACCCGCGCATAGACGAGGCCGGGATCGCCCCGGACGCCGCCCGGGGCGGCGGCCATCACGTGATTTTCCGGCACGACATAGGATGCGGAGCCGCTCTCCAAGGCCGCCAGCGCCCACCGCTCCGTCGCCTCGGCGATGTTCATCCCCATCTCGGCCAGCCGGTCCAGCATCTGCAGCTGCCGCTCGACGCGGGCGTGTGCAGCGGCGTGCGGATCGCGCAGGGCCGGATCGGGGGGGGGCGCGTCAGGGGCGTGGGCGGGGGTGGCGGGGCGCATGACCAAAAGCGAGCGGTGGTTCGGCCGAAGCGTCAAGGTTCGGTAGCGAAACGGCGCCTCGACCACGAACGGCTCCGAAAGATGCCGAGGGGCGGTTGACGCATCGCAGGCGTTGTTGCCGGAGGCGCGCTCGATCATCACGTATCATCAGGAAGCAGGGCGCGCTTATGCTTGTCAGCACGAGCCTCTCGGACGACACGGCAGTTCCAAATTTCGCGGAGGCTTAGTGGGGGACAAGATAACGCCAGAGCAGCGTTCTGCAGTCATGCGGCGCATCCGCTCCAAGGACACTGCGCCCGAACTGGCGGTGCGGCGACTGCTCCACCGCATGGGCTATCGCTTCCGGCTCCACGCCGGCGACCTCAAGGGCAAGCCTGACGTGGTCTTCCGGAGGCGGCGGGCGGTGATTTTCGTTCACGGGTGCTATTGGCACGGCCACGACTGTCGAGTAGCTGGGAAGCCCGCCCAGTCGAACACGGGCTATTGGGGACCGAAAATTCAGCGGACCCGCGAACGGGACGAATCAACACGCGCCGCGCTTGAAGCGGCTGGTTGGCGCGTTCTGATTATTCGTGAGTGCGAGGGCGCCGACCTGGAGGCGACCGCCCTTCGGCTCAGGGAATTCCTCGGGCCGCCGAAGGAGAGCTAACGGCCTGGTGGTCATTCCACTTGAACATGTCGAACGAGTTGTGTTCTTCTCTTGTTCTGGTGGTGCTGCTGTGCTGGAGAGTGTCCACTCCCCGGGGCAAAGCAGTCCTAGGGCGGGTGAATCGAAAGAGCATGGCGACTGCAATTGACCTCTTCGCTGGAGCGGGCGGCCTGAGCCTCGGCATGGAGGCGGCCGGAATTGAGGCCGTGTTCGCTGTCGAGATAATGCCTGACGCCGTCTCTACCTATCGCGCGACTTTCCCCGACACGCAGGTTCATGCAGCCGACATTCGGGAAGTGGATTTTCGTCGCTGGGCTGGAGTGGACGTGGTTGCCGGCGGGCCTCCATGCCAGCCATTTTCAGTCGGGGGCCTTCGCCGCGGCCGAGACGATGGCCGCGACTTTCTCCCCGAGTTCGTTCGCGTGGTGCTTGAGGTGCGTCCCCGCGCCTTTGTTATGGAGAATGTTCCAGGGCTAATCTCCTTTGGCCCATACCTTCGGTCGGTTCTCGCGCCTTTGTTCGACCTCTATGCGATTTCGGAACCTCAGGTATTGAACGCCGCCGATTATGGCGTTCCGCAAAGCCGCAAGCGCCTGATTATCGCGGGGAGCCGTGATAGCGCTGCGTTCCGCCTCCCGCCGGGCGCGCCCGGTCTCCGCGTCCCCGCAGGGATGGTCCTCACCCGCGAGCCTCGCGGTGAGCCAAATCCGTCGAAGATTGTTTACGCGAAGCGGCCAGATCTCCGGCCAAACCCCTATCAGGGCCATCTTTTCAACGGCGGCGGCCGAGCCATCGAACTCGACAGGCCTTCGCCCACAATCCTGGCGGCGGCCGGCGGTAACAAGACCCATTTCATCGACCTAGACAACCGGGTTCCAGCCTACCATCGCCACCTCAAGAACGGCGGCGCGCCTTATGTGGGTGAGATGCCGGGCGCGCGTCGACTGACGGTGATGGAAAGCGCGGCGCTGCAATCCTTCCCCGACCATGTCCGATTCAGCGGGTCGCGTAGCTCGCAGTACACGCAGATCGGCAACGCGGTGCCTCCCCGGTTCGCCAAGGCCATCGGCGAAGAGCTGATGGAACAAGTGCTTGGGCGGTCACGCCGTAAGCGCGTGGCGGCCTAGCAGCTCCACATACGCGTTCACCCGGTTGATATCGGGCTGCTTCCGCTCGATGTGGTCATAGAGGAGCCGCAGGGCGACCTCGCGGGCTGGCTTCTTCATGAGAGCCGCCAGGGAGCGCAGGAAGACGCGTACGTCGATGACAGTCACATCGATGGTGGTTGTCTGGAGAGCCTCTGAGAGTCCGTCGAGGTTATCCACGTAAGCGAGGATGTGAGCCCTCGGGAGGTCGGCATTTCGGGCCGCTTGGATGGCCTGGGCGAGCTTACCCCGCCAGTCGCTGGCGGAGACCTCAAACGCCTCCTCGATGCGGTTGCCCTTCATAACTTGCACGTCCGCCGCCGTCCCGGCGCTGGCGTCCGCCGCGTTGATGTTCTTGGTGCGCACCGCGAGTCCGCCAACCCCACCTTGGCCGAACTCGTCGATCAGCGCTTCCAGGAAGGCGGCAACGGCGAACTGCTCGTGCGCTCCCCCGGAAGGCGTCGCGAGGAGGGCATCCAGCAAACCGACCACTCTGGCGAAGGTCAGCTCCGCCCTTGCGAGCTGCGGCATGGGGCGGACTGGGCGCGCCGTAAGCGCGACCGTTGCCGATAAGAGATCTAGGAGCCGCTCGCGATCGCCCGGGCTCGCCCTGTTCATCCACCGCAGTAGGTCATCGAAGGCCGCGACGTTGCCCCGCGCGAGGATTGGGCTGTTT
>NCED01000002.1 GCA_002280485.1 Caulobacterales bacterium 32-69-10
AGGCCGAGGCCGCGACATCCATGGCCTGCAAGAGCCCGGTCCGGTCCAGCACCGGCGCGGGACCGATGGCGACGACCGGCGGCGCGCTGACGGCCGGGGCCGGCGGCGGAGCGGGGGCGGCCTCCTCGCGCTGGCAGGCGGCGAGGAAAACAAGGGACGCCGCAAGCGCGACGACCGACGGGCGAGGCGACACGGTCGGTTCCAGCATGAATCCACCCTAGCATGGGTTCGCGCTTTCGGGGGCCATCGTGCGAAAAAGGTTGACGAAAGCTACGGAGACCGGTCTGCACAGGGTCATGACCTTCGATCAGATCGCCGCCCTGGCGGTGCTCATCGGCGTGGTCGGCGTGCTGATCCACGGCAAGCTTCGCGCCGATGTCGTCGCCCTGACTGGAGCCGCCGTCCTGCTGCTGCTGGGGGTGGTGCGGCCGGTCGAGGTGCAGAGCGCCTTCGCCAGCCCCGCTGTCATCGCCCTGGCCGGCCTGTTCGTCATCGCCTACGCCATCGAACTGTCGGGCCTGTTGGGCCTGCTGATCCGCCAGGCCACCCGACTGGCGGCCCGGATCGGGGCCATGGGCATCTGGATCGTCATCGGCCTGTGGTGATCCGCGACGTCGCCCAGTCCCTGCAGTTGTCGCCCAAGCGGTTCCTGATGCCGCTCAGCCATGTGACGGTGATGGGCGGCCTGCTGACCCTGATCGGCACCTCGACCAATCTGCTGGTCAACGACATGGCGCGCAATGCGGGCCAGCCGGTCTTCGGCCTGTTCGAGATCACGCCCGTGGGTCTGTTCATCGCCGTGATCGGCGGCCTGTGGCTCTATTTCGTCGGCGCGCGACAGCTCGGCCGGTCGGTGGCCAAGGACGAGGCCCAGGCCGCGCGCCTGGCCGAGTTGGAAGGCGCGCGTCGCCGCGCCGAGGCGGAGGCGGCCGGACGCCGCCGTCGCGCCCTGCCCTTCGGCCTGCCGCGCCTGGGGGAATCGCGCAACCAGTCGGACGGCTCGGGCGACGCCCATCTGGGCGACGTCGCCCTGTTCGGCGCGGCGGATCGCCCCTTCCGGCTTCGGCCCGCGCTGATCTCCCTGGCGATCTTCGCTCTGGTGATCGCCTCTGCCGCGCTCGGCTGGGCCCCGATCGCGGCCTCGGCCTTCGCCGGGGCGGTGGCGCTGATCCTGCTCAGGGTCATCACCCCCGAAGAGGCCTATGCCGGGCTGCGGCCCGAAATTCTGCTGCTGATCGCGGGCATGGTGGTGGTCGGCACCGCCATCGAGGTGACGGGCCTGGCGTCCGCCGGGGCGGACCGGCTGATCGACGTGATCCGGCCGATGGGACCCCTGGGCGCGCTGATCGTGCTTTACGGCGTGACCCTGTTCGCGACGGAGCTCCTGTCCAACGCCACCGTCGCCGTGTTGATCACCCCCATCGCCGTGGCCCTGGCCGAAAGCCTGGGCGTCGATCCCCGCCCGTTCCTGGTGGGCGTGATGATGGCCGCCTCAGCCGCTTTCGCGACCCCGTTCGGCTATCAGACCAATGTGCTGGTCTTCAACATGGGCGGCTACAGCTACATGGACTTCGTCCGTGTCGGCCTGCCGTTGAACCTGGTCACCTGGGTCGCCGCGATGATCGCCATCCCGGTCTTCTTTCCGTTCTGACCCGACCAACGCGCTTCGGCGCCGGTCTGGCGGGCACGACGCATGGATCCTTCAAGATCTGGTGCGGGCGGCCGGGGTCGAACCGGCAAGGGCTTGCGCCCGGCAGATTTTAAGTCACACACGCCAGCATCAAACCACTGATACTTCGTGAGAATCTACCACAAGCCAGCCGACTGTGTAAGCATTTGTGTAAGGTCGCAGCCTCCGCAGGAAGGCTTGGCATCGCACTGTACGTCAGGACCCAAGACTTCGTGGTTAGGCTACGGACCGGAAAGACGCGCGCGCAGATCAAGCTCGGGTTCCTGAGAGCCGACCCGGAACCGATACTCCACCTGTCGCCCCATCAAGGCGTCGAGAACATTGACGGAGAGGCTCGCTGCCATCTCGAAACGCACGGGCTTATCAAGGACGCGCGGGAGAACTTCGGCGAACTCCTGCACATGGCTGATGTAGCTGTTGCGATGGTTGACCTTGAGATCGTTGATCGCCGCCCGGTACGCCTTGACGTGGGCCTTCAGTTCTTCTGCCTTCCTGGCCGCTAGTCCCTCGCGATTCATGGCAGCGAGAGCATTCGGGAACGACCGTGACCCGGAACCGTCGTCGTCCAGCGCTGTAAGTCGCGCGATGATATCCCTCGTCCCGCTTTCCAACAGGGCGAGCTCAAGCACGAGGTCTTCCCGAGACATCTTTCCCAGGTTCGGGAGGCGTTGCTTCTCGCGATGCGCCAGGATCGTGAGCAACAGGTAGAGGACATCCTGTTTGAGGCCGTCCAGTAGATCCTCGGAGGGCGTGTAGACCTTCTTAGGCTCAGGACTCATAGCCAGAACAGGACGGTCGCGGCGAGGGCGATGGCGGACAGGAAGACCGTCGGACAGCGATCGTAGCGGGTGGCGACCCGGCGCCAGTCTTTCAGGCGTCCAAACATGATTTCGATCCGGTTTCGCCGCTTGTAGCGTCGCTTGTCGTAGCGGATGGGTTCGGTGCGGGTTTTGCGGCCTGGGATGCACGGCGTGATCCCCTTGGCCTGCAAGGCGTCCCGGAACCAGTCGGCGTCGTAGCCCCTGTCGCCCAACAACCACTGGGCGCGTGGCAGGCTGTCCAGGAGAGCGGCAGCGCCGATGTAGTCGCTGACCTGACCCGCTGTCATGAAGAGGCTGATGGGCCGCCCGTTCGCATCGGTCACGGCGTGCAGCTTGGTGTTCATGCCGCCTTTCGTGCGTCCGATCAGTCGCCCGAGACCCCCTTTTTTACCCGCAGGCTCGAAGCCGTGCGGTGCGCCTTGAGATAGGTCGCGTCGATCATGACCGTGCGGCGTTCGGTCTGAGCCCCGGAGAGGCCCTCCATCATCCGGATGAAGACGCCAGCCTCACTCCATCGCTTCCAGCGGTTGTAGAGGGTCTTGTGCGGCCCGTAGGCCGCCGGCGCATCTCGCCAGCGGAGGCCGTTGCGGTTGACGAAGATGATCCCGCTCAACACCCGGCGGTCGTCAACGCGCGGCTTGCCGTGGCTCTTTGGGAAGAAGGGCTCCAGCCGAGCCATCTGCTCGTCCGTCAGCCAATACAGGTCGCTCATATCCAGACTCCTCAGGAGCCTGAATCAGACCGAACGCCTCACATCAATGGGTCCTGAGCCTAGCCATTGAGTGTGAGCTCGGTCAGCGTCTTCCCTTCCCCCTCAAGCCTCAGCACCCAGTTGCCGTAGATTCGGAGCATGCCCGCTGGTCCGTCCGTCTTTGCCTCGCCTGTCTCCATCGACAGGTACAGGCGTGGGAAGGGATCGGCTTGCTCGATGACGAGGAACGGCTTGTTCTCGCCGTCGAAGACGAGCGCGCCATGCGTCAGCGCTTCGCGACGCTCCGTCTTCGCGGTTCTGCCGATCACGAGCTCGGCGTCGACGGCGTAGCACTCGCCGGGGAGGTGCTGATTCTGCAGATAGCCAGGGGAAGCCGCCTGGCCCTTCACCTGACCCAGAAGGATGGCCGTCACCAGGTCACCCGCCTTCACCGTGATCCCATAGAGCGGCGGAACTGTATCACCGACCTGGAACGCTGACCCGGGCTTCAGGCCGGAGATATCTACGGGGGCAGGAAACCCGACAACCTTCACCATGATCTCACGCTCCATCGATTGGGGATGTTGAGTCGGGAAGTCCCCTCGCCCCATGCCAGTGCCACGCGGCGCCATCTCAAGTTTTGTTGCGCACAGCCAGGCTTCAATCAGGCATTGCGTCAATATGCGCCTGTCGATCAGATCAGCTCCGAGTCGGGAGGCATGCATGATCAAGTGGGGAGACAGTCGGAGGGATCATGATCCTATCCTCGCGATATGGCCGAGCTATCGCCCGTTGCATGAGCGCTGGTTCATGGTGGAGCTGGTCGAGACCGAGGACGGCGGCGTTCGCTGGCGAGACCGACGAATCCCGTCCGAGGAGGGATGGGTCAGAATGGACGTCCATCCGGATCGGGAGGCCGCAGTATCCGCAGCCGAGGCTTTGAATCCCTCGCTGGCGGCGGCGCTCGCGGCGAGGCAGATGGACGCAACAGAGAAGACCTCTCTCACCCTGAAGGTCCGCAAGGCGCTTCAGTCGCGGCAACGTCTGGCGGATGAGGAAGCCCTGATGCTTTCCGAGGCGATCCGACGCCACGCCGACACGCCCCGGATCCCGATCGATCAAATCAAGCTGCACACTGAGGCCGAGCCCTATCGGGAAGCGTTGGCGCAAGAGCTACAAACCTACCCCTATCTCTGGATGGCTCTTCTCGATGGCCGCGGACGGCAGGTCGTTCTGTATCGCAACGCTGACGACGTCTGGAGCAAACCCTATCCCGCCGGCGAGAAATCGGCGGAGAAAGCCATGCGCGCCCGGATCGCCAACGGCTTCAAGTTTCACCACGATCAGCACTGGGGTCAGGTGAAGGCCAAAATCCGTGCCGAACTGCTGCCGCGGGCCAATCAGCTTCTTCAGCTCGCCAGCGTTCAACGCCTCCTCGCCGAGGCTCTGGCCCGTGGCGAGCATGTTCTGGTCAGCAATGGGATCGTGTTCTGGTACGAGCCGGACGGTCAACTCGGCTGGACGGTCAAGGCGACCACCAGCGACAAGGGTGAGGATGGGTCGACGCTATGGCGCGAGGGCACGATCCTCTCGACCAACCACGGTAGGCTCGTTGTCCTTCCCTATGTCAAGGAAAGCGGCGAGCAGGTTCGCGGCCACACAAAGAACGGTCCTGGGGATGGCCGGGCCAAGCCCAGACACCCCGACCATTTTGTCGAGATTCCTTTCCGCGAGCTGAAGGGAGATCTCATGATAGGCCTCTTCGGAGAGCTCCCCTACGAGTAGACCCTCACGGTTGGATGGACGGGCCACGTCGCCTGCCCGACCTTCGCCCCCCCCCACTCATTTCCTCGGTACGCCCTGTGGACTCCAGCTTCGTAGATCTCGACATCCTGCTGACCAAGGTGCGCAACGCCCAGTCACGCATCTACTTCCTCGACGCGGTGAAGGCCTACAAAGCTGGCGCCCTTCGCGCATCGCTGACGGCGGCATGGGTCGCGCTCGCCTATGATCTGATCGCAAAGTACCGGGAGCTAGGCGCGATGGGCGATGCCGCCGCGACGACCTTCCTTCAATCCTGGGATAATGCGACCGCGATCAGTGACATTCGCCAGCTCCTCCAGCTGGAGGGCCGGATCATCGAGGACGCCGCGGACAACACCCAGGCTATCAGCCAGATCGCCCGGCGACAGCTGGAGAGACTGCGCGAGGACCGCCATCTGTGCGCCCATCCTGCCTTCTCGGCCGAAGCCCTGCTGTTCGAGCCCACGCCAGAACTGGTGCGAATGCATCTGGTCAACGCCGTCGATCTCGTGCTGGCCCAGGAACCTCTTCAGGGCCGAGCGATCTTCGAGGTCTTCGATGTCGATGTTCAGTCGCCCGGATTCCCGAGCGATCACGCCAGGATTCTCGACTACGTCGAGCAGCGCTACCTCGCCCGCGTCCGGTCCCAGAACATCCGCAACTTCGGCACTGTTCTCGCCAAGTCGTTGCTCAAAGGCATTCCCCCTCATCTCGACGGGGTGCGCGGCAAAATCGTTTCGGCCCTCGTGGCGGTCCGCGAGCGGACCCCTGCGGCGTGGCCCGAACTCGCACCTTCCATTGTGCAGCTCCTCGACAATCTGGCGCCCCTTGATCGGCCGCGGGCCATCGCCTTCATCGCCGCCTTCCCGAACTTCTGGCCGCTGATCCAGGAGGCGACGCAGACCGCCCTGCAGGAGACCGTCAACAACCTCGACCCCGCAAATGTCGCCGATGTCCGGATCATGATGGGGATCACATTCGAGCGGTTCCGGGCGCCCCTCCTTGCCGCGATACCGCGACTGGACCGCGAGACCTTCGCCCGCACGATCGCTGCCACTCCGCTTGCTGACCTGTGGCCGGCCGCTGTCGCGCGCTATGCGGGCTCGGGCAGCTTCAGGGGCTCGGAAGCCAACTTCAGTGACTTCATCGCTCCCTACACCGGTTCTCTGACGCAGGCCGAGCTCGATCAGGTGCTCGACGCCATAGTCGGCAACGGTCAGAATTATGCCGCCGCGGCGACAAGCGGGTTGCTACTCAGTCTTCTTCGAAACGCCGGGCGCCAACCGTCGATCGACGCCCGAAACCGTTTCGTTCACGGGCTGAACGAGGTCCGCCACCTGAACCACTTCGAGGGCGTTCTCGCGGCCTTCGGAGACGACGGATGGGTTCAGCCCGTCCTGGCGGTCGCGGGCGACGAGGATTGATGCGGCTCGAAACCCAGCCTTTCCCCCTCTGAAGGCACGACGCCGCCAGCGATGGCGGCACAGCGACATCACTCACGCAAACCTTGATGTTATACTGGTAGGGAGTATATCAGCCCAACCGGTTCGTGACGGCTTGCGCCACGGCTCGGTGACGGGCCGATCGGTGAAGACACCCTGCATAGACATCTGCATCTTCGATTCCGCGACCGGCTGGTGCGTGGGGTGCGGCCGAACGCGTCCGGAAGTGGCTCAATGGTGCAAGCTGTCGCCCTTCCGCCGCAAGGCCATCGAGCGGGAGCTCCCCCGGCGAATGACCGCCTTGGGTGCGAAGGCCGGGGCGAGTGACTAATGAGACCCAACACGTCGTCTCGAGAAGGATTCCACCATGGCCCATATCGCCGCTGACAAGCCCAAACTTATGGCCAGGGTCCGCCGCATCAATGGGCAGGTCAGCGCTCTCGAGCGCGCCATCAATGATGATGTCGATTGCATCGCCGTCCTCCAGCAGGCCGCCGCCGTGCGCGGCGCTCTTGGCGGCCTGGTCGAAGCGCTGATCCTTCAGCATCTCGAGCACCATGTCGCTGCGCCTCATCTTGATGAAGCCGCGCGTCGCAAGGGCGCCGACGAGCTCATATCCATTATCGGACGCTATAAATGACCATCCAGCCTGCCGCTTCACCGGCCCATGATCATGTCTTTCTGGCCGCCAATCATGACGAGAACGCCCGCCGCACATTGATCGTGGTCGTCCTGACCGCAGTGATGATGGTCGGAGAGATCGTCGCCGGCGTGCTGACGGGATCAATGGCCTTGCTGGCGGACGGCATACATATGCTCACCCACGCCGGAGCCCTTGGGGTCGCGGCCGCAGCCTACAGCTACGCACGCCGTCACGCGAACGACCCCCGATACAGCTTCGGCACCGGCAAGGTCGGCGATCTGGCAGGGTTTGCATCCGCGCTCGTTCTGGGCCTTTTCGCCATTGGCATCGGCGTGGAATCCATCCGACGTCTGTTCGAGCCGACTACGGTCTTGTTCGGCGAAGCGGCGATTGTCGCCGTCATCGGCCTTGTCGTGAATGTCGTGAGCGCTCTTCTGCTCTCGGGAGGGCATCACCACAGCCACCAGCATGATCATCACGATCATGGCCACCACGACCACGGGCACGGCGGCGACAACAATCTGCGTTCCGCGTATCTCCATGTCCTAGCCGATGCCCTGACATCGGTCCTTGCGATCGTCGCGCTCCTGTCAGGTCACTATCTCGGATGGACATGGCTGGACCCGATCATGGGCCTGGTCGGCGCAGCGGTAATCGCGAAATGGTCATGGGGTCTCCTGCGCGATACGGCTGCCGTCCTGCTGGACCGAACCGACACCCACGTCGCCGATGAAACCCGCGAGGCGATCGAGACGCCAGGCGATGCCCGTATCCGCGATCTGCACATCTGGCGGGTTGGGCCGGACGCTCACGCCGCCATCATCAGTGTCGCGACCTCCAGCGCGACCTTGGAGGCGCTTCGAGCGCGGCTGGTCCCGGTGCACGAGCTCAAGCATATCACTATCGAAATCGAACCCTCCGAGCCTCTCCCCGCCTGAACTGCGACACTTTTGATGTTGCTTGAATCAGGGGTGTCGAGATAGTCCGGGGGAGTACGGGGTACTCTCTTGTCGCGACTTGTCCGCCAGATCTGCATCGGCTTGGCCGTGACCCTTATGGTCACGCTGCAAGGCTTTGCGGTACGTGACGGTCAACATCGAATAGAACATGCTCTCCAGTTCCCCGGCGTCGCTTTCAGCGATTCCGCGGCTGACCATGATCATCACGACGACGGGCACGATCACGCCCACGAGGTCGACGCTGAAGCCTCTGCCGCCGCAGACACGGCGATCGACACCGCCGACCAAAGCGAAATGCCGGTGCTGCCGCACCATCACCATGGCGGCGGCGGTGACGTGCACATCGCGCTCGCAGGCCTGCCTCAGCCGAACTCCCCCTCCAGCGGACTTGCGCCCGCGCTCAACCCGGCCCGGACTCCGCCTTTGGCGGGAACGCGTCCGGAAAGCCCGCTCGACCCTCCTAAACAGAACGCCTGATCGCCTGAAAAGCTGATCCTGCGCGGCCTCCGGGCCGTGCGCGTCCTGTTGGAGAAATTCCTTGAAACTACCTGCATCCGGCGCTGCCGGATGGCGGGTGCGCGCCGCAGCCGTGTCTGCGCTCGCGCTCGCCCTTGGGGCGTCGCTCGCCCCTGCCCCGGTGTTCGCCCAAGCGGCGCCGGTCCCCGCCGACGTGAACGGCTACCCGCAACTCAGCTTGCGCGAAGCCCTCAGTCTTTCCGCCGCGTCAGACCCGGCGCTCGCCGGTGTCGAAGCTCGTCGTCGCGCCGCTGGAGCCGGCGTGCGGCAGGCCGATGTCCGACCCAATCCGAACGTCGGACTGATGGTCGAGAACCTGCCGACGCTCGGCGGCGGCGATATTCTCGGGCGAACCGAGACCACGCTGACGTACGAGCAACGTCTGGAACGGGGCGGCGATCGTCCGGCCCGCACGGCGCTCGCCCGGGCCGAGGGAGATCTGCTTCTCGCCGACGCCAGGGCCGCGCAGCTCGACCGGCTCGAGCTGGTCCAGACGGCGTGGGCCGAAGCGCTCGCTTCGGAGGCCTTGCTCGAAATCGCCAGGGAGCGGCTCAATCTGGCCGAGGCCTTCCAGAGTGAAGTCTCCCGACGGGTCAACGCCGCACGAGATCCCCTGTTCGCAGGGGCCCGGGCGGAGGCCGAGCTCGCCCAGGCGCAGATCGACTTCGACCAGGCCGAGGTCGGCGCGCGTATGGCGCGGGTCAACCTCGCCAAATTCTGGTTCGGCAGATCAGAGTTCACCCTCGGGGCTGATGCCTTCGAGGACACGAGCGCCTCTCGCCGGGAAGCCGGTCCGGTGGCGCAGATCGATCTCGCGGCTTTCGATGCCCGCCGTCTGATCGCCGACGCCCAGGTGCGGGTCGAACAGGCGCGCGCCGTGCCCGACCCGACGGTGAGCCTCGGCGTCCGCCACATCTGGGACAACGAAGTTGCCCTGGTGTTCGGCGGATCGATGCCGCTTCAACGCTACGACCGCAATGAAGGCGCAATCGCCCGCGCCCAGGCCGAGGGCGTAGCCGCCCAGGCCGATCGCCGCGCTTTCGAGATCGAGCGCGAGCGCGAAATCCTCAGGCTTCAGGTGCAGCTGGCCGCCAAGGCCAGCGAAGCGCGCCGCATCGCCGAGGAGACCCTGCCTCAGGCGGAGCGTGCCGTCACCCTTGTCCGCGAGGGCTTCGGGCGCGGCGGCTTCACCTACAACGACGTGATGTCCGCGCAGACAGCCTTGCTGCAGGCCCGGGCGAGGCGCGTGTCCATCCTGCAAGCCTTCCACACCGACCGCGCCAGACTGGACCGTCTGACAGGCGCGCATGCCGACCTGCTCGGCCTGGAGACCCAACCATGACCCGTACACATGCACTGCGCCTCGCCTCCGGCGCGGCGTTGACCAGCCTTGCTCTGGTGCTCGCCGCCTGCGGCGGCGGCGGTGAGCGCGCCGAGAAGGCCGAGGGCGCCGAAGCGGCGGCCGCCGGGGACTACGAGCGTGGCCCGAACAATGGCCGCCTCCTCCGCGACGGCGACTTCTCGCTGGAAGTCACCATCTACGAAGAAGGCCCTGAGCCCCTCTTCCGGATCTATCCGTATCTGAACGACAAGCCGCTCGATCCCCGGCAGGTTCAGCTCACCATGGCGCTGACGCGTCTGGGGCCACAGGTTGATCGGTTCACCTTCACCCCCGAGGGCGCCTACCTCGCCAGCCCCGGCGTCGTCACCGAGCCCCACTCGTTCGACGTCGCGGTGAACGCGGTGCGGGGCGGAAAGACCTCGAGGTGGACCTACCAGTCCTACGAGGGCCGTACGCAGATCACGGCGGAGGCCGCACGGGCGGGCGGGGTCACGACCGAACAGGTCGGGCCGGCCACGCTGGCGGAAGCCCTGCCCCTTACCGGCCGGGTGGAGCTGGCTCCGGAAGCCCAAGCCGAGGTCCACGCCCGCTACCCCGGCCGTGTGGTCTCGCTGAACGTCCAGCTCGGTCAACGGGTGTCCCGCGGCCAGGTCGTCGCCCGGGTGGAGTCGAGCGAAAGCCTGCAGACCTATTCGGTCACCGCCCCGATCTCGGGCGTCATCACCGCCAAGAACATCAATCCGGGCGCCATCACGGGCAACGGGACGCCCATGCTGATGATCGGCGATCCGACCCGTCTGCATGCGGAGTTCTTCCTCTATCCGCGTGACGCCGAACGGGTGCGGGTCGGCCAGCGCGTCCAGGTGCGCAGCACCGCCGGCGAGAACACCACCACCGGCACCATCGAGGCGATCCTCCCGGCTGATGACGTGCTCAGTCAGACGCTCGTCGCCCACGTCGCCCTGCCGGCCCAAGGCGGCGTCTGGCGCCCGGGCCTGGGCGTCGACGGGACGGTCCAGGTCGGAACCGGGGAAGTGCCGCTCGCGGTCCGCACCCGTGCGCTTCAGCCCTTCCGGGACTTCACCGTCGTCTACGCCAAGGTGGGTAACACCTATGAGGTCCGCATGCTCGAGCTTGGGCGTCGGACGGACGAGTGGACCGAAGTCCTGGGCGGTATCGATCCAAACACGACCTATGTCGTGGACGGCGCCTTCCTCATTCGCGCGGACATCGACAAGTCCGGCGCGAGCCACGACCACTAGTGGGGGCGCGGCATCATGCTTGAACGCATCATCGCGCTGTCGATCCGGTTCCGCTGGGTCGTCATGGCGCTCGTCCTTGTGGCCTGCGCGGTCGGGGTCTGGAGTTTCCAGAAGCTCCCGATCGACGCGACGCCCGACATCACCAACGTCCAGATTCAGATCAACACGGAGGCCCCGGGCTACTCGCCCCTTGAAGCCGAACAACGCATCACCTTCCCGGTGGAGACCGCCATCGCGGGGGTGCCGGGCCTGAGCTACACCCGATCCGTCTCACGCTACGGTTTGAGCCAGGTGACGGTGGTGTTCGAGGATGGCACCGACATCTATCGGGCGCGTCAGCTGGTCAACGAGCGACTGCAAAGCGCGCTCGGCCAGCTTCCGCCCGGTCTGTCGCCTGAGCTCGGTCCGATCGCGACCGGGCTGGGCGAGATCTTCATGTACACGATCGAGGCCGAACCGAACGCGGGCAAGCCGGACGGAACGCCATACACGCCTGAGGATCTGCGCACCCTGCAGGACTGGGTCATCCGTCCGCAGATGCGCAACACGCCCGGCGTCACCGAGGTCAACACCATCGGCGGTTTCGAGCGGCAATATCACGTCACCCCGCGTCCGGAACGTCTCGCCGCCTACGGCGTGACCATGGCCGAGGTCGTGCAGGCGCTGGAGCGGAACAATGCCAACGTCGGCGCCGGTTACGTCGAGCGCTACGGCGAACAATGGCTCATTCGCGTGCCGGGTCAGGCCTCGTCGATGCAGGACCTCTCCAACGTCGTGATCACCACACGGGGCGGCGTGCCGATCCGGGTGGCCGAAGTGGCCGAGGTCGGTCTGGGCGAGGAACTTCGTACCGGGGCGGCGACCGAGAACGGCAAGGAAACCGTGCTCGCCACCGTGCTGATGCTGGCCGGTGAGAACAGCCGGATCGTCGCCCAGGCGGCCGCAGCCCGCCTGGAGGAGGCCGCCAAAGCCCTCCCCGCCGGGGTGATCGCCTCCCCGGTCTATGACCGAACCGATCTGGTCGAGCGCGCCATCGGCACGGTCGAGAAGAACCTGCTGGAAGGCGCGCTTCTGGTCATCGTGGTGCTGTTCCTGCTCCTCGGGAACATCCGCGCCGCCCTGATCACTGCCGCGGTCATCCCGATCACCATGCTGATGACCATCACGGGCATGGTGCGCACCGGGACTTCGGGCAATCTGATGAGCCTCGGCGCGCTGGACTTCGGTCTGATCGTCGACGGCGCCGTCATCATCGTGGAGAACTGCCTGCGGCGGTTCTCCGAAGCCCAGCACCAGCTCGGTCGGTTGCTGACTCGTCAGGAACGCTTCGACCTCGCATCCAAAGCGTCCAGCGAAGTGATCCGCCCGTCCCTCTTCGGCGTGCTGATCATCACCCTCGTCTACATTCCGATCTTCGCCCTCGACGGTGTCGAAGGAAAGATGTTCCACCCGATGGCGATCACCGTCGTCATCGCCCTGACGTGTGCGCTCGTCCTGTCCCTGACCCTGGTTCCGGCGGCCGTCGCCACCTTCGTCTCGGGCAAAGTGACCGAGAAGGACCCGTTCCTGATGCGTTGGGCGCGGGTCGGCTACCGTCCGGCGCTGGACTTCGCCCTGAAGTTCCGCACCGCGATGGTCGGCGCGGCGATCGCCCTGGTGGCCCTCGCCGCCTTCGGCGCCTCTCGAATGGGGTCGGAGTTCGTGCCGAACCTGGACGAGGGCGACATCGCCATGCACGCCCTGCGCATTCCGGGCACCAGCCTGAGCCAGGCCATCGAGATGCAGACCGCGCTCGAGGCGAGGCTGGCGGAGTTCCCGGAAGTGGAGCGCGTGGTCGCGAAGATCGGCACGGCCGAGGTCGCGACCGACCCCGTGCCGCCGTCGGTTGCCGACACCTTCATCCTGCTCAAGGATCGCAAGGACTGGCCCGATCCCCGCAAGCCGAAGCTGCAGCTCGTTCGCGAGATGGAAGAAGCGGTCAACGAGATCCCGGGCAGCAAGTACGAGTTCACCCAGCCGATCCAGATGCGGTTCAACGAACTGCTCTCGGGCGTCCGGGCGGATGTGGCCATCAAGGTCCACGGTGACGATCTGGACACCCTGGTTCAGCTCGGCTCCCAGATCGAGGAAATCGTCGGCTCGATCGACGGCGCGGCCGATCCGCAGTCCGAGCAGGTCACCGGCCTGCCCATGCTGCAGATCACGCCGAATCGGGCGGCTATCGCTCGCCTCGGCCTGAGCATCGAGGACGTGCAATCCGTTATCGCCACCTCCATGGGCGGCGCGACGGCGGGCCAGATCTTCGAGGGCGACCGTCGCTTCGACATCGTCGTTCGCCTGCCGGAAGACCTTCGGAGCAACACCGACGCCATCGGTCGCATCCAGGTGCCGCTGCCGTCGGCGGACGGCTCGCCGCGCGGCTTCGTGCCGCTCAGCGAAATCGCAACGATCGGACTTGAGACCGGACCCAACCAGATCAGCCGCGAGGACGGCAAACGCCGCATCGTGGTCACCGCCAACGTGCGCAACCGCGATCTGGGCTCCTTCGTCGGAGAAGCCCAGGACCGGATCGAGCGCGAGGTCGATCTGCCGGCCGGCTACTGGGTCACCTACGGCGGGACGTTCGAGCAGCTCATCTCGGCCGCCAATCGTCTGCAGCTCGTCGTTCCGGCGGTTCTGCTGCTGATCTTTGGCCTGCTGTTCGCCCTGTTCCGCTCGGTCAAGGACAGCGCCATCGTCTTCTCCGGGGTGCCGTTGGCGCTGACCGGTGGGGTCGCTGCGCTGATGCTGCGCGATCTGCCCTTGTCGATCTCGGCCGGGGTCGGCTTCATCGCCCTGTCCGGCGTGGCCGTGCTCAACGGCCTGGTGATGGTGACCTTCATCCGCAGCCTGATCCAGTCGGGCAAGCCGGTGCAGGAGGCCATCCACGAGGGCGCCCTGACCCGGCTGCGGCCGGTTCTGATGACAGCCCTGGTCGCCAGCCTCGGCTTCGTGCCGATGGCGATCAACGTGGGGGCGGGCGCCGAGGTCCAGCGTCCGCTGGCCACGGTCGTTATCGGCGGCATCGTCTCCTCCACGGTGCTGACCCTCATGGTCCTTCCGGCGCTCTACAGCCTCGTGCACGGCCGTGAACGGACCGTGGACGGCGCGCCGCGCGCCAGCTGGATGGATCGTCTGCCGTTCCGGAAACGGAGCGTCTGATGAACTCCGCTCTTCGCAGGAAGAGCGGGGGCGGCGCCGAGGCGGTCCCCAACGCGTCGGCGCCGGGCTTCCCGGACCGTTTGCCGGCCCTGACCGGCATTCGGTTCTGGCTCGCCCTCGGCGTCGTGCTCTTCCACTACCAGCTGAACATGACGCCCGAGGGCGGGACGGGGCTCGCCCTGATCGAGCGCGCACGCCTCGCGGTCGATTTCTTCTTCATTCTGTCGGGTTTCATCCTGGCGCACGTCTACGGGCGTCAGATCCGGAACGGGACCTACAACCACAAGCGCTTCCTCATCGCGCGGCTGGCCCGGATCTATCCGGCTCATCTCGCCATGATGGTGCTGATGGCGTTCATCGTCCTGGCGGCTATCGCCCTGGGTCAGCCGTTCGCGGCCGACAGTTACTCGCTGCCGGGGTTCGCGTCCGCCCTCGCCCTCACCCACGCCTGGTTCCCGGCTACCGTTCCCAATGAGTGGAACGGCCCGTCCTGGTCCCTGTCCGCGGAATGGGCCGCCTATCTGGCCTTCCCTGTGTTCGCCTTCATCGGGCTCAGGTCGGGCCGCCGCCCCTGGATGGTGATCGGTCTGTCGGTGGGCCTGTTCCTGGTGATCGACGGCCTCTACCGCTGGATCTTCAAGGACCAGCTCACCCATGCCGAGCTCGTGCTCGGCGTGCTGAGGATCATTCCCGAATTCCTGTTCGGGATCGGCCTTTACCAGCTCGGTTGCCGCATCCGTTGCGGTCGCCGGACGGCGACGCTCGCCGCCATCGGATCGCTTTTCGCCCTGATTTGCCTGATGGCGATCAGCGCCGACGAGCGCCTGATCGTGGCGGCCTCCGGCGTCGTCGTCCTCGCGCTGGCCCTCTGGGACCGCGCCGAGGATGACAGCGTCTTCAACCATCCGCTGCTGCTGGAGGCGGGCGAAGCCTCCTATGCCCTCTACCTCGTCCATCTCCCGCTTCTGATCATCTGGAAGAACGGGATGGCGATGCTGGGCGGCATCGACAGCACCTACCGGATGTCCGCTTCCGAAGCGGCTCTGTTGCTGGTCGTGACTTTGGCCAGCGCCTTCGCACTGCACGCCTTCTGGGAGCGGCCCGCCCGCACCCTGGTGCGCAGCCTTTTCCTCACCCCCTCCCCCAACTCCGCGAAAGGTCAATCATGACTTCTGCATTGCGCCGCGACTCCTGGTCGTGGCTCCGATCGCCCTGGACGGCGCTTCTGCTGATCCTCAGTTTCATGCTTCTGGACGGCGCCCTCAGTCAGGCCCTCGCCCACGGCGTCGCCGAGGGCGACAAGGGCTACATCCAGGAGACCACCGGCTTCCTGTTCTGGCCTTTCGTCTATCTGGGCGCCAAGCACATGGTCACCGGATACGACCACCTGCTGTTCCTCTTCGGCGTGATCTTCTTCCTCTACAGGATGAAGGACATCAGCATCTATGTGACGCTGTTCGCCATCGGCCACTCCTCAACCCTGCTGCTGGGCGTGCTGACCGACATCAGCGTCTCCAGCTACATCGTGGACGCCATCATCGGCCTGTCCGTCGTCTACAAATCCCTGGACAACATGGGCGCCTTCCAGCGCTGGTTCGGCTTCCAGCCCTCCACCAAGGCGGCGACCCTGATCTTCGGTCTGTTCCACGGCTTCGGTCTCGCGACCAAGCTGCAGGACTTCCAGATGTCGCCGGACGGCCTGATCGGCAACCTGATCGCCTTCAACATCGGCGTCGAGGCCGGCCAGCTGCTGGCGCTCGGCGGCATCCTTATCCTGATGGGCTTCTGGCGCCGCTCGAACAGCTTCTGGAACCACGCCTTCCTGACCAACGCCGTGGTCATGTGCCTCGGCTTCATTCTGACGGGCTACCAGCTCGTCGGCTTCTTCGTCATGTGATCGGAGCCCCCCTCCATGTTTAACGCAAACCGCCCCGCCCGCTCCGAACTGCCCACCACGCAGGAGTTGCTGAAATCCACCGGCATCGCCGCCGTCGTCGCCGGCGCGATCCTCGTCACTGTGGTCCTTCCAGCCGAATATGGCGTCGATCCCACGCGTATCGGCTCGGTCTTCGGCCTGACGGAAATGGGCCAGCTGAAACGCCAG
Source organism: Caulobacterales bacterium 32-69-10 (assembly GCA_002280485.1). The sequence goes on from NCED01000002.1 coordinate 16,475, forward strand.
CTCGCGCTGGAAGCCGAGGCTGACGCTGCGGCGGACGCCGCCGCCGCCGGCCAGACCTCGGGCGTCGCCTCCACGCCGACGCCTGCCGCAGCACCGGCCGCAGCCACCGGTCCGGTGGCGCCGTCAGCCCGGCCGGTCACGGCTGAAGCCGCCGCAGCCGGCATCCGCTCGGACGAGACTGTGATCGAACTGGCCCCCAACCAGGGCGCAGAGCTGAAGATGGACATGGCCGAAGGCGCCAAGGTCCGCTTCACCTGGAGGAGCAGCGGAGGTGCGGTGAATTTCGACACCCACGCTGACCGCCCCGGCGTCCGCTATCACGGCTACGGAAAGGGCACCGATCTGCAGCAGTCCGGTGAGCTGACGGCGGCCTTCGACGGAAGCCATGGCTGGTTCTGGCGCAACCGGACCGGAGAGACCGTGACGATCACGGTCGAAACCGAAGGCGCCTACACCGAGATCAAGCGGGTGGTCTGACCCGCTTGTGGGTCGGCCGCCGCCAGTCGGCCGACCGGATGGCGGGGCGCTGGAACCCCCTGACGCGCCCCGCCATCATTTCTCGTCCGGTCGCGGCCAGCGCGGATGCGCCTCGTCGATCACGACCGGATGGGCGTGCCAACTGGACTGCCGGTCCGGACGCTCGCCTTCGGACAGGTGGGGGTCATCGGCGTCCAGGTCCGAGTGCGAGTGCGCGAGATTGGCCGGGTCGTAGCGGGGCCAGACCACGAGCGCGAGAACCACACCCACCGCGCAGAGGCCCGCGAGCACAAGGAAGGCCGCGCGGGGATCCGCCTCGGCGGAGACGAGCCCCGCGACCGGATAGGCGATCAGCCAGCAGGCGTGGGACAGGGCGAACTGGGCGGCGAACAGCGAGGGGCGGTCTTGCGAGGTCGAGGACCGTCGAAGCGCCCGACCGGCCGGCGTGATGGTCAGCGAATAGCCGAAGCCCATGACGATCCAGAGCCCCAAAAGGATGGGGTAGGACGTCGCCACAAAGGCGCCGAGCAGAAGCACGCCCGTCATGACGCCAGCGCCCGCGATCATGGCGGAGCGGTCGGGGATCCTTTGAAGGACGCGCGGCAGTAGCAGGGCGGCGGTCATCGACCCCGCGCCGAAGGCCGCGAGCGCCCAGGCCGTCGCCTGTTGAGAGAGGCCAAAGCTGCTCTGCACAAGCACGACGGTGTTCACGAACACCATCGCGCCGCCTGCGGCGGTCGCCAGGCTGACCGCCAGAAGGCCTCTCAGCCTCGGGGTCAGGGCGAACAGCCGGGCGCCAGCCGTCAGCCGGCGTATGAAGGGCAAGGGCGCTGCGCCGGCGGACCGGGGCAGGATCGCCCGGACGACAAAGACCGCCGAGAGCGCGAAGCCGAGAGCTGTCCCCACGAACAGATTGTTGTAGCTGATGAAGGCCAGCAGAACGGCGGCGACCACCGGACTGGCCACGCTTTCGAGGTCCGCCGCGAGGCGGGAGAGCGAGAGCGCCTTGGTATACTCCCCCTCGTCCTCCAGAAGGTCCGGGATCATGGCCTGGAACGCCGGGGTGAAGGCGGCGGAGGCCGTGTAGAGCACGGCCATCAGGGCATAGACTTGCCAGGCGGCGCCCACGAACGGCAGGGTGATGGCGACGCCCGCCCTGACGACGTCCAGCGACACGAGGAGGGTCTTGCGCGGCAAGCGCGCGGCGATGGCGCTCGCGAACGGCGCGACGGCGATATAGGCCACCATCTTGATCGAGAGCGCTGCGCCGAGAATTTCTCCGGCGTTGGCGCCGGCCAGATCATGGGCAAGCAGGCCGAGGGCGACGGTCGCCATGCCCGTACCGAGCAGAGCCGACACCTGGGCGATGAAGAGCCTGCGGTAGGCGGGATTGGACAGCGGAGAAAACATCTGCGGACCCGATCGGAAAGATACTCCCCCATAGTACCGCAAACCAATCCGCGGGTCGTCACGAAATCATCATCGCCGAGGCGCGTCCGCGACCACAATTCACTGGATCAACGGCGCGTTACACAATAACATTCTCAACATGCCTCCCGCCCCCACAGACACCGGTCGTTCCCGGCCAATCGACCTGTTCGGCGCCGGTCTTTCCGTGTTCTGCGTCGTCCATTGTGTGTCGAGCGCGGGGGTGCTTGGCCTTCTGCCCCTGGCGGGGCTCGCCGGCGGCGAGTGGCTCCACTGGACGCTTGCCGGCGTCGCGGCCTGTGCGGCCTGGATCGCGCTCGTCACACCTCGCGTGGGCGCACCCATGATGCTTCGGGGCCTCGCGATCGCCGCCATTCTGGCGCTTGTGGCGGGCGCGGCCGAACGCCCGACGGTGGAGACCGCTCCGATCGCCACCATCGTCGGCGGGTTGAGTCTCGTCCTCGCGCACCTCCTCAATGTTGTCCGGCTCAAGCGCGCAAGAACGCCCCAACCCGCCTGACGGCGACCCTTCCGGGAGAGCCCCTCAGGCGATGGGCCGCTCGGCGCTGACGCCGGGCGCCTGCGGTGGTCTTCGCGGCGGATTGAGACGGGCCTGAACAGGGCGGTCGAAGGCGTACCGGAAGATTGCAGCTCCGATGAAGGCGCTCGCCAGACCCGCAGTCCAGATCGCCCAGCGAACATCTGAGGACCAGCCTGCCTGTCCGATCGCATCGAAGACCCCGAACCAGAGGATCCGGACCACTTCATTGGTCAGGAAGATCGCGAACGACATCAGGCCGAGATGCTCGATCAGGCGTGAGGGTCTCGCGACCGGCGTCGCGCCCGCAGCCCAGATCATCACGGTCAGCAACAGAAGCGAGAGCAAGGCGGTGGTCCCGATCACCTGCGCGCAAACGAGGACGCCGAGGGCGACGATCCCCGCCATCGCGGCGAGCCTCGGCGGGATATAGACGCGCGCCCCGAACAGCGCCGCCGCAACACCGAGCAGGAACAGAGGCAGGGCTCGCAGAAAGCCGTGGCTGAAAGGCAGGCGATAGATCGGATCGCCGAGCCAGGCGCGGCTGGCGCAGTCCGCGAGGATCAGAAGCCCTACGGCGCCCGCCACGATCAGCCAGGGCCGCCTACGCCAGATCAGTCGGCATATCCACGGCAACAGGAGATAACATCCGAGCAGGGCCGAGAGCGTCCAGGTCGGCGCGTTCCAGCCCTGTCCCCCCGGAACGCCATAGGCCTGAAGCAGAGCCGCCTGCGCCGGGAGCTGCGCCCAGTCGAACCACTGGGGATTGCTCGGGCGAATGCCGACCGCGGCGGCGACGGCGACCATTGCGGCAAGTACGCCGATCACGACGAGATGAGACGGGACGACCCTGAGGACGCGCTGGCGGATATAGTCCAGGATGTTGAGCGAGCGGGCGGCGAAGCCGTCGCCATAGATCCGGGCCAGAATGTACCCGGAATCGATGATGAAGAAGTTGGTCAGCAGGAACCCCCGGTCAAACACCGGGTGGAGTTCGCCCAGCGGCGTCGGAGCCGCCTCGCGAAAATGATACAGGATGATCAGGGCGCCGGCGACGAACCGGAGAACGTCGAGCCAGCCGCCGCGCGCGATCCGGGCCGGCCTGCGGGGTTCTGCGACCTCGACCAACGTCAGTCCGCGCGCGTTGCGGCGACCGGGCCGGGGGTATCGTGGTGGTGACGGGACCCGAGGACAATCTGGTCGCGCCCGAGGAAGAGCGCAGCCGACCCAAGAACGCAGACCACCGCCATCACCCCCGCCATAACCCGTCCCGCCTTGTCTCGTCCGGCGACACGGTAGGTCATGAAGGTCAACAAAAGCATCAGCGCCCCGTAGGGGAGATACATCGGTATCCGGTAGAGCGATGCGAGCGGCACGGCGATGACGCAGACGACCAGGCCTGCGACGAGGCTGCCGGCGAGGGCGATCAGGGTATCTGGAACGGGATCGAACGGCCGAACCCGACGTTGTGTCCGCCCCCGAGGGCGATACCGGCCTGGCCGCCATCGGGGGGCGTGACTACGGATCGGGGAGCGTTTTCCGCCCATGATCTAGACCGCCGGCTCGACGGGACGCCCGGCGCGGTTGGCGAGCCACACACGCATGCGGACGATCTCTGCTTCCTGGGTGCGGATCACCTCTTCGGCGAGCCCGCGAACCTCGGCGTCCTTCCCGTGCTCCAGGGCGATCCGGGCCATCGCGACCGCTCCCTCATGGTGGGCGATCATCCCGCGCATGAAGTCGACATCGGCGTCGCCGCTGTAGTCGATCTCCATGGCCAGGTGCATGCGCTCGTTGGCCTCCTTGAAGGAGCGGGTGGCCGGACTGTCCGCCGCGGCGTCGGCATGACCCGCATGGGCGTCGATCGGACGCGCATCGACGGGCGTGCCCGCCTGAGGTCGGGTCGCGTTCTGGCGGGACAGCATCCCGAAGCCGAAGGCCGATATGAGAAGAAACAGCGCAATCACGCCGACCCATCCGGACCGTTTCATGGAAGTCTCCTTTTCTGGGATTTGAGGGTCAGGGCTCTGCGCGCGGATCGCGCCAGGCCAGCAGCCGCAGGGCGTTGAAGACGACGAGGAGCGTCGAGCCTTCGTGCAGGGCGACGGCCGGCCCGATCCCGAGACCGAGAATGGTGGCCGGGACGAGGAAGGCGACGACGCCGAGGCTGACGAAGAGGTTCTGGCGGATGATCCGGCGGGTCTGCCGACTGAGGCCGACCGTGAAGGGCAGCTTGGACAGATCGTCCGCCATCAGGGCCACGTCCGCCGTTTCCAGCGCGACGTCCGACCCCGCCGCTCCCATGGCGACGCCGACGGTCGCCGTGGCCATGGCGGGGGCGTCGTTGACGCCATCTCCCACCATGGCCACCTGGGCTTCGGCCCGAAGCTTCCTGATCGCCTCGACCTTGTCTTCCGGCAGGAGGTCGCCCCAAGCCTCGGTCAAGCCGACCTGTCCGGCGACGGCCTGGGCAGCCCTCTGATGGTCGCCCGAGATCATGATCATCCGACGGATGCCGAGGGCCCTCAGAGCCGTGAGCGTTTCGCGCGCCCTCTTACGCGGTGTGTCGAGCAGGCCGATCACGCCCAAGTCGTGTGAGCCCTGGCGAACCACCATGAGGGTGCGGCCCTGGTTGCGCAGGGCCGCGACGGCGATCTCGGCGTCGGGACCCAGCGGCGCGACGCCATCCGCCCCGAACATCTCCGGCTTGCCGATCCAGATCGTCTCGCCGTTCAGTGTCGCGGTGACGCCCTTTCCCGTCAGGCTGCGGAGATCCGTCGCGGTCTGCACAGGAGCCGCGATCAGGCGCTGGCTCCCGTCGCGGACGATCGCCTCCGCGAGGGGATGGTCACTGAGCCGCTCGACGGCGACGGCGACCGTCAGGAGATCGGTTTGCGAGGTCCGTCCGAGCGGAACAACGTCGGTGATCCGGGGTCGCCCCTCGGTCAGGGTGCCGGTCTTGTCGAAGGCGATGGCGTCGAGCGCACCCAGATTCTCCAACGGCGCGCCGCCCTTGATGAGCACGCCGGCGCGGGCCGCGCGGGCGACACCCGACAGAACCGCGCTGGGCGTTGCGATGGCCAGGGCACAGGGGCTGGCCGCCACGAGCACGGCCATGGCCCGGTAGAAGCTGTCGCGGAAAGGCTCGTCGACGACGACCCAGGCGAACAGCAGGACGAAGGCCAGGGCCAGCACGAGGGGTACGAAGATTCTTTCGAACCGGTCGGTGAACCTCTGCGTCGGCGACTTCTGCGTCTCCGCTTCGCTGACCGTCCGCACCACCTTGGCGAGGGTGGTGTCGCTCGATCGTTTGGTCGTCTCGATCTCGATGGCGCCCGCGCCATTTATGGTCCCCGCGAACACGACCGAGGCGGCGATGACGCCCGCTGGACGCGCCCTCGCCTCTTCCGCGTTCGACACAGGCTGCTTGTCCACCGGCATGCTTTCGCCGGTGACCGGGGCCTGATTGATGCTGGTCGTCCCGACGACCACGAAGCCGTCGGCCGGCAGGCGCTCGTTCGGGCGCACCACGACGACATCGCCGATCTCCAGGTCCTCGACCGGAAGCTCCACGACCTCTTCGCCGCGACGCACATGCGCGGTGCGAGGCGCCAGGGCGGCCAGCGCCTCGATCGCCCGCTTCGCCCGCCCGAGCGCGTAATGCTCCAAAGCGTGACCCAAGCTGAACAGGAAGAGCAGCAAGGCCCCCTCGGCCCATGCGCCCAAGGCGGCCGCACCCGCCGCCGCGACCAGCATGAGGGTGTCGATCTCGAAGCGGCGTCGCTTCAGGTTCTCGACCGCCTCGCGGACGGTGAAGAAGCCTCCGAACAGATAGGCCGCAAGGAAGAGGACCAGTGGAGCCCACCCGGGAACACCGGGCGCGAACCGTTCGATCAGATAGCCGACGGCGAGAGCGCCGCCGCTGGCGAGAGCGAAATACAGCTCGGTGTTCGGCCCCAGCAAACCACCATGGGCATGGTCGTGCCTGTCCCCGGCCGCGTGATTGTGCCCTTCATGCCCCGCCTCGCCGGCTTTGCCGTCCTGACCGTGGCCGCTGTCCACGGAGACCGTGGCTTGGGGCTTCGCCGAGAGTTGCAGACCATGGCCCCGAAGCCGCGCCTCGAGGTCTGTGCGCTCCAGTTTCTGCCGGTCGAACTCGACCCGGATAGCTCCTGAAGCGTCGAGCGCCGCCTGCAGCACGCCGGGCTCTGCGGCCAGCGCCGCCTCCAGCGTCCTCGCATGCCGCGCGTGGCGCACCCCTTCGACCCAGCCGGTCAGGTGATCGTAGCGATCGCTGACCGATCCCCCGGCCTGTGTGGCCGCACGGCGAACCTGGGCGAGGGAAAGCCGCTCCGGATCGTAGTGGATACACAGTTTCGGTCCGTCATCCGTTTCCTCGACGTGCGCCTTTTCGACTCCGTCGGTGATGCGCAACAGACTGATCAGTCTGCCGACACAGGCGTCGGAGGCGTCGGGCGCACCCGGAAGGAGAACGGGCAGATCCAGTTTGACGGTCTTAGGCATGGTCGAACTCCACAGGAGCGGAAGGCGATGGGCGTTGCGGGGCTTCGGTCGGGCGACGCGGTTCCGGCCCCGTCCAGGCGAGGCGCGCCGCCGCCCCGGCGGCGAAGGCTGCGGCTGCCAAGCCGGCCGAAAGGAGCGTCACGAGACGTTTGCGGGTCATCCGAAGCCCTCCGGTCAGGGCAGGCGCAGGACGGCGTCGAACCAGCCGATCTGCTGCAGGCGCTCGAGGGACTCGAACACCGGCATCGCCAGCAGGAAGACGAGGCCGTCGCGGACGGTGCGCAGGAAGAAGGCGGGTCGCACCGAGAGCTCGGGCTCGTCGCGCCAGGCTCGCAGGTCGGGCCAGAAGCGCGGCGTACGACGGCGATAGTCGTCATAGACCTCCCCGAAGGTCTCGCTCAGATAGGCTTCTTCGCGCCCGACGACGGTGCGGAACACGATCCAGCAGGCCAGGGCGAAGCCCAGTCCGACCGTGGCGCTGCCTGTCTGGGCGCCGATCCCGAACGCCCCGATGAAGCTGAACAGGTAGAGGGGGTTCCGGCACAGGGAGTAGGGTCCCGCCGAAACGATCTCCTGCTTCTTTCGGCCGCCGATATAGAGGGAGCACCAGGCTCGCCCGATCACGCACAGCATGATGGCGATCAGACCGAGATGCTCCACCGGATGTTCGAGAACGGGCGTGGGTTCGACCAGCGCCGTCCAGGTGATGAGGGCGAACAGGCCGACGAGGATGAAGAGTTTCCGCCAGCGCTGGACCCGTGCGAGGTCGGGAGCTGAGGCTCCACCGGGGTGGAGATCGTGAGGCAGCAACGGGCTCACTGGGCCGCTCCTGTGTCAGAGGCCTTGCGCGCATCGCGCAGGATGTCGATGCCGCCCTTGGCGGCGATTGCGGCGACCAGAACGCCGACGAGAAGGTCCGGCCACGACTGGTCGAGCCACATGACGAGACCGCCCGCGACGAGGATGCCGCCGTTGGACGCGAAGTCGTTGAGACTGAAGGTCTCGGCGGCCTTCATGTTGACGTCGCCGCTGTGCTGCCGACGGATCAGCAGCAGGCAGACGAGGTTGATGACGGCGGCCACAACCGCGAGGACCATCATGGTCGGGCCGACTGGCTCGGTCGCGGTGAGGGTCCGCCGCAGCGCGTCGAGCAGGACGAGGACGGCGAAAATCAGGAGCATGACGCCTGAGGCTCGCGCCGCCCCCGTCTTCCAGACCAGGGCGCGTCCGACCGCCAGGAAGCTGATCAGATAGACCGCCGCGTCCGAACCGTTGTCGACCGCATTGGCCAGCAGGGCGCTGGAGTCGGCGGCGATGCCGCCGACTCCCAGGCCCACGAACAACAGGGCGTTCAGGACCAGCACCGTGAGGAGGGTGCGGCGCTGGACCTGCTCCGTTGCGTGGGCCTCGCTCATTCCTCGAGCCCTTCAGCCTTGCGGTGCTTCACGGCCTTGGCCGCGAAGGTCGGCAGGACCAGCAGGGTCAAGGCCGTCGCCGTCAGCAGGCCGCCGATTACGACGGTGGCCAGAGGCTTCTGCACCTCCGCCCCGGCACCGTGGGCGAACGCCATCGGAATGAAGCCGACGATGGCGACCAGGGCCGTGGTCAGGACGGCGCGCAGCCGGCTCGTCGCCCCTTCGATGGCGGCGAGGCGTGGGTCGGCGCCGCCTGTCAGGCGTTCCCGAATGGCCTGCATCAGCACCAGCCCGTTCAGGGTCGCGACACCGGATACGGCGATGAAGCCGACCGCCGCCGAAACCGAGAAGGGCATCCCCCTGAGGACGAGCGCCAAGGCGCCGCCGATCAGGGCCAGAGGCACGCAGGCGAACACCAGTCCCGCCTCCGCGAAGGATCCCAACGCCATGAACAGCAGGACGCCGATCAGGATGAAGACGATGGGAATGACCAGGCCCAGACGCTGTTCGGCCCGTTTCAGGTTCTCGAACTGCCCACCCCAGGTCAGGGAGTAGCCGGTGGGGAGATCGACCTCAGACTGCACCTTCGCCTGGGCCTCGGTGACAAAGCCGCCCAGATCGCGCCCGCGAACGTTGGCTTGAACCACCATCCGCCGGCTGCCGTCATTGCGGCTGATCTGGTTCTGCCCCTCGGCCACCTGGATGCGGGCGACGGAGGAGAGCGGAACCGTCACGCCCGTAGCGGTGGTGATCGGCAGGGCCGCGAGTGCCGCCGGATCGTTCCGGGCTTCATCCGCGAGACGAACGACGACGCTGAAGCGGCGATCGCCCTCGAAGATCTGCCCGGCCTCGGCGCCCCCGACCGCGGCCGAAACCGCTTCGGAGACATCGGCGGCGGACAGGCCGTAGTTGGCGGCCGCGAAGCGATCCACGCTGACAGTCAGGGTTGGGAGCCCCGACGCCTGCTCGACGCGAACGTCCGCAGACCCGGGCGTCGCGCGAAGGGCGTTGGCGACCCGGTCCGCCGTGGCCTGCAGCTGGGTGAAGTCATCGCCGTAGACCATGACCGCGAGGTCAGTCCGGACGCCGGAGATCAGCTCATTGAAGCGCAGTTCGATGGGCTGGCTGAACTCGAAGCTGTTGCCGAGCTGGCCGGCGGCGAGCTCTTCGAAGCGCGCGATCAGTTCCTCCTTGGGGAGGTTCGGATCGGGCCATTCCTTGCGGTCCTTCAGGACAATGACCGCATCGGAGATGTTCGGCGGCATCGGGTCCACAGCCGCCTCGGCCGTCCCGGTCCGGGCGAAGATGGTCTTCACCTCGGGCTGGGCCTTGATGACGCGCTCGAGCGCCATTTGCATCGCCAGGGATTGCTCCAGCGATGCTGACGGCACGCGAAGCGCCTGCATGGCGATGTCGCCTTCGTCCAGGGTCGGGATGAACTCACGCCCCAGGGTGCTGAAGGCGATGCCGCCGATGACGAGAGCGCCGAGCGCGGACGCCAGGACGATCTTCGGACGATCGACGGCCGCGCGGATGGCCGGTTCGATCCATCGGCGCGCATAGCGGAGGATGAAGGTCTCGTGCTCGTGCGCGTGGCCGTGCTCGTCGACCTCCACCTTCTTCGGATCCCGCACCAGCAGGGCCGTCATCGCCGGCACGAAGGTGAAGGAGAAGATGAAGGCGCCGACCAGGGCCAGCATGACCGTCGCGCCCATCGGGATGAAGGTCTTGCCCTCCACGCCCTCGAGCATGAGCAGGGGCGTGAAGACCAGCAGGATGATGAGCTGGCCGAAGGCGGCCGGCTTGACCATCTGACGCGCCGCGGCTCCGGCGACCGCCAGACGTTCCCGACGCGTCAGCATCCGGCCGGCCTCGGCCCGCTTCTGGCTGAGCATCAGCAGGGTGTTCTCGACCACCACGACCGCGCCGTCGACCAGAAGGCCGAAGTCCAGCGCGCCGAGGCTCATCAGGTTTCCGCTGATGCCGAAGCGGTTCATGCCGATGACCGCGAACAGGAAGCTGATCGGGATCATCAGGGCGGTAATCGAGGCCGCCCGGATGTTGCCCAGGAGCAGGAACAGAACCACGATCACCAGCAGGGCGCCTTCGATCAGGTTCTTGGCGACCGTCGAGATGGTCTTGTTGACGAGCGAACTCCGGTTCAGGACCGGTTCGGCGACGACGCTCGGCGGCAGGCTCGCGGAGACTTCCTCCAGACGTTCGGCGGCGGCCTGGGCCACCGTCCGGCTGTTGCCGCCGGCCAGCATCAGCGCCGTACCGACGACCGCTTCGTGGCCGTCGCGGCTGGCGCCGCCGAGACGCGGCGCCTGGCCGATTTCGACGGTGGCGACATCGGCGACCCGCACGACCAGTCCGTTGCGGTTGACCACGGGGGCCTGGGCGAGATCCGGAATGGTCTGCGCCAGGGCGTCGGTTCGGACGGTCAGGGCTTCACCGGACCGCTGAACATAGCCCGCACCGGCCTGGGTGTTGGCCCGCTCCAGAGCGACGATGAGGTCGTTGAGGCTCAGGCCGTATCCCGCCAGACGCGCAGCGTCGGGCCGAACCGCATACTCCTTCACATAGCCGCCGTTCACATCGACGCCGGCCAGGCCCTTCGCGGTCCGCATGCGCGGGGCGATGATCCAGTCCTGGACCGTGCGGAGATAGGTCGCGCGGGCCTGTGGCGTGGTCAGCAGTTCGCCTTCGGGCGTCAGATAGGCGCCGCCGGCCTGCCAGCCGGGCTCACCCGGTTTGGCGAGATTGGCGCTGTTGAACGGCTTGAAGTCGACCGTCCACATGAGGACTTCGCCGAGGCCGGTGGTGATCGGCGCAAGCGCCGGCTCCACACCCTCGGGCAGTCGCTCGCGCGCCTGGGCCATCCGTTCGGCCACCTGCTGGCGGGCGAAGTAGATGTCCGTGCTGTCGGAGAAGATGACCGTGACCTGGCTGAAGCCGTTTCGGCTCAGCGACCGGGTGGTCTGGATCCCCGGAATGCCCGCCATGGCGGTTTCGAGGGGATAGGTGACCTGGCGTTCCATCTGCTCGGGCGCGAGCGCCGGGGCGATGGTATTGATCTGGACCTGCCGGTTGGTGATGTCCGGGACGGCGTCGATGGGTAGCTGCGTCAGGTTGTAGAGGCCGAAGGCGGCGACAATCGCCGTCGCCAGGACCACGAACCATCGGAAGCGAACCGAGGCTTCGATAATCGCTTTGAACATGACGCCCCCCTAGTGCCCGTGCTCGGCTTCGCCCTTGGCCATCTCGGCCTTGAGCAGGAAGGCGTTGGCGGAGGCGACGCGTTCGGAGCCGGTCAGTCCCCGCAGGATCTCGGTGCGGCCTGCGGCCTGACGGCCCGCCAGTACCTGCACGGCCTGGAAGCCGCCCTCGACCTGAACGAAGACGACGGTGTTCCCGTCGACCGTTTGAACCGCCTCCGTGGGAACGGTCATCCCGCCGGCAGCCTGGCCGGTCACGACCGCGCCGGTGACGGCCGACCCGGCCGGCGGCAGGGTCGCGCCGGAAGGCCGGGCGCGGATCACGGTCGCACCGCTCTCGCTGAGACCGGCGTCGGCCGCGACACCGGTGACGACGGCGTCGAACTCCCCGTTCGGGCCGGTGACGCGCATGGGCGAGCCCGCGCGGACATTGGCCGCCAGGGCCGGCGGCGCGTTGAAGACCATTTCGACCCGGGCCGGGTTGCTGACCTCAGCCACCACGCCGCCCTGGGCGACGAAGCCGCCCGGTCCGACCTGAACGCTGCTGACCACACCGGAGATCGGGCTGGTCACGCTCAGCCGTCCCGAGGCGTTCGGCGATCCTGCGGCCGCGGAACGGGCGCGGGCGGCGCGGGTCTGCGCCTCTGCACTCAGGAACTGGGCGCGTGACGCTTCGACTTCCTGACGCGCGACGATGCCCTGATCCGACAGGCTGCGATTGCGCTCATAGGCCTGACGGGCCGCCTCGGCGGAAGCTCCGGCTGCATCGGCCTCGGCGCGGAAGGTCGCCGCCTCGCCGCTGACGAGGCTGACGAGCGGCTGGCCCGCCCGGACCGACTGGCCCGGGGCGACGAGGACCCGCTCGACGCGCCCGCCGACGGCAGCGGCGACGGCGGCGCGGGAATCGACCATCGGCTCGACGCGACCGGCCAGACGGGTTTCGCCCCCGCCACCGCCGCCAACGCCGACGATCGTGATGCCCGCTGCCTGGATTTCTGCGGCGGTCAGTTCGACCCGCCCCTCGGTCTCGGTCTCGGCGGCCTCGCCCTCGGTATGTCCGCCCTCCTCTTCGGCATGGCCGGCCTCGCCTTCAGCGGCCGGCGGCGCAGCCGGTTCGGCGGACCGGGTAGCGAACCAGAGGCCGCCGCCTCCGAGTACGACCAAGGCGGCGACGCCGCCGATCAGCAGTGTCTTGTTGGATGTGCCTTTGCGCATCACTGGGCTCCTTCGAAGGGGGCGCGGCCGTTGAGGCGCGCGAGATCGATCTCGGCGCGGACACGCGCGAGACGCGCGTCCACGGCGGCGGACCGGGCGTTGACGAGGGCTGTGCGGGTGACCCGCAGTTCGACCTGGGAGATCCGGCCGGACTCGAAGCCGATCCGCGACAGGCGGTAGGCTTCCTCGGCGGCGGTGACGCCGGCGTCGGCGGCGTTGACGCGGCTGACGGAGGCCGCGAGGCGGGCGACCGCAGCGGCGCGATCCGCCTGGGCCTCCTGCCGTGCGCTCATCAGCCGGGCGTCGGCCGCGCGAAATTCGGCCTGGGCCGCCTCGATGTTCCCCCGGTTCCGGTCGAACAGCGGCAACGGCATGCTGATCCCGAAGGTCAGGGCCGTCGCGTCCTCCGCCTCGAAGCGGCGGATGCCGATGCTGGCGTTGATGTCCGGGCGGGCCTGAACCCGTTGAACATCGATGCGCCGTTCGGCTGCGGACCGCTGCGCCTCGGCCACGCGGACCGTAGGAGCGTCATCGATCACGGAGCCGATCGTCGCGGGCGTCTCGTCCAGGAGACTGTCGTCGATCCGGGTCACGGCGACCGGGGTCATGGCGACCGCGGTCAGGCGCGCGTAGGCGGCGTCGCGCTCAGCGACGGCCTCATCCCGCGTAGCGCGGGCCGAGGCGGCCTCGGCCTCGCCCTGGATGCCGCGCAGCAGGGGCTCGCGTCCCTCCTCCACCAGCGTCAGGGCGGCGCGGGCGTCCGCGACCGTGAGGGTCAGGGTTTCCTCGGCGAGGGTCGCGCGCCTCTGCGCCGCTTCCGCCTCGGCGTAGACGAGGGCGAGACGGCCGGCGGCGTCGACCACGGCGAGATCCCGCTGCAGCCCGACCGCACCGGCCTCGGCGCGGGCGGCGGCGATACGCGTCGAACGACGCCCCCACAGCTCGAGATCCTGGCTCAGCGCCAAGGTCATGTCCGCGTTGTTCAGGCCTGAATAGGGACCTGAGCCGTAGGCGTTCTCGACATCGAAGCCGAGGACGGGGTTGGGCCGCACCCGCGCCTGACGGACACGGGCCTCGGCGGCGTCATAGTTGGCGCCGGCTTCGAGTGTCGCCGGAGCGTCCCCGAGCTGGGCGAGGAGTTGGGCATAGGTCGGGGCCGGGTCAGCCCATACGGGACTGGCCAGGCTCGCCGCGATCGCGGCGAGGGCGCAGCCGACCGCGTAACGCGGCCGCCTGCGAGATGTGGGAGACATGATTCATTTCCAGAGTTTCTGAGGACGAAGAGGCGCGCGGAGGCGCAGGTCTTCGGTCAGACTCTGGGGGGGCGCTTCAGGCCGTCGGGCGTGATGGACGCCCGGAAGTCGTCGTGACGGCCGCTCTGCAACGGCGGTTCTCCGAACGCGGGTGCGATCGAGTCGACGCCGTTGGTGCGGGCGGTTGTCGTGTGGTGGCAGTGACCGTGCGAGCAGACGCCGTGACCGGCGCCCTTTCCACTGTGGTCGCCATCGCCCTGGTCATGATCGACCGCAGCATGAGCCGCGGGAGGTTCGGGCAGGCAGGTGGCGGCGTCGACGGCAGGCGCGAAGAAGAAGGCGGCGAAGACGATGGTCGCCGCCACGATCAGTTTCGCCCATGTCGTCATCGACCAGGTCATCTCGCGCTCGTTACTTCCGTTCCCGACATCAGGCAATGCGTTACAAAGTCCGCGCCGCAGACGTTGCTGCGCGGCTCTCCGCTCTTGCCTGTAACAGGATAGAGATCGCGGATTGCAGGAAGACCCCGCCCAACAGAAGGCCAGCCAGCAGGTCCGGCCACCGGGATCCGGTCAGCCAGACCAGCCCGCCGGCCGCGGCGACGCCGAGGCTGTGGATGAGGTCGTTCCGGGTGCAGAGCCAGACGGAGCGGACGTTGGCGTCGCCCTCGCGGAAGCGCACGAGTAGCAGGGCCGCAACCAGATTGGCGGCGAAACCGACCAGTCCCAGACCGGTGATGACGGCGCCTTCGGGCGGCTGCCCCGTGACCGCTCTCCAGACGGCGTAGCCGAGAATGCTCACGGCCATGACGAGAAGGCTTGCGCTCTTGAAGACTGCGGCGCCGGAGCGCACCCGCACGGACTTTCCGATGGCCCAGAGGCTGATGGCGTAGGTGGCGCTGTCGGCCAGGAAGTCCATCGCATTGGCGGCGAGCGCCGCCGATCCCTGCATGAGACCGCCCGCGGCGACCGCGAAGAACCCACCCAGATTAAGGGCGATGACGGCCACAAGCACGCGCCGATAGGCGGGCGAGGCCCCGTCGAACCGGACCTGGTGGCCGCAGCAGCCTCGGGACGGAGCGCAGGATTCTGTCGGAGCGGGCGTCGTCATGCACCCTTCATGCATCCTCTAGCCACTAGAGGATCAGGCCCTATATTTCGCGCATGGCCAGAGACCCATCCCTTCCCCCGCTCCGGACGATCGGTCGCCTTTCGGCCGAGACCGGCGTGAAGATTCCGACGATCCGGTTCTACGAGAAGATCGGCCTGCTGGCGGAGCCGCCCCGCACTGCGAGCGACCGGCGCCTCTACGACGGCGCTGCGACGCGGCGGCTGGCCTTCATTCGCCATGCGCGGCAGCTGGGGTTCGAGATCGACGACATCCGCGCCCTTCTGGCGCTGTCCGACGAACCCGACCGGCCCTGCACGGAGGTCAACCGGATCGCCGAGCGCCAGCTTGCGGCGGTTGAGGCTCGCATCGCCGGGCTTCAGGCGCTGCACGCCGAACTCGCCCGGATTCAGGCGGCGAGTTGCTCGGGTGGGAGGATTTCCGATTGCCGGGTGATCGAGGCGCTTGGAAACCACACGCACTGCGATGGTCACCACACTCGTTATTCGGCGCGCGATTAGCCGGGCGCCGGCTGCCGCCCTCTATTTGCCCCGGTAATAACGGATAAGCGGCTCGTGCTGGGTGCTGTCGGGCTGCATGTGCCGGTTGCGAATATCCAGTCCCAGCGCCGGATCAGGGGGTAGGTACTCCTTATCGATCAGGATGATCTGGGTCTCGGACAGCTCCCCGGCCTTCAAAGCGTAGACCATCCGATAGAAGCCTTCGAACTGCGCCCTGTTCTCTCGTTCACTGATGTTCTTCATCGGGGAGTCGATGATCAGAAGCTCCGGCAGGGGCGCGTCGAGCAGGGCCGCGATCCGGTGGACGGCTATGGCGAAGCAGCATTTGAACAGGGTCTTCTTCCCGCCGCTGCTCATTGAGGTGAAGGTCGAGGCCGTCAGATCGGAAGGGTCGCTACTGAAGACGGCGGGGTAGAAGGTCGGCGGCTCCAGGGCGACGCGGTCGTCGCGCTGGATGCCCGGCACGCCGGACTGGACTAGGGCGTCGAGGAAATAGTCGCCGAGTCTGGTCAGACTGGTCCGGTCGGCTTCGGCCGACGTGCGGGCGTCCTTCAGGGCCTCCTTCAGCGCGAGTTCCAGCGCGATGATCTGGGCAAGCGCGTCGCGCTGTTGCTGCAGGAGGTCGGGAAGCCGCAGCAGCCAGGCGAGGCTCTGTAGTTCGGCCTCGAGCGCCGCGCGCTCGCGCTCCTTCAACAGGACTGTCGACAGGAACGCCGAGTCCGCTTCCTCGCTCGCGCGGTTGCGGGCGGTTTCAAGGGACGCCTTCCGGTCCAGCGCGCGCTCCCGCCGCAGTCGGATACGGGTGAGACTGCGGTCGATCTCTTCGATCGCGCTGTCGAGGTCCGCCCGGCGCGAGGCGATGTCCAGTTCCAGAGCGGCCTGCTCCGCCGCGTCGGTCAGTTCGAGCCTGTCGTCCTGGCCGCAGACCTCGCAACAACGAGCCGGGCGCGCCGGAAGGCTCTGGGTGCATCGGGGGCAGTCCGCAAACCCGACGTCGCCGAGGATTTCCCGCGCCACGGCAGAGCGCCGGAACTTCAGGCCGAGGGTCTCGATCTCGTTTCGATGGCGCACATGTCGTTCGCGCGCGGCGAGCAGTTCATCGGCCGCGACGTCGAGGCGGGCGATGCCAGCGCCGAGACGGCGGGTCCGGCGTGCGAGGATATCGACGGCATGCTCGGTCTGGCCGACCCGCTTCAGCTCCCGCAGGGCCACGATGCTGGCCTCCGCTTCGGCCAGGGCCGCCTTCAGGGACGCTTCGCGCTCGGCGATCTGCGCTTCGGAGCCGGCGCCCACTTCGTCGAGGGTTCGGGTCAGGCTTTCGATGGCGGAGGCGCGGGCCGTGCGGTTGGCGCGCAGCTGGTCCAGTTCGGCCTCGAGATCGGCGACCCGTTCGTCGTGATATCCGATGACGTACCGGATCACGTCGCGGCTCTTCAGGCGCAGGTAGAACTCGGCGTCCTCTTCCAGATGGAAGAAGGCGCTGTCGATGTTGTCCTGATCCAGATAGCAGTACCAGAGCAGGTCCCTGACGGAGAGACGGACCGTCTTGCTGTCGTCCTTCAGCTTGCTCTTGCGAACGCGCGGCGGCTGGACGCCGGACAGCCAGAAGATGAGGTCCGACAGGGTCTCGACGCCGGTAAGGGGGATCAGCTCCCCGGCAGCGGCCCTGGCCGGCACGATCACCGACTGGACCTCGTCCCCGACGGTCCATGAGGCGAAGACATTGGCCCCGTCGCGCTGCCGCTCGATCGTGAGCGTGCTCCGCTCAAGCTCCACAGTGAGCGTCGCGGATACGAATTCGGCCTGTAGGGCCGGTGACAGCTGGATGCCGCCGCCGAGGCAGTAGTCTATCAGCCGGGCGATGCTGGACTTCCCGGCGCCCATCTGGCCCCAGAAATAGGTGATGTCCGAGAAGACGATGGTCTCGGTCGCATGCCTCAGATCGAGGCTCAGCGACTGCAGATGAAATTTCACGACTGATCACCGTCCAGGGCGGCGCCGTTTTCGGCGCCGATCTCCTGCCCCCACTTCATGCCCGTGATTTCCGGGACGATCTCGTAGACGAAGTCCTTGAGCTTCATGGCCGACATGTCTCCGACGGTCTTGACCACCAGCGTCCCTCGCTCGGCGAGGTCCGCGAACAGCGGCCGCTGCGCGAAATCGTCTGCGACCGCACGGCCGGCGTCGGTCAGCCCAATCTCGATCTTCCGGCCGGAGAGCGACAGGGTGACGAGGCCTCGCGCCGACAGCAGACTGAGCCACCGCCTGTAGCGCCCGTCCCATGGACCGTAGCGGAAGCGGATCATCCGCGTTTCCACGGTCGTCCGTTCACGCGGCGACAGATGAACCGCGTCGGGCGATTTCCCGCGCGCGACCAGGGCCCGCTCCAGATAGACGGGGTAGCGCAGAAGGAAGTCTAGCTTGGCCAGCTTCGTGATCCCTTCCACGGGCTTGGGCGTCCTGCCGCGCTTGTCGGCGCACCTGAGCAGGACCAGCAGCCGCATCAGATGCAGGCCATCGGTGTTCTCTGCCCGGGCGGCCGCCTTCAGGACCCCGAGGCTCATGGGCGCGGCTCCTGGACGTCAAAGCGCTTGCTCCACCAGACACGGCACTCCCGCGTCAGCATGGCGGCGACGCCGACCAGCACTTCGTAGGGCTGTCCGCCCATGAGCGACCTGCGATCGCCCTCTAGCCTGCGAAGCCTGCCGGTCACGTCCGTCAGCATGGCCGGGCCGAAGGTCTCGGACTCGTTCGCGGCGGCGTAATAGGCCTCCACGCATTCGCCGTGGACGGCCTCCTCGATCTGCTTGAGCTGTTTCTCGGCGGCGACAGGGTTGCGCGCCTGATCCTCCAGCAGGGCGTATTCCGCGGCCATCTCCTTGGCGGTCATGTAGCTCACGGCTTCGCCCAAGCCGCCCGCTTCGAGCTTCTGTTCAAGGACGCCGGCTCGCCGGGGACCGCCGGGCGTCAGTCGGGACTGGCCCTGATAGGCGAAGGCCTTCAGGGCGATCGTGGGCGGGGCGAAGACGACATCGGCGCAAACGATGCGCTTTGCGGTGATGACCGGATCCTCGTCGCCCTCGGCCAGAAGGCTGCGGGTGTGGCGCTCCGGGGCGGTGACATGCAGGGAAGCGGCGCGATGGACCCGCGCCACCAGGTCGTCACGAAGCTCGGACAGCTGGGCGGGTGTGAGGGCGCTGCAGTCGTCAAGCCGCCCGAGATGCTCATGGGCCAGGGTCGCGTCGAACTCCGCCCTGGACGGTCCCTTGACCAGCTCCACCCGGCGCAGGACGTCGAACAGCCTCTGCCGGTCGGCGCCCAGGGTGGCCCCCAGTTCGTCGAAGGCCGCCAGGAAGGGTGCCGCGATGTCCGCAAGCGAGGGGCAGGCCCTCAGGTGCGCCAGCATCAGCGGAGGGCATCGCCCGCGGCGCTTCTGATCCTGGATGTCGTCGCCGACCACATCGAAGTCGGAGTTGGACACGAAGTACAGGACGCCGATCTGCGAGGGGTAGGTCGCGCACAGGTCGACGAAACGGCCGATCGACTTGACCAGGGCGGCATCGCGGAGCGTCCAGGGTCCGTTCTCCGGCGTGGACGTCTTGATCTGCCAACCGTCGAACAGGCCGTCCGGACGCTCGCACAGCAGATCCTCGTGGTGTTCGCAGTAGAGGTTCACGTAGGGGAAGGCGCCGCGCCGAACGGCGACGAGCAGGACCACCCCGTACTGGTGCTGATATCGGAAGTTGCGTTCGGCCTCATCGCCAGGGTCACCGCTTCTCGTTCCATCGAGACGCGGGTCCTCCAGGGCATCCGCCCCATCGCCATCAAGATCAATCACCTGCGGCCGCCCCTCCGCGAGCCCCCGTCGCCGTCCCCGGAACCGGCGACGCTACGCTGCGAGCCGAACCTGATCAACCGACACGACCTTGACGGGAAGGAATTCGCGCCCGTCGCTCACGGACGAAGGATCTGCGTCCTCCCGCCCCAGAACGCCACCGCGTCGGGCGTCTGATTGTCCGAAGGAATGACGGGCCCTTGGAAAACGCCGCTGGCTGTCTCGTAGAGCTGTGTCGCGACCCCTTTCATCCGATGGGCCTCATTGACCGTGATGGTATCGCACCGGACCGCATCGGCGTCGGCGGCGAAGGTCGCCTGTGCGACGAAACCGCCCTGCCACGTCGAGACGTCGAACCAGATCGCCCCGAAGCTCTTGGGCACCTCGATCGACCCTTCGGGGAAACGCTCCCCGATACGCGGGTCTTCGGGCGGCCCCGGCGGAAGACACCACATCACCACCCGATAGGGCTCGGCCGGATCGTCGATTTCGTACAGCTCGAATTTCGTGATCGGCTTCACGCGCTTCTCCTGGACCCGGACATCGGCCCGCCGACCACTTTCGACTTGTCCGGGCGCCACACCGCAGAGGATAAGCACCGTTGGCGGGTTCCGGAACGTATAGGCGCTGATCCTGAGCCAGGGGACGCATCGCGTCGGCGGCGATCAGGGCTGAAACCCCCGGCTTCCGTACAGAAGTTCCAGACCCGCCCCCTACTCTTCGTTGCACCAAACCTCACTCCGCGTCGGGATCGATGATGCCATCGCGAACGGCGACCGCGACCGCTTCGATACGCGTGCGGACGCGCAGCTTGGCGCAGGTCTTCTCCAGATATCCGGACTCCGTCGCCTCCATGCTCCGGATCGCCCAGCACCGCGGCTGGTCGGGCATCAAGGTCTCCGGTGACGACGCCTTCCGCCGCGAAGTCTGGGTGCAGGGACGATCGCTGGGTCTCGCGGTCGCGGGCTACAAGCCGACTGAACGGGATCGACAGGCCGCCAAAGAGTCAACCGATCGGGCCGGCCGCCGCGCCACGGAGCCATCACGCGAAGAGGTGAAGCGGCGTCTGGACATGGCCGCCGTGGTCGTCCGCACCCTCATCTCGGATCCGGCCACCCAGGCCCGTCTGCTGCAACAGGCGTGGGCGCGGGTTCACCCTGGGTCGGACAAGTCCCGCGGGCCCGACAGCCGTGACGCGCGGACGCGGGGGGAGCGAACCCGGCAGCGGTGATGAGGCCGCGCCGTTGTGTCGGCAACCGGAGCTGCCGCTCTGACCGCGTCCACAGCCCCGGCATCAGACGATCGTCCTCGTCAGCGAGTTCGATCTTTGCCTCGCGCGCTCCGCCCATGATCTTCGCCGAGGGCCCGGGCCAGAATTTCCCGCCGGGTCGCGACGGGCGGCAGTGTCCGAACAAAGGTCTCCAGGTCGCGCCCGAGGCTACGGTCTGCCTCCAGTTTCGACGCCTGAAGCCGCAAGGCCTCAACCACGAGCGCCTTCCGGATTTGCGCCTGCTTCTGGCGCAGGTGGACCTCCCAAGGCTCCGCTTCAGCCGCCGGCCTGGCAGCGTCCTTTAACGCGCCCCTGAGCGTCTCCGGCATCGCCCCCTCTCCACGCTCGAACCGCTCGCGCAGCTTTCGAACGGGCGTGCGTTCGCTCTTGCGCACCACACCACGCGCGCGTCGCGGCGTGGCTTCGGCCTCGACGCCCCGATCACGCAGGGCCGCTGCGAAGGTCTCGCGCCAGAGCTGGAGGTCCGCCTTGCGCGGATTGAGCCGTTCCCCGTCACGTCCAAGCGCCCGGACGGTGAGATGGACGTGGGGATGCCGATCATCCGTATGCAGGGCGAAGACATAGGGATGGCGATCGCCGAACAGGGCGTCCGCGAACGCGCGCGAGGCATCGTGCACCCGGCCGGGTTCCACCCCCGCCGGCATGCTCAGAACGATCGACAGCGAGACCGGAGCATCCTTTCGGGACGCCAGAAAATCCAGTTCTGCGCGCCAGTCCTCGGCCAGCGCGCGGACCTCCGCACGTCCCGACAGACACTCGCCGTCGGGTCCCTCCAGGACCAGTTTTCCTTTTCGGGTGATGTAGTCCAGGTGGCGCTGCAGATGGTCGCCGTCCCGCGTTCGGCCGGTGATCTTGACCATCACCTCCGGGGCGCGGCGCGCGACGCGCTGAAGCCTGGCGGTCGCCGGCTCGCTTCCCTTCCCTCGCGTTACACGCAGCACCGCGTGCGCCAGCCTCGCCCGCCGCATGCGGACGGGAGGACGCAGCGCCTCCTCGAACCCTGACGGGAGGCGAAAGTCGTTCATGGGTCGGGCGTCCAGTACGACAGATTACCCGCGAAGGCGTCCCGCACCCCGACCAGGTGCGCGCGGATTTCGTGCGCATAGGCGTCCAGCTGGGCGACCTCCAGGTCCAGCACCGCGCCCTCCATCACGGCCGTGTTCAGGGCCCGGGCGATCTGGTTGATGTTGACGCCGATCCGGCGAAGTTCGCGCTGCACCTCCAGAAAAGCGATCGCCTCGCCACGGCTGAGCTGAGGTCGGCCATGCAGCCGCGCGCGGATCAGAGCCACGGTCCATTGTGTCCGGGACTGGCCTCTCCGGGCCGCCTCGCGCTCCAGGGCGGTCATGTCCTCGATGGTCAGCCGCAGGCCCAGTTTGGCCTTCAGGCGCGCGGGCGGCGTCGCCGGGGCCTCCGGAAACGGCACCTGGGCCGCCGCTTCCATCAGCCGTCGCAGGAGCCGCGCGCGTCCGCCGCGCGAGGCCGCGGCGGCGTCGAAGCGGCGGATCAAATCGGGAGGGAGGCGAAGGGTGAGGCGATCCATGGGCGAGTGGGTCTGTCAGACATTGCCGGCGCAAAGCCTATCCTGCCCTAGAACCCTCACCCCCTTCGCCCCGTAGGCTTACGGGGCTGGCCCGACCTCCCCTCGGCGGCCGGTTCCGGCCGCTCGCCCGCCGCCCTGAAGGGCGCCCCAACCAGGCGGGAAGAGGAAGACCTCGCGGCGCGCCCGCTCGGAGGGTGGGTCTTTTTCCCGCCCTACCGGTGGGGCTCGTGCGAACCCCACCTGGGTCCTCAGCCTGCCGCTGAATCAGCGGGACGTTAAGCGGCGCATCTGGCGTAACGATCGTAAGCATACCCAGTCAGGTAGGTCATGACGGCGCCATACTTCCGCAACCCCGGAACCTTGTTCGCCGCCCATCGCACCCATAGGTTCGTGGGGAAGGAGTTTCCGCCATGTCCACCCCCGCCTCACCGAGCGTTGTCCCGTTCCCGCCGCTCGCCCCCGCCCCGCCCCCCGCCAAGACCGCCGCGTCGCAGGACCGGATCTGGGGCAAGGCCGTCATCGCCAACGGTTATGCCGGCATCCCGTCGATCCTGATCCAGGCGCAGTCGCGACTGGGGCTGACCGCAATGCAGTTCAACATCCTGGTTCAGCTGCTGGACTATTACCGGGACCCGAACCGCGCCCCCTTCCCGTCGCGGGCGGAGCTCGGCCGCCGCATCGGTGTGAAGCCGAAGACTATCCAGACCAATATACGGCAGCTTGAGCAGGCCGGCCTGGTGCGTCGCGAGATGCGCAAGACGGCGGCCGGCGACTGGGCCTCCAACATCTACCATCTCGATGGTCTGATCGAACGGGTCCGCAAGCTCGAACCCGAGTTCACCCAGGCGCGCAAGGATCGGGAGGCCGCCCGGCTTCGTGTCTCCACTCCGGTGGGACTGCGTCAGCCGTAAAGTCCGGGCCCAGAATTGATTTACCCCGGGGGCATGCTTTGCAGCAGAGGCGATCCCGGGGTGTACGCAGGTAGAGATAATCCATGACCCACCCTGATGCAAGGCCGGCGGCCGACGCCGATGCGGTGGAAGCCGCGCTCTCTCTCGAACGCTTCGCCCGCTATGTCGCGTGGGCGGAAGGCGACCGCGAGCGCGCCGTGGCCCTCTATACGCTGAACACCCAGGTCTCCGAAGCCCTCTATGTGCCCCTCCAGGCCCTGGAGGTGGCGCTGCGCAATCGCATCCATACGGTGATGTCCGAGGCCCATGGCCCGGGCTGGTTCCAGCCCGAGGCCGGTCACGTCACCGACCGTCAGGCCGAACAGGTGCGCACGGCGATCGCCGAGCTGACCGAGGCGGGCAAGCCGATCGAGGACGGCCGCGTGGTCGCCGCCCTGACCTTCAGCTTTTGGACCTCGATGTTCGGGCGGGAGCAGGACGATCTGTGGAAGCGCACCCTGCACCGGATCGCCACGCGGGAAGGCCGCTTCCTGGCCAGGAAGGACTTCACCGCGCGCCTGACACAGGTGCGGCTCCTGCGGAACCGGATCGCCCACCACGAACCCATTCTCTACGGGAACCTGCCCAAGCTGCATCAGGCCATGCTGGAGATGACCCGCTGGCTGTCGCCGGCGATGGACGACTGGCGCGGGACGGTCGACCGCTTCCCCGAGGTCCACCCGGCCGAGCGTCTCGCCCTGCCCCGCCCCGGGAAGGACGAGGCGTGAGCGAGCCCTCCGGGACGACGAGCCCGGTCATCGACGTGAACATGCTGAGGCGGACGGCCATCGAGGCGCACGGCCTGATCCACGCCGACCGGGCCTACTGGCTCTACTACGACGAAACGAACAATATCCGGCGACTGCATCTCCAGGCCGACGCCTTCAACGTCCCGGATCTGAACTGCTGGGTGCTCGGCGGTCTCGGTCGTCGGGATTCGACCCCGATCGATGTCGCGCCGCTGAGGGCGCGGGCCTTCATCCAGCCCAACGCCGAGGAGCTGCATTTCGCGCTCTTCGGCCGGGGCGAGTTTCCGAAGGTCCTCGGGTCGAGGAAGCTCGAAACGTTTCTCGACTGGGCGCTGGAGGAAGACTTCCTCGTCCACTACCTCGCGCTCGACCCCTTCTACTGGTCCGTCGTCGATGTCGTCGACTCGGTGCTGGCGGCCGGGAAAATGCCGGACGGCTTCGGGGAAACCCTGAAGTCGGACCTCTGCACCGTGCT
Organism: Caulobacterales bacterium 32-69-10; assembly: GCA_002280485.1. Next base: position 41,014 of record NCED01000002.1, read on the forward strand.
TCGCGCCGACCGGGCCCGGACCGCGGCCCTGATGGCCCGGTTCGACTATCCCGACCTGAAGCCGGAAAACCGGCACGCCTTCATGACCGAGTTGATCGCCTTCGCGGAAGATCACGCCGGTCTGCTGGATCATTTCGGCTACCAGATGCTGCGGGGCCTGCTGCAGATGGGCCGCCACCATCCCTTGCCCTTCATAGAGGGCGGGGAAGCGCGGGTTCTGATCGACGGCTTCCGGGATTTCTTCCTGGAGCGCATCTGCATCCTGAAGAATGCGAGCCACATCTTCGACGCCGAGGACGTCGTCTCCGGCGAGCTCGCCCGGATGACGTTGACCGACGGCGACGCCCCCTTTTGCAACTATCGCTTCGTCGAGAGGTCGCATGACGATCCCGGCGTCCAAGCCTCCGATGTGATGGTCGGCTTCCTCGCCAAAGTCTTCAGCTGGATCTCCAGTGTGGACGAGGACGAGGTTCGGGATTTGAAGGCCGCCCTGAGCCCGGCCCAGGCGCGCAACCGGGAGCGCCTCATCGGTCTTCTCGAGGCCAGCTACGCCGAGAACGCGGCGTTCACGCACACAGTCGTCAGCCTCGCGGACCGACAGAAGGCCGCGATCTTCCTCGACTTCTGAGGAAACGGGCCGACGGCTCGTCGGCCCGTCCCGGCCTCAGGGCTGCAGACCGTGCAGATGGTCGACCGCCTTCTGCGCGTGCGAGGCCGCCGAGACGATGAAGCGCTTGTCGTCCTTCAGGACCTCGAGCCAGTTGGCGATATAGGCCGCATGGTCCTCGCGCGGTTCGAGGGCGAGCCCGAGGTCCGCGCAGAGGAAGGCGGCGCCGAGCTCGGCGACGAGCTCTTCGCGGGCATAGCCGGCGTCGCCGAAGCGCTGACGGCCCAGGTCCCGATCGAGACGCGTGGGATGGCGCGTCCAGTGGGTCATCTCGTGGCCGAGGGTGCTGTAGTAGTCGTCCGCCGTCTCGAAACATTCGAACGGCGGCATCTGCACATGGTCCGGACCCGGGGCGTAGTAGGCGCTGCCGCCGCCGTGCCGGATCTCGGCGCCGCAGTGTCTGAAGAAGGCGTCGATGCGGGCGATCCGCTCATCCGGATTAATCTCGATCGTCTCCGGTTCGCCGAAGCGCTCCGGCAGGCCTTCGATCTGATCGACGTTGAAGACGGTGTAGGCCTTCAGGAACGGGATGCGCTGCTGGACGTCCGCGCCCGTGTCGTCGGTGTCCTCACGGACGATCTGGTTGGCGTAGACGACCGTCGCGCCGCGTTCGCCCTTACGGACGTGGGCGCCGAGGGCCAGCGCCTGACGGAAGGTCATCCAGGTGGAGCGGCTGAATCCCCGGCTGGCCGCTTCGCCCCAGAGCAGGACGACATTGATGCCGTTGTAGGGCGTTCCATCATGGCGGAGCGGGCGGCTGACGGAGATCGAGGCCTTCCAGGGCTGGGTCCAGGGGCGGACCCCGGCTTCGAGCTGGGCGATGATCTGTTGGGTGACCCGGGTGTGGATGTCCGGGCGTGCGGGATCGGCGGGGCGCGTCATGGCGGCCTCCTCGAAACGGAGTGTGGGAAGAAGGAGCGGCGGCGCGGTCTCCGCGCCGCCGCGGCTCTTTGGTCAGCGGGACCAGATCAGGCTGTGTCCGCCCTCGACCTCCACCAGGGAGGCGTAGATCGGTCCCGGGAAGCTGGGATCGTCGAGCTTGACCGAGAGGTAGTCGCGGTCTTGCTGGCTCTTGCGCTTCCAGGCGGCGCCGAACTCGGTCTGGCCGGCGAAGATCCGGAAGTCGGGGGCCTTGTCGTCGTTCTTCTCGTTGGGCCGAAGAACCGCCGCCTTGACGTTCAGGGTGAGGGTCTTGATCGAACCGGTGTAGCCGTCGCCTTGGGCGGTGAAGGTGCCGATGGTGGCCATGTCAGTCTCTCCTTTGCTTCGGGCCACGCCTGCCGCGGCCTCGATGGCGATCGGGAGACCGGGGCCCGGGCGGCGCGCAGGGAGAGTGGAGCGAGCCCCCGCAGCGAAGCGGAGGACCGCGACAAGAGACTTTCTTGTTTCGCGAGGAAGGCCGTCAGGCCGGGGATGAAAGTCGCGCAAGCGGTTGCGCCAGCCGACCGGGTTTCGGTCAGATCCGCCTCATCGAGAGGCCGCGCCGGCTGGCGCGAAAAGGATGCGAGACCCCGGCCGCCCCGAACACCCCGTCATCGCCATCGGTCCCCGGCATGGTCGGTCAGGCCCCAACCCGCCCAGGCTCAAACCGGCGCTCAGGCTGCGGCGGGGAAGACCTTCTCGACGTCGAGGCTCCCGGCGGGCAGAGCCCGCAACAGTTCGGTCTGGGGCCGCTGAAGGTCGAGCCAGGCAGCACCGTCCTCGGGCCGAAGCACCACGATCTGCCGGTCGTGATAGGGGGCGATATCTTCCCCCGGCTCGGTGGTCAGCATGGCGAAGGCGCCGTCCTTGATCAGGCCCGCCACCCAGAAGAGCCGCTGGCCGGACAGGGTGAAGCGCCATTTGGTCTTTCTCTTCTGTCCGGGTTCAGGGTCGGTGAACTCGAAGAAGCCGTCCGCGGGGATCAGGCACCGGTGCGACCCCTCGAAGGATCGCCCGTCGGATCGGAAGTTGAAGACCGGGCGTCCGCCCTGCCCCTTCCAGGCCCAGGGGGTCATGACGGCTTCGGGCCCCTCCGCCCCCATCTGGATGATCGGGGCCCGATCCCCGATGCGGATCGAGGCCATCGGGCCGAAGTTCGGCATGCCGCCGGGAAAGACGAGCCGATTTCCCGTCAGATTGAACGCCGCGATCACATCGTCGAACGGCAGGATGAGTTGGTACTCGTTGCACATGACCTGAGCTCCCGTGACGTCGCGCCGAGGATTTCACGGCTCCGGGGTCGCCGCAAATCCCGGGGGAAAAGGCACCGGCCGGATTGACTCCGGCCTCACCTTCGAACCAGAACATTTCAGGAACATCATAGAGACGAGGAGGAGTTCGTCCATGCCGGCCGCCCGCTCGGCCCACTTCGACGATCTGCGCGCCAAGGTTCGCGCGCTGGAGCAGGCTGACCGTCGCGCGGCCGGCGTGCTGCCGTTCGAGGTGGCGACGCTGGACGCCGCCCTGCCGGGCGGAGGTCTCGCGCTCGGGGCGCTCCACGAGGTGGCCGGGGGCGGCGACGATGCCGTCGGCGGCGCGGCGGCCGCCCTGTTCGCGGCGGGCATCGTCGCCCGTCTGCCCGGACCGGTTCTGTGGTGCATCACCCGCCCCGACCTGTTCGCCCCCGCGCTCAACCATGCAGGGCTGGGACCGGACCGGGTCATCTACGTCGAGGCGGGCGACGAGAAGGCGCTGATGGCCTGTTTCGAGGAGGGCCTGCGCCATGGCGGGCTGGCGGGCGTCGTCTGCGAGACATCCCGCCTGACCATGACCGCCTCGCGCCGGCTGCAGCTGGCCGCCGAGGCGTCGGGCGTCATCGGCCTTGCGGTCCGGCGATGGCGCCGGGCGGCGGAGGCCGCCGACTTCGGCCAGCCGACCGCCGCCGCCACGCGCTGGCGCGTCAGCGCCGAGCCATCGGCGCCCTTGCCGGTCCCCGGGATCGGTCGGGCGCGATGGCGGATCGAACTTATGCGTTGCCGCGGCGCCGACGCGGCGGACTTCATTCTGGACGCTTGCGATGAGACGGGTCGTCTCGCTCTTCCTGCCGAACTGGCCCGTCGATCGGTTGCACCGCCGGCTGGGCGCCGACGCACCGCCGCCTGAGCATCCTCTCGTCCTCACCGGCCGGATCGGTCGCAAACGAGTCGTGACGGCCTGCAACGCCGCCGCCGCCGCCTCCGGCGCGCGCGTCGGCATGGCCGCGACCCAGGCCCAGGCCCTGATCCCGGGTCTGGACGTGAGAGACGCCGATCCGCATGGCGACGCCGAGGCTCTGGACCGCCTCGCCCTGTGGGCGATGCACCGCTACGCCCCCGTGTGCCAGGCCGATCCGCCGGATGGGCTGGCGATCGACGTCACCGGCGCCGCCCATCTTAAGGGAGGCGAGGCGGCGCTTCTGCGCGATCTGGCGACGCGCCTTCAGGGCGTCGGTGTGACCAGTCGGGGCGTCGTCGGCCCCACGCTCGGCGCCGCCCATGCGGTCGCCCGTTTCCGCGCCAACCAGAGCCTCATCGCGGAAGACGGCGTCGATGCGGCGCTCTCCCCCTTGCCGCTGGAGGCCTTGCGCCTCCCGGCGGACCTTCCCGCCGGGCTGAGGCGAATGGGGTTCGAGCGGATCGGCGACGTCGCCCACCGGCCCCGCGCGCCTCTCCAGCTCCGTTTCGGAGCGGAGCTGGGCCGGCGTCTCGACCAGGCCTATGGCCGGTCGGGCGAGCCCCTGATCCCGGTCGAGGCGCCTGAGACGCCCCGCGTCGAACGGGTCTTCGCCGAGCCTATCGGGGCCCCTGAAACCCTGGCCCGGTACGCCGGCGCCCTGGCCGAAGCCCTGTGCGGGCAGTTGGAGACGCGCGGCCTGGGGGCGCGACGGCTCGACTGGCTCTGCTACCGCGTGGACAACCGGATCGAGGCGGTCCGTGTGGGTCTGGCCAAGCCGGTGCGCGACGTGCGCCGACTGACCCGGCTGCTGACCGACAAGATCGAAACGATCGCGCCCGGCTTCGGCATCGACCGCATGACGCTGGCCGCGAGTGCGGCCGAGCCGCTGAACTGGCGGCCCGCCGCCGCGCGTTTCGGCGCGGAGGCCGCACCGGACGTGTCCATGCTCGTCGATACCTTGGCGAACCGGATCGGCGCCGACCGGCTCTATCGGCTGTCTCCGGTGGAAAGCGACGTCCCGGAGCGCTCCACCCGGAAGGTCGCACCTCTGTCCGCCCCGACGGGCGGGGCCTGGGCGCCGGACTGGCCACGCCCGACGCGGCTGTTCCGCAAGCCGGAGCCGATCGAGACGATCGCGCTCCTGCCCGACAACCCGCCGACCCATTTCACCTGGCGCGGCGTCCGCCGCCGGATCCGCCGGGCCGACGGCCCGGAGCGGATCTTCGGCGAGTGGGGGCGACGCGATGCGGAGATGTGGGCGGTCCGCGACTACTTCCAGGTCGAGGACGACGCCGGCGAGCGCTTCTGGCTGTTCCGGGCCGGCGACGGCGAGGATGCGACGACCGGCTCCCAGGCCTGGTTCATCCACGGCCGGTTCGGATGAGCGAGACCGCAACGCGGCGCTATGCCGAACTCCAGTGCGCCTCCCACTTCTCGTTCCTGCGCGGCGCCAGCGGCTGCGACGAGCTGTTCGCCCAGGCCGCCGTCTGCGGCCTGGAGGCGCTCGCCATCACCGACCGGAACAGCGTCGCCGGCATCGTGCGAGCGCATGAGGCCGCCAAGGCGACCGGGGTTCGACTGGTGATCGGCTGTCGTCTCGAACTCGTCGATGAGACCGCTATACTGGTCTATCCGACCGATCGGGCGGCCTACAGTCGCCTGTGTCGACTGCTGACCCTCGGGAAGGGGCGCGCAGGCAAGGGTGCGTGTCGCCTCGACTGGTCCGATCTGGCGGACCATGCCGGGGGCCTGATCGCCGTGCTCGTCACCGATCGCGCCGATGCGTCGTACCGCCGACGCCTCTCGGCCCTGGCCGACATCTTCGGCGCTGACGCCTATTGCGCCCTGACCCTGCGCCGCCGCCCCCGGGACCAGATGCGGCTGCATCAACTTTCGGAGCTGGCCCAGGATCTTGGGGTGAACACTGTCGTGACCAACGACGTCCTCTTCCACCACCCGGACCGCCGCATCCTTCAGGACGTGCTGACCTGCATTCGCGAGGGCTGCACGATCGACGATGTCGGCTTCAAGCGGGAACGCTCGGCCGATCGTCACCTGAAGCGCGCCGAGGAGATGCACCGGCTGTTCGCCCGCTATCCGGACGCTCTGCGCCGGTCGGTCGAGATCGCCGACCGGTGCCGGTTCAACCTCGACGAGCTGTCGTATCAGTATCCCAGGGAGGCCGCCCTGCCCGGCCTGACGCCGCAACAGGCGCTGGAGCGATTGACCTGGGAGGGCGCGGCCGGCCGCTATCCGGACGGCTTGCCGGACAAGGTGCGCGCCAGCCTGAAGCATGAGCTGACGCTCATCGAGGCCCTGGGCTATGCCCCCTATTTCCTGACGGTGAACTCCATCGTCCGCTTCGCCCGAAGCCGGGACATCCTCTGCCAGGGCCGCGGATCGGCCGCCAATTCGGCGGTCTGTTTCGTGTTGGGCATCACCTCGATCGACCCGGGCCGCAACCACCTGCTGTTCGAACGCTTCGTCAGCCAGGAGCGGAAGGAGCCGCCGGACATAGACGTCGATTTCGAGCACGAACGGCGCGAGGAGGTGATCCAGTGGGTCTATGAGACCTACGGCCGCGATCGCGCGGCGCTGTGCGCCACCGTGATCCGCTACCGGTCACGCGGCGCCCTGCGCGCCGTGGGAAAGGCGCTCGGCCTGTCCGAGGATCTGATCAAAACGCTGTCGTCCCAGGTCTGGAGCTATTCCAGCGAGGGCGTCGAGGATCGACACGCCGAGGAACTGAACCTCAACCTCCAGGATCGGCGCCTTCGGCTGGCGCTCGACCTGTCCCGCCAGCTGATCGGCTTTCCCCGGCATTTGAGCCAGCACCCGGGCGGCTTCGTCCTGACGGACGACCGACTGGACGATCTCGTCCCCATCGAGCCTGCGGCGATGAAGGACCGCCAGGTGATCGAATGGGACAAGGACGACATCGACGCCCTGAAGTTCATGAAGGTCGATGTGCTTGCGCTCGGCATGCTGAGCTGCATGCGACGGGGCCTGGACCTGCTGCGGGACCACAAGGGCGTCGAGCTCGATCTGGCCTCGATCCCGGCCGAGGATCCGAAGACCTATGCGATGATCCGCAAGGCGGACACGCTGGGGGTCTTCCAGATCGAGAGCCGGGCCCAGATGGCCATGCTCCCCCGGATCAAGCCGCGCACCTTCTACGACTTGGTCATCGAGGTGGCGATCGTCCGCCCTGGCCCGATTCAGGGCGACATGGTCCACCCCTATCTGCGACGACGCGAGGGCAAGGAGCCGGTCGACTATCCCAAGCCGGAGCTGGAGCGGGTGCTGGGCAAGACGCTCGGCGTCCCCCTCTTCCAGGAACAGGCGATGCGGGTCGCCATCGAATGCGCCGGGTTCACGGCGTCCGAGGCGGACCAGCTGCGCCGGGCCATGGCGACGTTCAAATTCACCGGCGGCGTCAGCCACTTCAAGGACAAGCTGGTCAACGGCATGGTCGAGCGCGGCTATACGGCCGAGTTCGCCGAGAAGACCTTCAGCCAGCTGGAGGGCTTCGGCTCCTATGGTTTCCCCGAGAGCCATGCGGCGTCCTTCGCCCTGATCGCCTACGCCTCCTCCTGGCTCAAATGCCATCACCCCGACGTCTTCTGCGCCGCCCTGCTGAACGCCCAACCCATGGGGTTCTATGCCCCGGCCCAGATCGTTCGCGACGCCCGTGAGCACGGCGTCGAAATCCGCCCGGTCTGCGTCAACGCCAGCCGCTGGGACTGCACGCTTGAGCCCACCGACCGTGAGGACCGCTTCGCCGTTCGTCTCGGCCTGCGCATGGTGCGCGGCCTGGCGAATGCGGACGCGGGGTGCCTCGTCGTTCATCGGCGCGCGGCGGCCTTCACCAGTGTCGAGGATGTCTGGCGACGCTCCTCGACGCCGGTCGGCGCCCTCACCCGCCTCGCCGAGGCGGACGCTTTCCTGCCGTCCATGGGCCTGCAAAGGCGCGAGGCACTATGGGCGATCAAGGCCCTGCGTGATGATCCCCTACCCCTGTTCGCCGTCGTCCAGGACGATGGCGCGACAACACCGGAGGTCGCTGAGCCGGACGCGACCCTGCCCGGAATGCCGGCGGGCCAGGAGGTGGTCGAGGACTACAGCCATGTCGGCCTGACCTTGCGCGAGCATCCGGTCGCCTTCCTGCGCGACACCCTCCAGTCGCGCCATGTCATGACCTGCGCGGACGCCTCAGCGATGCGGGACCGCCGCCAGACCCGGGTCGCAGGTCTGGTGCTCGTCCGTCAGAAGCCCGGCTCAGCCAAGGGCGTGATGTTCATCACGATCGAGGACGAGACCGGCGTCGCCAATCTGGTCATCTGGCCCAGCCTCTACGAACAGCAGCGCCGCATCGTGCTCGGCGCCAGCCTTCTCGTCGTAGACGGGACGGTCCAGCGCGAGGGCGAGGTCGTCCACATCGTGGCGACACGCATGCACGACGCATCCGACCTATTGGCGTCACTGGGCCAGCGGGATCACTTCCCCCTGCCGCACGGCCGGGGCGACGAGGTTTATCGCGGCAGCGCGCCCGACGCCCGCACGCCCAAGGTGCGGGACATCTACATCCCCGATCTGTCGCTTGAGGCGATCAGGGTGCGAACGCGGGACTTCCGTTAGCCTTCCACAGCGACCAAATCAGCATCACAACTACAGCTAGGACCCGGAAACGGGCGCAAAAACCTAGACGGGACAAATACGCCTTGGCCGACGGCCCCTCGCCAGCACAGCTTTCTCGCGTTCTCCGCTATCACCTGAACGAGCTGGGCGCGCTCAATGCGCACCATGACTTCGAGCATCTGACGCGACACGTCGCGCGAGCTCGGCTCTATTCGAACATCCTGCCCGCGACCGGCCCCGTCAGTGCGGGCGGTGATGGAGGCCGGGATTTCGAGTCGTTCAGGACGAACCTGCCGCTTCCCTTGACCGCGAACTCGCCGTTCGTCGCACAGGCCTCCGGAGCCCGCGAGGTCGTGTTCGCCTGCAGTCTCGAGAAGCGGATCGAACCGAAGATCAAGAAGGATGTGAAGTCCATCGTCGCGGGCGGGGCCGTCGATGAGATCGTCTACTTCTGCGAGGCGGATTTCCCGATCGGTCGGCGCCGCAGATTGCAGAAGTGGGCGAGAGACGAGCACAACATCGAGCTCAGGATTTTCGATGGCCAGGCGATCGCCGAATGGCTGGCAGATCGCGATCTGTTCTGGATCGCCCAGCAGTACCTTTCGCTGCCGGCCGAGATCGGCCCCGCAGGTCCTGCGAGTGGCGACGGGTACGATGATCGTCTTGCCCGTTGGCGAGACCGCGAACCGCTGGTGATAAGCCAGGCCGACTTCACGGACATAAAGCGCGGTGTGCGGCGAGCGACCTTCGACATCGAAGCACGTCACGATCTCCGCTTCTGGATTTCGAAGATGGAGGTCTTCGCGGCGCACGAGGCGGCACCGCGTGGTCTCGCCCGGAACGCGGCCTATGAGATCGCGGTCGCGTCCCTTCGAGGGTTCGGGGATCTGAACCCCCAGGCGCACAGGCTCCGCGACTACTACTCCGACGTCGGGGAATGGACCGGGCAGGCTGACCTGCAGAACGCAGCCACCTTGCTCGTCTATGCGCACGGCGGCTTGCTCCACTCGACCTATCACGGCTCATTGGACGAGCTCGTTGAGTGGCGAAACACCCTTCTCGACGTGATCGATCGCGAGATCGAGACCGCGCCCGGCCCGGTGCGTCGCACCGGGCTGCTTCGCGTTCGCGGGCACATCAGCGGACTCCCGAGCGCTCCGGACGCGCCAAGCGATCCAAACGCATCTCGTTTGGACTGGGGACGGATGCTCGATGAAGCCAAATCTACGCCACTCTTCCCGATCGAAGACTTCTCGGATTTCCTGACCAAGGTGATCGCGATCGCGGGCGAGGATGCGGAGCTGCTCGCCTTGGCGGAACGCGCCGACGAACTGATCGCTGAACGGGCTGGCGGCGCGGTGGCAGGTGAAAAGGCCCTCAAAAGGGCGCTCGCGCTTCTGGACAATGATCATCCACTGACGGCGATCCGCGAGCTCCACAAGGCCAAGGCGAAGTGGTTTTCTGGGGACCGCATCGAGGGCGCCGTCCGCGTCATGCTCCTGCTCGCAGGCTGCTACCGGGATTTGGGGCTGACCTATGCAGCCAAGAACTACGCGCTCGCGGCGGCCTTCATTGCCGAGTACCACCCCGAGGACGCGCTCGGCCCGCTTCTGCCCACCGCGCGCTTGTCCGTGGCGGACTTCGAGGACAACGCAGGCTGCGCGGTTGGTTTCATTCAAGCGATGGCGGCGATGCTGCGCGCTCATGTCCAGCATCAAGCGGACCCTCTCGACCTTGAGAAGCACTCGGACCTCAACGTCAACATCGGGCAACTGACGACGTGGCGAGGGGCTCTTCTCAGGCTCGCCCCCGAGGCGCTGCCTACCTTTGACAGACTGTACGCCGACTGGCCGCCTGTGCTCTGGGATCCAATCCGGTCCGCCTCGGAGTCGGCGGACGGCTTCTGGATTCAGGATAACCCGGATGAACTGTGGGAGCGTCTCCAGGAGGCTTTCCTTGATCGTCCGTTCAGTGATTTTGGCCCCAAGCGAACCGTTCGCTGGCGCGCGATGGATATCGATTGGACGTGCGTGTTCGAGAACCGCTACGCCGTCGTGCCCGAGGCCGAACAGGTTATAGCCAGCCTCCAGCTTTTCGCCGTCATCCTGCTCCGGGTCGATCTGGTGACCCTTCCGGGTGAAGTGCATATCGATGTCCGGGTGGATCCGACACACGCGGAGCCTGCGTTCGAGGAAGTCGAACCCAGCACGCCGACCACAATACGCACCTTCAGTCTCACCCTTCCGTCTGGAGGCCCGCCAGACCCATGGCCGATGATTCAACGGGTCCTCGCTCCGATCCTCGGAGCCCTGTCGCTGTTGCCGCCGAAGGAAGCGGCCGAAGCACTGAGCGACCAGGTGGAAGCGCTCGCCGGCGAGCTCTTCACCGCTCGCCCTTACCCGGAACTCTACCGAGACCTGATCTCTGAGGAGGCGTTCGGCGAGGCGATCCGCCAGGCGTTGCCGACCATCGAGCCCGAACGCGTCTTTGAGCTTAGAAAGATCGAGGCGCTGTCGGGGCCGACGGGGCCCGGGCCAGGATATGATGCGGATGAAGCCGCACTGTCGATTGAGCAGCGATACAATCGCTCGTTCGCCTATCTCCGCCACACCCTCCCAGTAATTCTAGCGGATCCGGATGTGCGCGCCCGCCTCGCGGCGATGCGCGACGAGGGACTCAAGGACTGGGAAATCCTGAGCATCCTGGCGAATATCGCCTTGAACGCCCGCTTTTCGTTCGATGTGGCGGGAAGACCGTCGCGCGAGGTGATGGAGAAGGCGAAAGCCGAATTGAACAGGCCTGAAGAACCGGATGAAGCGCTGTCCGCCGAGGCCTTTTCGGACGAGGCCATCAGAGTGAACAGGCTGATGTTCATCGGCGCCCACGTCGGTTCGTGGGGCTTGCAGGGCGGACGAATGAGAGATCCGGACGCGCTGGAAGCGCTGTTGATCCGGCGTTATGGCCTGCGGCGAGACGACGTCGATCACGAGCCCCTGTTCTGATGCCCGATCGCCGCTGCGACAGGGATGCGATGTTTTCGACCTTGCTTCGAGGCCGGGCATTTCCGAGACTCACCCCATGAAACGCCCTCTCCGCAAACTGTCGCCGACCAAGCAGCGTGAGCTGGAACGGTACGTCGACATCATCGAGGAGGGGTTCGCCAAGGCAATCTCGACGCGACGGGCCGACCGACTAAAGAACGGTCGCATCCTGAAGATCATCCTCTACGGGAGCTACGCACGAGGCGACTGGGTCCACGATCCTATCAGCCGTTACTTCTCGGATTTCGATCTGCTGGTCATCGTCGATCACGAGGACCTCACGGACATCGAGTTCTGGGAGAAGGTCAACGAGGAGCTGATGGAGCAGTGGACGCTCGGCGCCATGCGCACCTCCACCGAGCTCATCGTTCACAGCCTCGACGACGTGAACTTCAAGCTGGAGCACGGCCGTCCGTTCTTCATCGACATCGTCCGCGAGGGCATCGTCCTGAAGGATACGCCCGGCGTGAAGCTGTCGGACCCGCAGCCTCTTCCGCCAGCGACCGCACTGGAAGAGACGATGGAGTACGTCGAGGAGTGGAAAGCAGCTTCGAACGGCTTCACGAAAATCGCGCGGTTCTGCATCGACGATCACGAGCTAAAGCTCGCAGCGTTCAATCTGCATCAAGCGACCGAGTCCCTCTATCAGGGCTTGCTGCTCGTCCTGACGCTCTATGCGCCTCGCAGCCACAACCTCGTCCATCTCCGGAAGATCACGGAGCCGCTGGAACCGCGCCTTCGCGAAGTGTGGCCGCAGGAGACCAAGTTCCAGAAGCGCTGCTTCGAACTGTTGCGCGCGGCCTACGTGAAGGCTCGCTACTCGCGCCACTACCGCATCACGGAGGAGGAGCTCGCGTATCTCGGAGAGCGCATCGAGTTGCTCCGCCAGATTGTGGCCGAAGCCTCCGATCGCCGGCTCGCTGAGCTGCGGGCTGAGGGTTCGACCGAGACCTAGAGCCGCCGTCCACGACGATGTCCACGACCTCTTCCGAAGGCTTGACCTGGCCGCCGCCGACCACGGCGATCATCGGCTTCGATGTCGAAGCGATAAACGCCGAAACGGCGGACCATTCGCACGTCGATGCGGGCGTGTTCGAGCAACGCTTCATGGTGCTCGCGCGAGCGAGCGAGGGACAACTGGCCTCCGGGTGGTACTGGCTGTCCGGCGCCGTCGGACTCCTGCTCCGCCCCGCTGACCAAGGGTCGCCGTGGGGCCCGCGATATGTGGGCGAGGGCTGGCGGATGCCCGCGATCGAGGATTTCCTCCCTCAGGCCGGGGTTTTCGAAACCCTGGCGGCTCAACTCGATCACCCCGGGCTGAAGGCGCGACTGGCCGACATAGCCTGGACCAATGAACGCCATCGCGGTGCAGCGGGACGCTGTGCGATCGACGGCTATGTGGATAGCCTGGATCGGTTGCTCGATGGGCGCGCCAGACCGCGATACGGCGAAGCCGAGGGCGCGTCGTTTGAAGCGCTAGGGTTCGCCCAACGCGCCCTGCAGCTGGCGCTCAGGCTGACCGGCAAGAAGAAAACCGACCCGGCCGCGCGTGACGCCTTTTTGCGCCTCTATGGTAGAGCGGTGACCGACCGCGCGGTCACGGTCTTCGGTTCGGCGGCGGCACTTGCGCGCTACTACGATCTGGTCCCGGCCCTCGACGTCGCCGCCGACCTCGAGGCCGTCGCTCGCGACGCGCCGGATCGGTTCGATCCCTTGGCGTCCGCGCAGTTGCTGGGACACGCCGCGCACCTTCATTTGCAAGCCCGCGACGAGGACGCCAGCAGGCGGTGTCAGGTCGAGAGGGTCAGCACAATCCTGAAGATGGTGGACCAGGTCAGCACCTCCGGCGCCAAGGCGCATTGGGTGCAGTCCGCCCTGCACGCCCTGCGCGGCATAAGGGGACAGGATGAGTGGCGCCGTTCGCTCCGGCGGGACTTGCGTGATCTTCAGGAAGACGCCCTGTCCGAGTTCGTCATGATGACCGTTCCGCTCGACCTCGGCGAAGAGCGACGGGAGGCGTTCGAGACCTTCGCGCAGCTGGATCTCCCGGCGGCGTTGAAGGCCTTGGCCTGCATCGGACGGTCCCAGCCCGTCGAAACGCTTCGCGAGGACGCACTGGCCTCGCTCGATCAGTTCCCGCTCGGCGCCATGATGGGAACCCGGCACTCCGACGAAGACGGACGAACCGCCGCGAACACGCCATCCGGAGATCGGGAAGATCCCGACGAGGATTGGCTGAAGCAGAGGATCAACGAATCCGAGCGATTTCGTCGGCAGATCGTTGTGCAGGGGAGTTTCGACCCGGCCCGGCTGACCCTCTCCCAACGGCACAACATTCATGAACGGCATCTTGGGGCGATCGTGTCCCGCTCCCCGTTCGTGCGCTGGGAGCAGCAAGGTCTCATGGCGCTGGGCTTTACCCGCCTTCTGCAGGGTGACGATCAGTCAGCGGTCCATCTGCTCGTTCCGCAACTGGAGCCGTGCCTGCGCCATGTGCTCCGGGTTGCGGACCATGACCCGGTCGTCGATTTCGACGACATGACGGAGGAGAATGTGTCTCTGTCGGCGATGTTGGGCAGACTGCGCCCTCAGCTGGAAGCCATCCTGCCGCCGGCCACCGTTCTGGAGCTTGAGCTCTTGTTCGATTTCCGGGCGGGGTCGGCCCTGCGCCATGCGGTGGCCCATGGACGGATCGGCACCGGGGGATGCCATACGACCGAGGCCGTTTACGCCTGCTGGCTGCTGTACCAGCTGACGTGCTGGCCGTTGCTGCGGACGTGGGATTCCATCACAGCACCGGCTATAAGAGAGCAATGTTAGCCGACAGGCCCGCCCAACAGCGGCCCGCCCCGGTAGTCTTCGCATGAGGCCGCGCCATGAGTGACAAACGGACTGATTTTCTCTGGATCGTCCAGATGATCATGATCAAGCATCAGGAGCGTGTGACGGGTTGGTCCGGCGTGGCGGGCGACGCGGTTGCAGCGAGCCACCGCATTCCCGCAGAGATGACGGCGAGGGACGCCGCCCTCGCCTTCTGCAGCGTCTTCGTCGAAGGCTTTAATGGCGAGACGCGCGCTGAGGTCCCAGCCTGGCTGAGCGCCCTCCGCGATCCGTCCCGCTCGGTTTATGAGGACCGAGGGCTCCGCTCGGTCTGACGCGCAAGTGCGAACGGGAGCGATCGAGGGTGACCCCGTCAGCCCAGCGCGCCGAGACTGACCACCACCCAGGCCGACCGATCCGCGCCGTGGCGGGCCGACAGTTCAACCCAGACCATCTCGCCAACGCCGACGCCTTGAAGAAGATCGACCGGGGCCACGGCCGTGTAGCTTTCGATAGGGTCGAGATCATTCTTCTCGATGGTGATCTGCCGGGCGGCGCCGCGCGCAGGCAGGTCCAGGAGCTTGCGTCCAAGGTCGCCGAGATCCGCGTAGAGCTCCTTGATCCGGGTCGTGTCGACCTTCAGATCGCGCACGACGCCGATGAAGCTCTCGTGCTCACCCGGCATCGGGTCCATCGCCTTGACCCCGACAAGCTGGTGCGCCGGAGCGACGATGTGGGCGGGTGGCTCCGGCGTCGGTGCGCCCGTGCCGATGGCCACAAAGCCTTTGAGGGCCTCAAGAGGCTGTCCCTTTCCGGTCGAAGGATCGAGGCCGGCTTTCAGCCAGCCGCCCGCGCCCGCCATTGAAGCGCCGACGATCGCGGCGCTGCAGTCGTGTCGCGGCCACGGCGGCTGATTGGTTTCGAAGAAGACGCCGCTGCCGCAACTGCATTGATAGACGTAGATCGCCGAGGTGCAGTCCGGACATCGCCACGGATAGATCCAGGACCGGCACTCCGATCGATGCAAAAAATGTCCCATACACGCCTCCCGACGCGCAGCTATCCGCATCTTCGGCGAGTCCACAAGCGGAGGTTGACGGCGCGATGCGCCACAGCCCCTCAAGGTAGTCGGCTTGCGGCGATCGTACCGAGCGGGCAACGTGGCGCTCCGCCTGACAAGGAGCGCTCATGCCGCCATCCATCCTGACCTTCATTGCCTTCTATCTGAACGGGGCGATGGACTCCGGTCGCTACGACGACATCATGATCGATGAGGTCAAGGAGGAGATCAGGAACGGAACCGTCTTCGACTACCTGCGTCGTCGCCTCGGACGGGACATCGACCTGAGCCTGCTGGATTCGGCCCAGGAGGCGGAACTTCTCGGGGAGTGGCAGGACCTGCTCGACGCCGTGAACGAGCGCCGCAAATTCTGCGTGGAGCGCCGGGGCCTCACCCTGCTCGTCGCCTATCTGCTGGAAGGCGTGCAACGCCGGATGCCCTAAGGCGACGCCGGGCAAGCCTCGCCCGGCGCAGCCTCCCCGAGGTGCATGACCAGGCTGCCCGGGGGAAAAGCGCCATCGACGAACGCAGGGCGATCAGGATGCCAGTCGGCCCGGTCGTGCCACTCCTTGCGCATCCTGCGACTCACGGCATCTTGTGAGTCGGGTTAGGCGCCTGTGACCTGTCGCCGGGTCAAACGTCTCGTGGCTTGCAATCCCTTCCTCGGCCCCACGTTTTCCTCGTGTGCCGCAGCGTAATCGGCGACCTGCGCACCCACAGAGGCAAACGCCATGGTCGAACTCGACATCACTCTGAACCCTGTCACCCTCGAGCGCCTCAAGGCCGGACTTCGACAGACCGCTCCCGAAATCAAATCCTCCCACCGCGTCGAAGCGCTGGCGCGTGGACTGGGCTTCCACTCCAACGCCGAATTGCGCGCTCGCATCGACGCGGGCGGTTCTCGACGGATCGATCCTGAGCCGTTCGGCCGCTACCTGACCGAACGTGACTTCGATGCGCCGGCATCGATGCTGCTGCGCGCCGCAGCACATGCGATCACGCTCACGGCGATGGACCGCGACGATCGTCTCCATAAATGGGGATGGGGTTTCGGGCGGCCCGAACGCCGAAGCGATGGTCGCTGGGAGACGCCCTACGAGCACTATGACCGGGTCCAGGCGTATCGGGAGGAGCTGAAGGAGATCGCAGTCGCCGACCATGTGCTGCGCGCACTCGCCATGCTGGCGTCGGTGCCCGCGACGAAGACCATCCGCCCCGACACCGACAGCTATCGCCTGAAGCACATCGCGGAGAACTTCGCCTGCACCTTCCCCGACGGCGCGCCCTTGGGCCCGGACTATGTCGCGAACGGCCCTCTGATCGTGGCGGCCGTCCATCTTGGTTTCCGATACCGGACGGCGTACGACCGGGACGGAAACGAGTGGCCGAACGTCACCTTCAACATGTCGCAGTCACACCTGCTTGAGCTGGACATCGCCTGTCGGCCCAACGGCGCACGGGCACAGGACCGGCGCCGCAAACAGGAGGCGCGGAAGTACAGTTCGTTGTGGCCGCGGATCAGAGCGGCCTAGCTCTCGCGACGGCGCCCTGACGCTGGTGGGACGGTTTCTCGCGAGGGTTCTCAGGATCGGGTTCAGGCGCGTCGTCCAGCGCCTTCCACATCGCCTTGACCGTGTCGGACTGGCCCGTGGTCGTATCCTCGCGGGCCTGTTCGACGGCGTCGCGCTCGTCGTCGCTCAGCGCACGCTTCAGCCGCCGTTCCTGATGCGCGATGAATTTGCTCGGCTTCATGCGCGGATCACACCTTGACCGGGGGCCGTGGGCGACCCGACCCGGAGCCGTTCGGTTCGGAAAAGGTCGCCCGGGTTCCGGTCCATCGGTCCGTCCCCCCGACCATTGGACTTACAGCGTTATGCCGAAGCGGAACACCACGCTTCGCCGCCTTGCCCGGAGACAAAAAGCCGCGCGCCCCAAAGGGCGCGCGGCGAGTTTTCGGCCCCTTACACCGTCTATTCGGCGGCGAACCGGTAGGCGTCGTCATCGGCTGCGGGCGGCTCGGTCGCCTCGCCTTCCGGCTCCGGGGCCTCCGGTTCCGCCGCATCGGAGACGGTGCGCAGTACGGACGGAAGCCAGCCCTTGCCCTCGACCAGCCGCTCGGCGGCATCGGCCATGTCGCCCTTCTTGAACCCGGCGATCCGCCCGGCTTCCTCGGGCGTGGTCGCCTCGGTCACCGCTTCCAGAACCCGCGCCTTGGACACGCGGGAGAAATAGCTGGCGGCGGTGGCGGTCCACGTTCCTGTCATATCCAGACCGGTGGCGGTCGCCAGCGTCTCGGCATGGGCGAGGGCGTCCGGCTTGCGGTCGTGGGGGTCGCGCACGGCATAGAGGCCGACGCCCGCGCAACAGGCCATCAGGTCCAGAAGGTCCGACGGCGGCACGGTCATGAGCACGGCCCAGAGGTCTCGCGCCTCTTCCGGCAGACGGGCGCCCCACGCCTCCAGCCGGTCGGCCACCCGCCGCCCGGCCGGGCTGTCGCTGACGCCGGGCGCCAGCCGCTCCAGACCGGTCACGCCCAGACGCAGTTGCAGGGGCGTCCACGTCCCCCACGCCGGGTAGAAGACCTGCAAGGCCAGCGCATGGACCACCACCGTCAGGGCGATGTTTTCATCGGCCTGAACCGCATCGCGCAGCCCCATGGTCCGATGGGCGGTGAGGTCGATCACCAGCCGTTCGGACAGGGGCGCCGGTCCCTCGTCGGCCTCGGCTTCCGGCGCGGGCGGGGCCGTTTCGCCGTCCTGCGTCTCCGCCTCGGACCAGCTTTCCGGGGCGTCCGGATCGGGCGCCCGGTCGCTGACCGCATCCTCGGCCCTGACCAGACCCCGCTCGAACCGGGCCAGTCCGTCGTGGCCCAGCAGGACCATGACCCCGGCCCGCGCCTTGACCTCGGCGGGATAGTCGAAGTCCGGGCCGAAGGCTTGCAGGGCCTTGTCGATCTCTTCCAGCCGGGCGTCGGCTTCGGGCGTCAGCCCTTCCGGCCCGGCCTCGGAGACGAGGGCGTCGTATTCCTCGGACAGGGCGGCGATCTGCGCCGCATCGTCCTCGGACCGGACGACCTCGACCGGATAGACCCGGCCCAGGGCGTTGACGGCGACATAGTCGGACGCGGCCTCGGCCCATTTCCAGTCCTCGCGCTGGCGCGCCTCGTCGGCCAGAGCGGTGAGCTTGTCGCCCACCATCCGGTCCAGCAGGGCCGGGGCTTCCAGCCAGCCGCCGCCGTCCTCGGTGAACAGGTCGCGCAGCACCGAACCGCCCTCGGCCTCATACGCCTCGACGCCGACGAAGACGGCGCGGCGGTCGTCCGCCCTGACCTTGGCCTCGGTCATGGCCCGGCGAATGGCGTGGACGGGACGGTACTCGCCCAACTGCTCGAACACCTGACGCTGCCGGTCCTGATCGCCGCTGACGCAGAAGGCCATCAACTGATCAAGCGCCAGCGCCCCCTCCCGATAGGCCGCCATCAGCTCCGGGGCCGCCGCCCCGAGCCGCAGACGTTGACGCACTACGGTCGCCGTGACGCCGAACCGGGCGCCGATCTCCTCGGCGCCATAGCCCTTCTCGTCCGCCAGCCGCTTGAACGCCTCGAACTGGTCGGCGGGGTGCATGGCCTCGCGGGTGGTGTTTTCGTCGAGACTGATTTCATGGGCGTCATTCTCGGTATCTACGACAACCTTGACCGGATGGGTCCGCTTGATCTGCTTGCGCTTGGCCAAGAGCCTCAGGCCCTGACGGCGCCCCTCCCCGATGGTTACGAGGTAATTGCCGGTGGCCGTCCCGTCCTCGCCGCGTTCGATCTCGACCACGGGCGGCTGCAACACCCCCTTGACCTTGATGGAGGCGGCGAACGCCTCGATGGTCGCCGCGCTGTGCGGCACCTTCCGGGCGTTCTTCGGGGACGCCTTCAACCGGTTCAGCGGAACCACGATCTCCGCACCGTGAACCGGCTCCTGATCCGCTCCGGTCGCGGCGGCGCCAGCCGCCGCAGGGATACGGGCTTGGGTGGATTGAGCAGTCATGTCTGCCTCCTTTGGGCAAGGGTTGCAGGCACGCGAAACGCGCGCCTGAAACCCTGCCCGTCGGCGAGACCGGGGTAGCAAGGGCCAGGGCGGATCGGCCGGAGGGGGATCGCCCGGCCTGCACAAGCCTCGTATCGATCGCGGGCATCGCCCCTGTCGCCGGCGCGGAAGGCCGGGGAGACCGGCCGATCCGGCGGCGGAGCCGCTTCACCCTGGCCCGCGCGAGGGCGGAGCCCTTAGATCTTCAGAGGCATGCGATCGCGGTTCGGCCAGCCGAATCAGCGAGGGTGATGTCCCTTCGCCGATTGCGGCCCACACGGAGTGCCCAGATGACCACCGCTGCATCCCCCGCCCGACCCGTCTGCTACGCCCGGATCATTCTGACGGCCGCAGGCGTTCAACTCCCCCGTCAGCACTTTTTGGTCGCCGGATCCACGCCGGCTCAGATCAACAGCGTCGCAATCGGCCTACGCGACGCGCACGATCAGGCTGACAACTATCTTAACAAAACTGTTCCGGCCGCCGAAGTGCCGGAGCACGTCCTGCTCCAGGATGGTCAGTCGCTGCCTCTCGACGTCGAGCTGAGTTGGTTCGACAACGATCTGGGCAAGGTGGATTGGTCGAAGCTGAGGATCTGATTGTCAGCAGGCGGCGGCGAGCGTTCAGGACGTGCTACCCGTGTGTCAGCCCGCGATCCGCACCGAGATCGGACAGTGGTCCGACGGGTGCTCGGCCTCGGGCACACCACCGTAGACATATTCCTCGAAGGACCCCGGCTCGATCCGGGCGGTCGCGGCGACGCCCGTGGCGATGAAGTCGATGTATTCGCGATACCGCGCCTTGCAGCCCGCCGACCGGTCGCCCGAGGTCAGGTTCAGGGTCGAACCCCCGGGGTCGCCGTCGTTCAGGTCCGCCAGGAAGGCGTCGTTGCGGCTGGCGAGACGACGGTTCCAGTCACCCAGCACGACGAAGGCCGTCCCCTCGCGAGCGCGCGCCTCGGTCCATCCTTCCAGCACCGGCAGCTGGTCGAAGAGCACGGGGCAGTCAGGGTCGGTCGGCTCGCGGCCGGAGTTGCAGCCAGACTTCAGATGCACCGCCAGGAGCCGGACCGGCCGTCCGCGCGACACGGTGACATCCACGCCCCAGCGCAGATCGGGGTTACCAAGGGCCAGGGCGCTGAGGTCGGGGTTGCGAGTCCAGGGCACGCCCTTGCGGATGGCGAAGCCGACGGCCTGATTCTGAATGTAAAGTCCCGGACGCCCGCGGCACTCGCCGCTGCGCGTGCTGGCCGGACGGCCGGACATGACCACGTCGTAGAGCGCCGGGTCGAACACCCGCTCGGCGGCGGCCCGGTTCTGCACCTCCTGGAAGGCGATCACGTCGGCCCCGAGGGCCGAGGCGTGCGCCCGCAGACGGGCGTAGTCCGCCCCGGTGCGTGGGCTGCAGCCCTCCCCGTCCCGTTCGGCCAGATGCTCCATATTCCAGCTGGCGATCTTGAGGCTACCGCCGTCGCGGGGCGGCGTCATGCCGATGCAGCCCGACAGGAGGGCGGCCGAGAGGGTGAGGGCGATCAGGGATTTCATGACGGGGGCCTCGCGGTGAAGGGTGCGGCCCGGCCGACGGCGGGTCGGCGCGGGACCGCTGCCGGGCGCAAGGTCGGTCGCGGTCCGGCGGTCTCGCCTATCGCATCGAACCGATTCCCGCGATGCGTCATTCGCGGCGATCCGCGTCGATTGCGCCGGGGCGGCGAGCCTGTAGGCTGGCCGCTGACGGGTTCCGGAACGATAGGGACCGACCGGGAGCCGGGGGACGTCCCTGACGTCGGCGGCGGCCGGTTCTGAAACCCCGGGCTTCCTCACAGAAGTTCCAGGCCCGTCCCCCATTCGCCGTCACGAAAGGATCGCCGTGGCCGATGAGTTCACCGCCGAGGAAACGGCCCTCTATGACGAGCTGGCGGAACGGGCGGGCGAGGTCGCGCGCCGGATCCTGGCCGAACGCGGCCTGATCTATCTTGACGATCTCGCTCCCGAGGCCGCCCGCGACCTGCTTCGGATCGCCTGGCGCGAAGCCGCCCAGGCGCGGTTCGAAGGCCAGGATGTCAGCGAGCTCCATGCGGAGATCGACCTGATGGTCGACAGCCTCGTCATGAGCTCCGAAAGCGGCGGCGCCGCCCCGGCCTCGATTCACTAGGCGGGAGCGCGCGAGTCCTCCGGCGTGCGCGCCCTGAGATCGCGATAGGGGTCGCCTCTCTCCCCGGCCTCCGCCCGCGAAAGCAGCTTCGTCTCGAAGTGCGACGACACGAGGATCCGGATCTCGCGGTACCGAAGCCCGTCATGCAGGGTGGCGCAGGTCGCCTTGACCGTCGACAGAGGGCCCAACCAGTCGTCCGTCTGCACCGTCACGGCGCCGGGCTGCTGGTCTGGCGAAGCCGCCTCGGCGAACATGCGGTCGAGGGCCTGGTCGAGTTCGTCGTGGGTCATGACCTGCGACTAGGCGGAGTCGGCGGCGGCGTCCTCCCCCGCGCGATGCAGGACGACGTTCGGACGAACTGCTTTCGACGTGGCGTCTGGGGTCGACGGCTTCATCCGGAAGCCGACCGACCCCGACCTTGCGACGGGTGCTAACCTTGAGCCAGCGGCGCCGCCGGCCCGGCCGTGGCAACGCCTGGCGGCGGAGTTCGCATGAACGGCGGCAGTCCGTCGATTTCGTACTGTTCCATCGACGCGACGCGACGTTCTTCGCTCATCTTCACAAGCGCTCGACCCGCTTCCAGCTTCTCTTCAGGCATGTCGCCGAACATCACCTCTCCGAACTGATTGAGCAGCGAGTGTTCGACCCCCTTGAAGGAGAAGTCGTTGTGCCAGCCGTTGGCGAGGATAAAGAGCAGCAGACGCTCGCAGTTCTCCGGCAGGTCCTTCCCCTTCAGCCACTGACCGTAAAGCCAGAGTGCGACGTCAGCCATCTGGATGCCGGCGCTCTGATCGTCGGGCTTCATGACGAAGAGACTGCCCGGAGCCCGCTGCAGGGAGTATCGCTCGCCAGCCCATTCGATGACATCCGGCGAGGCGTTGGAAAACAGACCGTGCCAGGAGCTCAGCGTACGGCCGAACTCGTTCTGCTCATCGTGGATGATCGACGCGATCTTCTTGTTCAGGCGGCTGGACATGGACTGGAGCCCTTCCAGAAGGTTCGCGAAGGCCACCAGATTGGGGAAGTGGCCTTGTTTGGCGAGCTTCTGCTCGGTGGCGAACTGGACGCACTCCGGGTGAGCGATGATCCAGTCCAGCCCCTGCCCCAGCAACTCGCGCGAACGCGCATCGGGCAGGATGTCGAGCCGGGCCTTGATCGCCTCGCAGATCGGCGGAAGCGCTGCGCGCGCGTCCGCTTCCTTGGGCATCAGCAGGCACTTCCAGAAATCCCGGGCGATATCATCGGTGATGACGCCGGCGAGCTTGAACGCTCCGATGATCTTGAGCGGCTTCAGATTATAGGCGTGCCACGGGACGGCGGCGTTCTCCCCGGAATCGAACAGGGTGTCGAACATCTTGGTCGCCAGCAGGTACTTCTTCTCGACCCTCGAGACGAAGAAGGTCGCTCCGGCGCGATGCAGCAACCGGAGCAGGTCGTCAGCGATCGTTTCCAGTCGCCCGAGACCGAGCTCGTTCGCGTGGATGGCGGTAGCGCCAACCTTCCCGGCGATGGCCCGGACCTTGTCGCCGTAGTTCCGGTCGAAGTCGCCCCGGCTGACCAGGGCGGCGGTGTAATAATCGGGCTGCGCCGTGTCGAAGATGTTCCTTCCGGTGTTTCCGGATTCATCGACGTAGGCGAACAGCGGCGTGCGGGCTTCTCCCATGGTTTCTTATTCTCCGTTCTCAGGGGGGCCTGAGACATCGGAACCGGACACCACCAGTTCAAGGCGCAGCGTTCATCGAATTCGGGTTGGTGCGGGCGGCCGGGGTCGAACCGGCATGGGCAAAGCCCGACGGATTTTCATACCACTTCGACTTTCGCCGCCGCCCCAGGGCGTTCGTGGTCTGGACTATCCCTTCGTCATAGCCCGAAGGCCTTAGACGCCGCCCGTCTAGTCTCTACACCTTCCCGTCGAGAGACGGGCTTGGCTCGGGATCGCCATTTGACAGGGTTCCCCGACTTTGAGCGGTTCTACGTCCGGGATTTCCCCCGGCGCACTCAATCCTCAGCTTAAGTCCGTTGCGTCTACCAGTTTCGCCACGCCCGCGAGCCGAACCGGCTCTATAGCCGCGTTCGGCCGCTATCGCCAAGGTCAGTCGACCTTCGCCGCCTGAGCCGTCCCTGCCCGCCCTTTGGCCGGCTTCGCCTTGCGGACGTTGATCGCCGAGGCGTCGAGCACGTTCTTGATGTGCGAGGCGTAGTATTTCTCGATCATCTCCACGCTGGTCCGGCAGTTCTTGGCCACCTGGTAGATGTCCGCCCCCTCCATTAGTCGCATCGAGATGTAGGTGTGCCGCAGGCTGTAGGCAGTTCGCGGCTTGCCGTCCCGGTCCTTCTTGAGCCCGAGTTCGTCCAGGATGGCGTTCAGGAGCTCGCGCTGGACCAGTCCGAAAACCAGATCGGTCGGCTGGCCGTTCTTGCGCTTCAGGACCCGCTCGAAGGGACGCACGGCGCCCGGCATGCTCTTGCAGTACCCGACGCCCCGCTTTCCCCGGACTTCGATCTCCAAGATCCGTTCGCCGGTGGCCTCGTCCTCGACGATGGAGACGTCCCTGAACTCAAGACGCTGCGCCTCGTCGGGACGAAGGCCGGTGTTGACCATGAACAGGACGAAGTCGTGGAACTGCTCGCACTCCTCGCGCCACCGTTCCTTTTTCGGGTTCTTTGCCCTCTCCCGCGTCGCTTCGTAGAGCCGCTTGTATTCCTCGGGGGAGAACCAGGCCCGATGGCTGATCTTCCCGGACGTCCGATAGGGGTTGCTCATATCGGGGAGGGCCGAAATCCAACCCTTGCGGTTGGCGCTCTTCAGGATCTGTCGGAGGCAGACCATCTCGTTGTGGAGCGTCTGCCGGCTCGGACGCTTCCAGGCCTTGGCCTTGCCGATCCGCTCCCGACCGTCTGAGACGAAGCGCACCCGCTGTGGCTCCTCGGGAGGTGTAACCCGCTGAAGCCGATAGTCCTGAATCCGACCTGCAGAGACCTCGGAGATCGGCAGGTCGCCGAAGAACGGGTTCAGATAGAGCCGGATCACCCTACCCTTGCTCGCGACGTACTGAGCGTTGCGCTCGCCCAGCGTCATCGCCGCGTACTCCTTCTCGAACGCCGCGGCAGCCTCGCGGAATGTCTTCTCGCCGCTTCGGCGCGGGGCGATCCGCTCCGGAATTACGACCATCGAATTTGGAGTCGTCGGCAACACGCCGTGCCTCCGCAACCGGTCCTCGGCTACGCGATCGAGATACCAGTCTCGGGCGAACTCTCGCGCGTAGGCGATGTTCGTTTCCTTCGTCGACTGACGATAGTTGCGACCGCTCAGGTACGTCGCGCACTGCCAGAAGCGGCTGTTCTCGCGACGGTACACATGGAGCTTTCCATCCATGAGGGAGTGAGACTCCGACACATGACCTCCTTGCCGCTCACGGCAACTGTGTAAGGCATGTGTAAGTCTCTACTCCTCCTAACCCATTGATTTAGATACGTAAATCTACGGTAGTGGGTTTTAAGTCTGCTGCGTCTACCAGTTTCGCCACGCCCGCGAGCCGGTCCGGCTCTATAGCCAGAACCGGACCGTGTGGCCAAGCGACCTAGTGTGCGGCCGGCGTCGCTGTCGTCGTCGCCGG
>NCED01000035.1 GCA_002280485.1 Caulobacterales bacterium 32-69-10
CTCGGGCTGGATGGTCGCGGGCCTGCGCAATCGCTTCGGCCACCTGCCCGACCAGTCGATGCACGAGAAGACCTCGGTCGTCGACCTGATCGAAGAGATCTACGTCTCGCTGCGCCAGGCCGACGAAGTGGCGATCAACGACCTGTTCAAGGCGCTGAAGGCGGCGCGGGCGGCGGGCGACGCGGTCGCCGAAAAGGCCGCGATCAACGCCATCGACAGCTTCGAGACCCACGTCGTGCCGATCATCGCCGACATCGACGCCGGCTTCGGCAACGAGCACGCGACCTATCTCTTGGCCAAGGAGATGATCAAGGCGGGCGCCTGCTGCCTGCAGATCGAGAACCAGGTCTCGGACGCCAAGCAGTGCGGCCACCAGGACGGCAAGGTCACCGTGCCGCGCGAGGACTTCATCGAGAAGCTGCGCGCCTGCCGCCTGGCTTTCGAGGAGATGGGCGTCGACGACGGGGTCATCGTCGCCCGCACCGACAGCCTGGGCGCCGGCCTGACCCAGAAGATTCCGGTCAGCAACGGACCGGACGACCTGGCCGCCGGCTACATCAAGTGGCTGAAGACCGAGCCGATCACCAACGACAACCCGATCCAGGCCGGCGAGCTGGCGATCTTCGAGGACGGCCGGTTCGTCAAGCCGGTGCGCATGCCCAACGGGCTGTTCGCCTTCAAGGACGGCTCGGGCCGCGCCCGCGTCATCGAGGACTGCATCGCCAACCTGACCGAAGGCGGCGCGGACCTGCTGTGGATCGAGACCGACACCCCCAACGTCGACGAGATCGCCGCCATGGTGGCCGAGATCCGCCGCGTCGTCCCGGACGCCAAGCTGACCTACAACAACTCGCCCTCGTTCAACTGGACGCTGAACCTGCGCCGCCAGGTGATCGAGGAGTGGGTGGCCGAGGGCCGGATCGAGCGCGGGACCTATCCCGAAGGCACGGCCCTGATGTCGGCCGAGCTGGACGCCGACCCGCTGGGCCAGGAGGCGGACGCCCGCCTGGCGCGCTTCCAGGCGGACATCTCGGCCCGCGCCGGGGTGTTCCACAACCTGATCACCCTGCCGACCTTCCACCTCACGGCCAAGAGCATGGACGAGCTGTCGCGGGGCTACTTCGGCCCGGACCGGATGAAGGCCTATGTCAATTCGGTCCAGCGCGAGGAGATCCGCCGGGGCGTGTCGGCGGTGAAGCACCAGCACGAGGTCGGCTCCGACCTCGGCGACACCTTCAAGGAGATGGTCGCCGGCGACCGCGCCCTGAAGGCCGGCGGCCACGCCAACACCATGAACCAGTTCGCGGCCGAGTAGGCCGTTCCCACCCCTAAGCTTCGGAGGAGACCGACATGCAACACCGTATCGTTGACAACTTTGTCCACCAGCTCCGCGCCGGCCGGGACAACACGCCCCAGCACGACGAGATGCGCCGCCTCTACGAAGAGGCCATGGAGACCATGACCCGCCTGGCCGACGGCCTCTACAAGCGCGCCCGCGCCCAGGTCGACGAACACGCCCACTGAGCGGCGTGCCGTGATCGAGGCGCTCCCGCTTCGGCGGGAGCGCCTTTTCGCGCCCTGAGTGCGGACTCTAGCCTCGACCGGCCTTGCCCGCCTCGGCCGGTTGGCCGCGGTAGATCTCGCAAAGGGCGTCGAGCACCCGCATCGCGTGCGGATCGTCGAGGCGATAGTAGATGGTCTGGGCTTCACGCCGGGTGGCGACCAGGCCCTCGGCCCGCATCTTGGCCAGATGCTGAGAGGCGGCTGACTGGGCGAGGCTGGCGTGCTCAGCCAGGACCCCGACCGACGCCTCGCCCTCCACCAGACGGCACAGCAACAACAGCCGCGGTTCGCTCGCCAGCAGCTTCAAGAGGCGAGCCGCCGCCTGCGCACTGTCCTCCAGCACGGAGAGTTCATGGGGCGAGGGACGGAGAGCGAGGGTGGCCATCTGCTTAATGTAGAAGATGCGCATGCAAGATCAAGAACAGCGCTCCCCGGCGGCCCGCGACGCTTTAACCCGCCGTCTTTGGCGCCGGCACGTCGTCGTCGCGCAGCACGATATAGATCGCCGGGATCACCAGAACGGTGAGCAGGGTCGACGAAGCCAGGCCGAACAGCAGCGAGATGGCCAGGCCCTGAAAGATCGGGTCGGTCAGGATCACCGCGGCGCCGATCATGGCCGCGGCGGCGGTGAGCACGATCGGCTTGAAGCGGATCGCGCCGGCTTCGAGCAGCACTTCGCGCAGGGCCAAGCCCTCGGCCTGCTTATGGCGGATGAAATCGACCAGCAGGATGGAGTTGCGCACGATGATGCCCGCCAGGGCGATGAAGCCGATCATCGAGGTGGCGGTGAAGGGCGCCCGGAACAGGATGTGGCCGATCACGATGCCTACCAGGGTCAGCGGGATCGGGGTCAGGATGACCAGCGGCAGGCGGAAGCTTTTGAACTGGGCGACGACCAGCACATAGATGCCCAGGATCGCCACGCCGAACGCGGCGCCCATGTCGCGGAAGGTCACCCAGGTGATCTCCCACTCGCCGTCCCATAGGAGGGTCGGCCGGCTCTCGTCGGCGGGTTGGCCGTTCAGGCGGATCTGAGGCTTGGGAACGCCGTTCCACTCGGCCTGATCGATGGCCTTGCCGACCGCCAGCATGCCGTAGATCGGCGCCTCATAGGCGCCGGCCAGTTCGGCCATGACCATGTCGACGTCGCGGCCGTCGCGGCGGAAGACGTGGGTCGAGCCGGGCTCGACCGAAGCGGTGGCGACTTCGCCGAGCGACACCAGCCGGCCGCCGTCCGCGCCTTGCGAGACCGCCACCGGCAGGGCGGCGAGGCCCTGGCCCCAGCTACGCGCCGACTGGGGCAGGCGCACCGAAATCTCCAGAGGGTCACGGCCCTCGCCGCGGTGGGCGTAGCCGACCACCTGCCCGCTGAGGGCCGCGGCGATGGAGTCGTAGACGTCCCGGTCGCTGACCTTGAGGGCTTCGAGGCGGTCGCGGTCGGGGACCAGGCGCATGCCGGGCCGCGGTTGACCGTAGCTGTCGTCGATATCGACGATGTAGGGGACCGACCGGAAGGCGGCCTTCACCCGCTCCGCCACGGCGCGGCGGGTCGGGGCGTCCGGCCCGTAGATCTCGGCCAGCAGGGTGGCCATGACCGGGGGCCCCGGCGGCGCCTCGACCACCTTGATCGCCGCGCCGGCAGGCAGGGCGACCCGCGACAGCTTCTGGCGCAGATCCAGGGCGATGGTGTGACTGCTGCGGCTGCGCTCGCCCTTGGCGGCCAGCGCCACCGCCAGGTCGCCCATCTCCGGCCGGTTGCGCAGGTAGTAGTGGCGCACCAGGCCGTTGAAGTTGAACGGTGACGCCGTGCCGGCATAGGCGTCGATCGCCGTCACTTCCGGCAGCCGCCGCGTGATCTCGGCCGCATCGGCGAGCGCGCGCTGCGTCGTCTCGAGAGCGGTTCCCTCGGGCATGTCCAGCACCACCTGCAGCTCCGACTTGTTGTCGAAGGGAAGCAGCTTCACGGTCACCGTCTTGGTGGCGAACATGGCGCAGGCGACCAGGGTGGCCAGCCCCACGCCGATCAGGAAGATCCAGGCCGACCTGCGGCTGGCGATCACCCGTCGGGCGACCTTGCGGTAAAGCGCGCCGAGCCTGCCTTCGCCGTGGTGGCCGGCGCCGGCGGCGAGCGTCTTGCGGGCGAACCGCACCATCAGCCAGGGGGCGATGATCACGGCGACGAAAAAGGAGAAGACCATCGCCGCCGAGGCGTTGACCGGGATCGGCGCCATGTAGGGGCCCATCAGGCCGGAGACGAACAGCATCGGCAGCAGGGCCGAGACCACGGTCAGGGTCGCCACGACCGTCGGGTTGCCCACCTCGGCGACGGCGTCGACCGCGGCGTCGATCCGGCTTCTGCGGTCGCCCATCGCCCAGTGGCGGGCGATGTTCTCGATCATCACGATGGCGTCGTCGACCAGGATGCCGATCGAGAAGATCAGGGCGAACAGGCTGACCCGGTTGATCGTGTAGCCCATGAGGTTGGAGGCGAAGAGGGTCAGCAGGATGGTGGTCGGGATGACCACGGCGGTGACCGCCGCCTCCCGCCAGCCGATGGCGAACCCGATCAGGACGACGATCGAGACGGTGGCCAGTCCGAGGTGGAAGAGAAGCTCGTTGGCCTTTTCGTTGGCGGTCTCGCCGTAGTCGCGGGTCACCGCCACGTCCAGACTATCGGGGAGGAGGGAGCCCTTCAGCGCCTCGACCCGCGCCAGCACCGCGTGGGAGACGACGACGGCGTTGGCGCCCTTGCGCTTGGCGATTGCCAGGCTGACGGCGGGGGCCTCGCTCCAGCCCTGCACGGAGCGGGTGTAGCGCCAGGCGCGGACCTGGTCCTCGCGCGGCGCCTCGATCACCCGGGCCACGTCGCGGACATAGACGGCGTCCCCCTTCACGGAGGCCAGGGCGATCAGGCCGATCTGGGCGGCGCTGGCCAGGGTGCGGCCGGCGGTCACGTCGACCGCCTGGCCGCCGTTGCGCAGCTGCCCGGCGGGGAAGGCCCGGTTGGCTTGCCGTATCGTGTCCATCAGCGCGCCCAGGGGGACGCCGTGCTGGGCGAGTTTCGCAGGGTCCGGCTCGATGCGGATCTCCTGGGGCCGGCCGCCGACGATGAAGGTCAGGCCGACGTCGTCGACCTTGGTCACTTCGTTGCGCAGCTTCCCGGCCAGCTCATGCAGCGCCTGGTCGGTCCATTGGCCGGCGGCCCCGGGCTTGGGCGACAGAGTCAGCACCAGGCTCGGCACGTCGTTGATGCCGCGGGTCTGGATCAGGGGCTCGGGGATTCCCGCCGGGATGCGGTCGTAGTTGGCGCGGACCTTCTCGTGGATGCGCACGGCCGCGGCGTCCGGATCGACGCCGACCTTGAAGCGGGCGGTGACCATCACCTGGTTGTCGTCGGCGAAGGTGTAGACGTGCTCGACCTCGGCGACGCTCTTGACGATGGTCTCGAGCGGCTTGCCGACCAGCTCGACCGCGTCCGGCGCCCGCAGCCCCGGGGCCCCCACCATGATGTCGACCATGGGCACGCTGATCTGCGGTTCTTCCTCCCGGGGAATCGACACCAGGGCCAGGAGGCCCACGGCGATGGCCGCCAGCAGGAAGAGGGGGGTCAGGGGCGAGCGGATCGTCGCCTTGGTGAGCCGTCCGGAGAGGCCGAGGTTCATCTGGCCGCACCGGCCGGCGCCAGCACATCGCCGGCCTTCAGGCCCGACAGGACTTCGACGCTGTCCGCGGCGGGACCGTCCGTGGTCTGAATAGGCGTCTCGGACAGGGTGTTGTCGGGCCGCACGAGGCGGGCGTAGTCGACGCCGAAGCGGGTGACGATGTAGCGCCGCGGCACGACCAAGGCCTGGCGCTCGCCGAGCTTGATCCAGGCCCGCACACGCTGTCCGATCAGATCCTGCGGCAGGCCGTCGGCGCTGACATCGGCGGTGATCTGTCCGCCGGCGACCGAGGGATAGACCTGGCCGATCGCGCCCTGGCGGACGCCGCCGACGTCTTCGGCGGCGAATTGAACCGTGTCGCCGACCTTCAGCGCCCTCGCCTGGGCTTCAGGCAATTCGATCCGCACGATCACGGGACCGGCGGTGATCTTGGCGATCGACTGGCCTGGCATGACGACCGAGCCGACCGGCACGTCGGCGACCAGGACGCGGCCGGCGGCGGGCGCCAGGATCGCGCCTTGAGCGCCCAGTTCGGCGCTGGCCCCGCGCTGCGCCCGCGCCGCCGCCAGATTGGCGCGGGCCGCCTTGGCCTGGGCCTCGACCTGGTCCAGCCGGGCCTGGGCGTAGACCCCGTGGGAGAAGAGATCGCGCGTGCGCGCCAGGTCGGCCTCGGCGCGGTCCGCCTCGGCGGCGGCGGCGGAGACCTGGGCCGCGAAGGCGCCCGTCTGCAGCGCGAGCCGGTCATCCTTCACGCGCCCGATCGGCTGGCCCTGACGCACCAGATCGCCCGCCTTGACCGCCAGGGCGACCAGCACCCCTGAGATGCGGGCGCGCGCTTCGGCCATGTCGCGGGTCGTGAGGGTCGCGGGCACGGGCTTCAGGTCGGCGACGACCTGCGGCCGCAGCGTCAGTCGACCCGCCGCCGGTGCGGTCTGCACCGCCGTTTCGGCCTGCTTGGCCTCGCCGCATCCTGCCAGCAGCAAGGCGGCGCCCATTGCGCTGATCAGAAACGGCCCTGACCTCATGGTTCGCCCCTCCGGTTCTTGTGGTGAAGGCTAGGTGCGGTCGCGGACGGCGCCGGTGGCGCTGTCGAGGGCGACGGTGGGCAGGCCCTGCGCCTTCCAGGCCGCGATACCGCCGGCGAGGTGCGCATCGATGGCGTGCCCTGCCTTGCGGCATTGATCGACTGCGGCCGCGGAGCGTTTTCCCGACCCGCATTGGAACACCACCAGCCGGTCGCCAGCCTGGGGCAGGGCGCCAGGGTCGAAGGTCGAGAGCGGGAAATTGAGAGCGCCGTGGATCCGCTCGGCGGCGAATTCCGCCGGTTCGCGCACGTCGATCAGCAGAATCTGGTGGGCGTCGAGCGCGGCCTGCACCTGCTGCGGGGTCAAGTCCTTGGTCTTGGGGGCGCCGAACATGGAAGGCTCCTGGGATCGGCCGTGATCGGCCCTGCGGGACAGCAATTGCTTATTGCGTATATGCGCATATAAACATATCTAATCAAGCTTCGGAGATCACCCTACGGCGCTCTTCCGCTGGCGACGTGATCTCGATCAAGGCCGTCCGGCTGAAACAGGCGGACGTTCACCTATCGGCTGTCGCAGGCCACCGAAGGAGACCGACCATGGCCAAGCCACGCATTGTCGTCCTGGGCGCCGGACTGGGCGGGGCGATCGCGGCCTTCGAGGTCAAGCACGCCGTCGGCGACAAGGCGGACGTCAGCGTGGTGTCGCAGGGCGACACCTTCCACTTCGTCCCGTCCAACCCCTGGGTGGCGGTGCACTGGCGCAAACGCGACGCTATCGAGGTCAAGCTTCCGCCGGTCTTCAAGAAGAGGGGGATCGATTTCACCGCCGTCGGCGCCAAGCGGGTCTCGCCAGCCGACAATCGGATCGAACTGAACGACGGAACCACCGTCGAATACGACTACCTGATCATCGCCACCGGCCCCGACCTGGCCTTCGACGAGATCCCCGGCCTTGGCCCCCACGGCGGCTTCACCCAATCGGTCTGCCATGTCGACCACGCCGAGGCCGCGGCGCTCGCCTTCGACCGCTTCGTCGAGAATCCCGGCCCCATCGTCATCGGCGCGGTTCAGGGGGCCTCGTGCTTCGGGCCGGCCTACGAGTTCGCGATGATCCTGGATACCGAGCTCAGGCGCCGCAAGCTGCGCGACCGCGTGCCCATGACCTTCGTCACCTCCGAACCCTACATCGGCCACCTGGGCCTGGACGGGGTCGGCGACACCAAGGGCCTGCTCGAAAGCGAGATGCGCGAGCGGCATATCAAGTGGGTCGTCAACGCCAAGGTCGCCTCGGTCGAGGCCGGCGTGATGCACGTCGAGGAGATCGCCGACGACGGCTCGGTCAGGCAGACCCACGACCTGCCGTTCGCCTATTCGATGATGCTGCCGGCCTTCCGCGGCGTCGCCGCCGTGCGGGGGATCGAGGGCCTGACCAATCCACGCGGCTTCGTCGTCATCGACAAGCACCAGCGCAATCCGACCTTCCCCAACGTCTTCGGCCTCGGCGTCTGCGTCGCCATCGCGCCGACCGGCAAGACGCCGGTGCCGGTGGGCGTGCCCAAGACCGGCTTCATGATCGAGAGCATGGTCACCGCCATCGCCCACAACATGGCCGAGATATTCGAGGGCAAGCCGCCGACCCACGAAGCGACCTGGAACGCCTTCTGCCTCGCCGACTTCGGCGACGGCGGCGTCGCCTTCATCGCCCAGCCGCAGATCCCGCCGCGCAACGTCAACTGGTCGGCCAGCGGCGGCTGGGTCCACCTCGCCAAGGTCGGGTTCGAGAAATACTTCATCGCCAAGGTCAAGCGCGGCGAGAGCGAGCCCTTCTACGAAAAGATGGCCCTGGAGGTGATGGGCCTGCGCAAGCTCAAGGGGTGAGCCGTGCGCCCGTCGAACGATGAGCGCTCAATAGATCGTCGCCTGGACGCGCCAGGCTCTCGCCCGGGCGCAAGCCGGGCGCCGCAAGGATGTTGATGATGACGATCGACCGTATGGTCCTGGCCTTCGACGGCCTTGTCGTCCTGTTGGGCGTGGCGCTCGCCCACTACGTCCATCCCTGGTGGATCGGCCTGTCGGTGTTCGCAGGCCTGAACATGATCCAGGCCGCCTTCACCGGCTTCTGCCCGGCGGCGATGGCCTTCAAGGCGATCGGGATCAAGCCGGGGGTCGCCTTCCGTTGATCCCGCTCCGCGCGATCCTGGCGCTCGGGCTGGCGGCGGGCTTGGCCGCGCCCCAGAGCGCCGCCGCCCTGTCGCTGCCGGACGCGATCGCCCTGGCGCAGGGCTCCAACCCGGGGCTCGCCCAATCCCGGGCGCAGGCCGAGGCGGCGGATGCCCGCCTCGCCCAGGCGCGGGCGGGGCGTCTGCCCGCCCTTACCCTGTCCGGGGAAGTCGGGCAGGGGACCACGGACCTCGGCGGCTTCTTCGGCTTCGGCCGCGCCGACGTCACGCCCCGCGCCGCCGCCCTTCAGCTGCGCCAACCCCTCTTCACGGGCGGGGCCAACACCGCCGCCATCGACCGGGCGCGCGAGGGGCGGGACGCGTCCCTGGCCCAGGTGGGCGGCGCCAAGGCCCTGCTCGCCGCCCAAGCGGCCGAAGCCTATGTGGCCGTCTTGAGCACCCGGGAGATCCTGGCCCTGAACGCGGCGCAGGTCCGGCAGCTGGAGGAGATCGCGCGGCAGGCGGATCTGCGATTCAAGGGCGGCGAGACCGCCCGGACCGACGTGGCCCAGGCCCAAGCGCGCCTGGCGCAGGCCAAGGCCGACCTTGCCCGCGCCAGCGGGGACGTCGCCCGCAGCCGCGCCCGTTTCGTCTCCGTCGTCGGCGCCGAACCGGACAGCCTGGACGGGCTCCCGGGGCCGCCGCCGGTTCCCGCTTCGCTGGACGAGGCCATGGCGATCGCGCTGAAGACCAGTCCCGCCCTGGTCGCCGCTCAAGCCCGGACCCGCGCGGCGCAAGCGGGGGTGCGCTACGCCCGGTCCGAACGGCTTCCCAATCTGGCGCTCACCGCGACCGCCAGCAGCGCACGCGACCAGTTCTTCCCCGGCTATCGCGCCGATGGCGTGACGGTCGGGGTCCAGGGGCGCTGGACCCTGTTCTCCGGGGGCCTGATCAAGGGGCGTGTCGACGAGGCCCGGGCCGGGGCGCGCGGCGCCCAGTCCGCCATGGACGCCGCCCGCGCCCAGGTCGTCGAGGCGGTCACCGGCGCCTGGGAAGATGTCCAGACCTCTCGCGCCGTGGTTCAGGCGGCGGCCGACCAGGCCGCGGCGGCGGCGAGCGCATTGGACAGCGTCCGCCATGAGGTCCGTGTCGGCCAGAAGCCGAGCCTGGACTTGCTGGACGCGGAACGGGAGGCGCTCGCCGCCCAAAGCGGGATGGTCGCGGCCAGGGGCGGCGCCGTTACGGCCGGCTACCGCCTGAACGCGCTGCTGAACGGCGACTGAGGCCGCCTGCTGACGCTGCGCCCCGATCGGCTAGGTGATTACGAGATCCCCGATGGGGTCGCGGGCGTGCCGCTGAACCCTGTCGTTGGGAGAGCTTCCGAGTGGGCCGCGACTCTGCCGCCCGGGGCTGAATCACGCTATGACGCCATCCTCAGTGAAAACCCATCATCGCTAGCGGATCGAACGAATGGCGCGAAAACCCAAGGCCGACCGGGCGCCGATCGAAAGCGTGCTGACCCGCATCAAGGTGACGAGGCAAGGCATGGCCCCCGTCGCGGGGAGGCTCGCGGACTATATCCTCGAGGACCCCGCGCGCATTGTGCGGATGTCGGTCACGGAAGTCGCCGAAGCCGCGACCATGAGCTTCGGCGCCGTGGTCAAGTTCGCCAAGGACCTGGGGCTTGACGGCTTCCAGGCCCTGAAGCTGAGCCTGGCGCAAGAATCCGTCCGGCCGGTGCAGTACATCCACGAGGATCTGGACCCGAGCGACGACCTCGTCACGGCGACCCAGAAGATCTTCCATTCCGGCATCCAGGCGCTGAGCGACACGCTCACCGTCCTCGACCCCAAGGCGATGGCCCGTGCGGTCGAGATCTTCCGCTCCGCCAGGCAGATCGAGATCTACGGCATCGGCTCGGCCAAGCCGATCGCCGAGGACGCCGGCTATCGAATGCTGCGCATCGGCCTCAACCCGCGGGTCGTGGTCGACAGCCATGAGCAGGCGATCAGCGCCTCCCTGGCCGATCCCGGCGTGGCGACCCTGACCATCTCCCACTCCGGGGCGACGGTCGAAACGCTGGCCGCCACGCGCCTGGCCAAGGAGGCCGGCGCCAAGACGGTGGTGATCACCAACTTCGGCAAGTCGCCGATCCAGGCGCATGCCGACGTCGTGCTCTTCACCATGGCCCGGGAGACGACCTTCCGCACCGAGGCGATGGCCAGCCGCATCGCCCAGCTCTGCGTGGTCGACGCCCTGATCGCCAACCTGGCCTTGGCGGACTATGACCGCGCCGTCGGCACGCTGAAGCACACCTTCGAGACCCTTTCGATCAAGCGCATCTAGGCTGCGACCGGGCCTGGGTCGTCTAAGGCGCCGCAGCGCCGGGCCTTCGTTACGCGCGGGCGTCCAACAGCCTGTCGAACGACAGCCCGTGCGGGCCGCCGATCAGAATGCTGTTCAGGCCGATCGCGTCGGCGCCGGCGATGTCGGTCGCCGGATTGTCGCCGATCATCACCGCCTCGGACGGATTGACCCGCAGCTCCTGGCAGGCCTTTTCGAACAGGCGCCGGCTCGGCTTGCCGATGACTTCCATCTCGATCTGGCGGGACCCGAGGCAGGCCGTCAGCGCCGCGAGCAGGGCGCCGGTTTCCGGAACCACCCGATCCTTCCCGCCGGGGTGGGTGAGGTCCGGGTTGGCGACGATGAGCCTGGCGCCGGCGCGCAGGGCGTTCGCCGCGCGTTCGAGCTTGGCGTAGGTGAAGCGCGTGTCGCGTAGGAGCACGACAAGGTCGGCGTCCTCGCGCACGATGTTAAGGCCCTGGTTGCGGCCATAGGCCTTCATCCGGTTCTCGCCCAGCACCATCACCCGGGAGGCTCCGATCTCGACGGCGCGCGCGATCGCCTCCGTGCCCGCCAACAGAACGTTGCGCGGGGCGACCTCTTGACCCGCGCGCGCGAGGATCAGCGACAGCTCCTCGGGAAAGAGGGTGGAGTTGTTGGAGACGACGGCGATCCGGCCGCGATGCTGATTCATGAAACTTAAGGCGGAATCCATGGGCCGATCATTGATCGAAATGCATCCGTCCCAGTCGAGAAGCACGGCTTTTGCGCCGCGCAGCATGTCGCCAGCGCGCGAGGAACCCAGACCCTGGCCGTCCTCAAGCGCGGGTACGGTCAACAGATTCAAGGCTTTGCTCCCAGGACTCAGCTGCTGCTCGTGTTTCATTCATAACAGCGGATACGAATGATGCAAAATCATT
Organism: Caulobacterales bacterium 32-69-10; assembly: GCA_002280485.1. The sequence continues at coordinate 11,675 of NCED01000035.1, forward strand.
AAATTGTCGCACAAGGCCGGTAAGCATGGGCCATCAGGACGGACGCGCCCGCGTTGGGCGCCGCGACGGGGGACCCATTATGAGCAAGAGAGACTTCTTCGCCACGAGCGCCTTTGTGGCGCTGCTCGCGGCCGGCGGCATGGCCCCCGGGGCCGCCTTCGCTCAAGGCGCGGCGGCCGCGAAGGGCGCATCCCTTGGCGCAGGGGACGCCAGGGTCGACGAGGTCATCGTGACGGCCCAGAAGCGCGAGGAGCGGCTACAGGATGTGCCGGTCTCCATCGCGGCGGCAACCGAGCAGATGCTTGCCGATCAGAGCATCGTCAGCCTGACCGAGCTCGACACCGTAGCGCCGGGCCTGACCTTCTTTTCCAATCCCGGGCGGTTCGGGTCAGGGCCATCCATCGCGCTCCGCGGCGTGACCACCCAAACGCAGAGCGCCGGCGTCCAGGATTCGGTGGGGCTGGTGCTCGATGGTGTGGTCATCTCCCGGGGTAAGGCGGGCGCCTTCCCGGACCTGAGTGATGTGGCGCAGGTGGAAATCTTGCGTGGCCCGCAGGGCACGTTGTTCGGCAAGAACGCCTCTGCGGGGGTCATCAGCATAACCACCAAGGATCCGACACCGGAGCTCAATGCGGCGGCGTCCTATACCTACGCCACTCACAACACCCAGATCGCCCGCGTTTCGGCATCCGGCCCGATCGTCGCCGATCGTCTTCTTGGACGCATCTCCGTCTACAAGAGCAGCCGCGACGGCTATGTGCGAAGCATCGCGGACAACCAGACTTTCGAAAAGGACGACCAGACAGGCGGTCGCATCAAGCTCCTGTACACGCCTTCGGCAGAGGACGACTTCAGGCTTTCCGCCGATTTCGTGAGACAGAAGAACGACGGGGGCGCCGCCGTGCCGCGCATCCTCTTGCCGACCTCGCCCGCCTACCTCGTTCCCTATCTCGCTCCTCTGATCGGCGACGGCGTGGAGAACGACAAGGTCAACAACCGCGCGAAGATCGCCGAAAACGTCCACAAGTCCGGTGGGCTCTCCCTGGAATGGAACAGGCGTCTGCAAGGTCACACTTTGACCACCGTCGCCGCCTGGCGCTACTTCAGCCAGGACTATGAGCAGGAAGACTCCTACGGAACTTTGACCCCGATCGATCGGGGGCATCAGAAGGGCTTCCATAAGCTTCACCAGTACTCCCTGGAAGCCCGCATCGCCTCCACGCATAGCGGACCCTTGCAGTACGTTGTCGGGGCGTTCGCCTTCGCGGATAAGAACAACGTCGGCACCCGCTTTCCTCGCGGGATATTGTCTCTTCCGGCGAACATCGTCCTCGGGCGCAACTATATCAGTGACACCAAGTCCAGGAACGCCGCTCTCTTCGGAGAGGCTAATTACAAGTTGCTCGACGGCTTGACGCTGATCGCCGGCGGCCGCCTCGCCCACGAGAAGGGGGACGTCATCATCGACGGTTTCCCCATTCCGGAGGGCCAGGTGCGCAACGGCCATCCCGTCGGCCGGACGGTAGACAGCGCCGAGGTCGACAAGCTGTCATGGAAGACTGGCTTACAGTGGCGCATGGCCCCGGATGTCATGCTGTATGGGACCTATTCCACCGGCTTCAAGGGGCCGGGGTTCAACGTCAACACCAGCGTGCTGGGCGATGCGCAACCCGTGAAGTCGGAGCTTGTTGAAAGCTTTGAGGCCGGGGTGAAGGCCAGCTTTTGGGATCGCCGTGTCGCCGTGAACCTCGCGGCATTCAGTTCGGATTTCACGGACTTCCAGACCCAAGGGACGATCTTCCCGAACGGCGTCACAAATCCCGGTCAGATCGTGCTGCTCAACGCTGGGGCGATGCGGAGCCGCGGGTTCGAGTGGGAAGTTCAAGTGCGGCCGCTGCCGCGCATGGAACTGAGCTTCAACGGAGCCTACATCGACGCGAAGTTCACCGATTTCGCCAATGCCCCTTGCTATACAGGTCAGGTGCGAGGTGCAGGGCGCTGCTCGTCGAGCGGCACCCAGAATCTCGATGGCTTCCCGCTCCCGAACACGCCCGAGTGGAGCTACAACCTTTTCGCAAAGCAGGGCTTTGACGCTCCACTCGGCCTGCAGGGCTATGTGACGGTCGACTACAGCTGGCGCGACACCTTGCAGTGGGACGTGCTCCAGAGCCCCTTCCAACTTGAGAAGGGTTACGGGCTCCTGGGCGCTTCCATCGGCTTGGTCACGGCTGACGGCCGGCTCGAGGCCAAGCTGTTCGCCAAGAACCTCACCGACAAATTCCACACGAGCGGGGTGCAGGGAACCAACCAGTTCCTGCCGCCGACGTACACGCGCTTCATCGGCATCGAACTGGCGGTCAGGTACTAGGCAGGAGGGATTATATGTCATTCCACAGGATATGCGCCGGCTTGGTCGCCGGGGTGGCGCTGACGGCGCCGCTCTCCGCCGGCGCGAGCGAGGTTAATTGGTACCGCTGCAACACCCATACGCACACAGGCGCGCCGGGCCCCGAGGTCAAGACCCCGCCGGAAGAGGCGGCGGAATGGTATCGCGAACATGGCTACAACTGCATCTTCATCACCGATCACGAAAACCAGCAGAGTCCGGAGCGCATCACGGATGTCGGTCCGATCAATGCGTCGGTGGGTAAGCCGGGCGAGTTCCTTGTCATCTCTGGACAGGAGGTCGGGCAGTGGATCAATGAATCTGCCTACCGCGGCGCGACGAGGCACCTTCACGTCAATGCGCTGGGCGTCGAGAAAGGTGTTGTGCCGTTAGGGTATCCAAAGGGCGCGTCGCCGGACGTGACGCCGTCGCAAGCCTATCTGCGCAACTTCGCGGAGATCAGGAAGGCCGGCGGCATACCCCAGGTCAACCACCCGAATCTGGTGCGGTCGGTGGAGCCGAAGCATCTCCTGCCCCTCGACGGCCCCTATCTGATGGAGATCTGGAACGCGATCCCGGGCAACGACAATATGGGTGGCGTCGACGAGACTGGGCGGCGGCATCTATCGACCGAGGAATTGTGGGATGTTCTGCTGACGGCTGGCCGAACCGTCTACGGAACGGCGACCGACGATACCCACAACTATACCGATTTCGACGACCCCAAGGCGTTCACGCCCGGGCGTGCCTGGGTCATGGTGCGGGCCAAGGAACTGACCAGAATCTCGATCCTCGACTCGCTGCGTACGGGCGAATTCTACGCCACCACAGGCATAGTGCTCGACGCCTACAACGTGACGCATGAAAAGATCGCCTTGCGTATCCGGGACACCAGCGTGGCGCATGCTGGCGTAACCTCGGTGCTCTACTCCACGCGGTTCATCGGCCGGTCGGGCGAGGTGCTGGCCACGGTCCATGGGGCTTCGCCCGAATACAAATTCCGCGGCGATGAAGCCTATGTTCGCGCGGTCGTCACCGACTCCAGCCTGCGCCGCGCCTGGACCCAGCCCGTCTTCCGCAAGCGTGAAGGCTCGTCCGGCCCCCGCGCAGAGGGCGAGTGATGCATGCCTCGGCAATGCGGCGGCTCGGGTAGCCGCGACCATGGTCGTGATGACGGCGTTCAGTGAAGCGTCCGCGGCCGACAACTCCACCATCGGCCCGGACGGCGCGGTGGCCATACCCGCATTCACGGGCCGGCGGCGCCGGAGTGGTCGGCGAACTCGGGGACAGCGCCTATGTGTCCGCGCCACTAGGCGGCCTTCAGAGCGCGCCGTTTCCGCCTGAGCCATTGAAGCTGGACTATCTGGCGGGAGCCGATGGACGCAGCGTGATGATTTCACCGGCTTATCACGACGACCTGCTACGCAAGTTCCAGCCGTCGCTGCTCATCAGCGGCACGCGTGATAGCATGCTGTCCAGCGTCATCTTTACTCACAGCAAGTTGGTGGCGCAGGGCGTGAAGGCCGACCTCCACATATTCGAAGCCCAGCAGCACTGTTCCATCTATTTCGATCTTCCGGAGTCACGGATGGCGTGGAACGTCATGACCCGGTTCTTCGATGAGCACCTGGGACGGTAGCTGGCCAGGAGCAAGGTCATCCCCTTCTCCCGGAAGTGACGCCAACACAGGCGCGGTCAAGGTCTCGTTCGCCGACGCTGGTCGTGCATGCAAAATCGCTCAGCGGGCAAAATGATTAAATATCACTATGGCGTCGCAATAAATTGAAAAACATGCGCTGTCCTGTCACAAATCCGCGGTAGGTGTGGCGCTCAGCTCACGCGGAGTACGCGACATGCGACGCTGGATATTGATCCTCTGCGCGCTCTTTATGGCCGGATCCGCTTATGCGCAGCCGGCGCTCGGGTCGCGTGATCGGCCGCTTCGGGTGATCCTGATTCCGGCCGACGGGGGGACCGAGGACGGAACCCGGGCCGACTACCAGCCGATCTTCAGCGCCGTGTCGCGGCTGAGCGGGCTGCAGTTCAACATCCGGGTCGGCCAGTCCTACGGCGCGGTGGTCGAGGCCCTGTGCAACGGATCGGCCGACGTCGCCTTCGTCGGGCCGGTCACCTACATCCAGGCCAACCGCCGCAAGTGCGCCGAGCTGCTGGCGGTGGCGGTGGAGAAGGGGCGGTCGACCTACTACGCCGGCCTCTTCACCAGGGCGGCGTCGCCGATCCGGGCGATCAAGGACCTGAAGGGCAAGCGGGTCGCCTTCGGAGACGTCAACTCGACGTCCGCCTTCGTCTTCCCCATGGCGATGATCATCGACGCGGGGCTGAACCCGGTGCGGGACCTCGGCGCCATCCGCATGACCGGCAGCCATGCCAACAGCGTGGCGGCGCTGGCGCAGGGGCAGGTCGATGTCGCCGCCCTGTCGTTCGACAGCTTCGACAAGGCGATCAGCCAGGGCGGCGTCGACCCGAAAGGCGTGCGGGTCGTGGCCCGCAGCATCGCCATTCCCTATCCGCCGATCGTCATGAACGCGAAGCTGCCGCCGGCCTTGAAGGCGAAGTGAGCCTGGTTTTCGAGGGGATCGGCAAGCGCTATCCCGACGGGACCGTCGCCCTCGACGACGTCTCGTTCGAGGTTCCGCCCGGCCAGTTCTGCGTCATCCTGGGGCCGTCGGGGGCCGGCAAGTCCACGCTTCTGCGCTGCGTCAACGGCCTGGCGGCCCCGAGCGCCGGCCGGGTCCTGATCGACGGCGTCGCGGTCGGGCGCAAGACCCTGCCGCAGCTGCGGCCGACCATCGGCATGATCCACCAGGGCTTCAATCTCGCGCCGCGGGCCAGCGTCGCCGCCAATGTGGTGGCCGGGGCCTTGCCGAGGGTTTCGACCTTGCGGGCGCTGGCCGGGGTCTATCCGCGGCGGTTCCAGGACAAGGCGCTGGACCTGGTAGCCGACGTCGGCCTGTCGGAGGTCCATCTGCGCCGCCGGGTGAGCGAACTGTCGGGCGGCCAGCAGCAGCGGGTCGGGATCGCCCGCGCCTTCATGCTCGATCCGGCCATTGTCCTGGCCGACGAGCCGGTCGCCAGCCTCGACCCGGCCACCTCGGTCGATATTCTGGAACTGCTGGCGCGTGAGGCGAGGGCCCGCGGCTCGACCGTTCTGTGCAGCCTGCACCAGCTGGAGCTCGCCCTGCGGTTCGCCGACCGCCTCGTCGCCCTGCGCGCCGGCCGCCTGGTCTTCGACGGCCCGCCGACGGCGGCCACGCCGGCGCTTCTGGCGTCCCTCTACGCCGGCGAGCCGGATCGCAGCCTGCGACGCCGCGCGGGAGCCTGCCCATGACCCTGTCCTCGGTCGAGACGCCGCCGGCGGCGCGCGCCTGGCGCTTTCCGCAACCCTACGGCTGGCGCACCGTGCTGATCGCCGCCGTGGCGGTGGGGCTGCTCATCGTCACCGGCCAGCGTGTGGAGATGGACCGCGCCGCCGTTTTGACCGGCGAGGCGATGGCGTCGGCGGTGGGCGTCGGCGGCGAGAGCCAGGTGGCCAAGGGCCTCGGCAGCCTGGTCGGCCAGCTCTGGCCGCTGCAGATCGACGAACGGACCGAGATCAGCCGGATCGAGGCCTTCGATCCGCGGCGGTTGCCGCTGCTTGCTCATGTCGAGGTCGTGGAAGTCCGCACCCGATCCCTCAACCCCGAAACCCTGCAGGTCGAGACCGAGGTGGAGCGGCGCGAGGTGCTGGTCCAGCGGTTCGGCTATCTCTTCCGTGTCGGGCTGAAACTCCTTGAGACCCTGGAGATCGCGCTTTGGGGCACGGTTCTGGCGGTGCTCGTCGGCCTGCCCCTGGCCCTGCTGTCGGCGCGCAACCTCACGCCGGCCCCGCCCGTCGCCTTCGTCAGCCGGGCGGTGGTCAGCCTGTTCCGGGCCGTGCCCGAGCTGATCAGCGCCCTGTTCCTGGTGCTGGCCTATGGCTTCGGGCCGATCGCCGGCGTGCTCGCGCTCGCCGTCCACTCGGCCGGCTTCCTCGGCAAGTTCTACGCCGAGGATATCGAGAACGCCGACCGGGGCGCGCAGGACGCCCTGACGGCCATCGGCGCCGGGCGGCTGAAGGTCTTCCGCCATGCGATCCTGCCCCAGGTGTTTCCGCAGTATATCGCCTACACCCTCTACATCCTGGACCGGAACGTGCGGATGGCGACCGTCATCGCCTGGTCGGCGCGGGCGGCATCGGCCAGGAGCTCAAGGGCCGCTTCGACATGTACAACTATGGCCATGTCGGCACGATCCTGCTGGCCATCTTCCTGCTGGTGGTCGTGCTCGACCAGGTCTCCAGCCGGCTGCGCAAGGCCTACCTCTGACCTCATCACCGCGGCCGCCGCCAACTCGGCTCACCGGGCCTTGCACGCCGGTTTCTGTGAGTACATGAGACTAGGCATGACTCCGCCCAGCCCCGCATCGGCGGCCTTTGGCCATGAATATGAATAAGAACAGCACATTATCCGTCGCACCTATGATGGACTGGACGGACCGGCACTGCCGCGCCTTCCATCGGGCTCTGACCACGCACGCCCTGCTCTATACCGAGATGGTCACCACCGGGGCGGTGCTGAACGGGGACCGGGAGCGGCTGCTGGGGTTCTCGGCTGTCGAGCATCCGGTCGCCCTCCAGCTCGGGGGCTCGGAGCCGGCGGCGGTGGCGCAGGCGGCGCGCATCGGCGAGGACCTGGGCTACGACGAGATCAACCTCAACGTCGGCTGCCCGTCCGACCGGGTGCAGAGCGGCCGCTTCGGCGCCTGCCTGATGCTGGAGCCGGACCTGGTCGCCGATTGCATGGCCGCGACCATCGCCGCGGTGCGCGTGCCCGTCACCGTCAAATGCCGTATCGGCGTCGACGAGCAGGACCCGGAAGACGCCCTGTTCCGGCTGGTCGAACGGTCCGCCGAGGCGGGGGTGAAGACCTTCGTCGTCCACGCCCGCAAGGCCTGGCTCAAGGGCCTGTCGCCCAAGGAGAACCGGGACATTCCGCCGCTGGACTATGGCCTGGTCTATCGCCTCAAGGCCGAGCGGCCGGACCTGACCATCGTCATCAACGGCGGCGTCGCCACCCTGGACGAGGCGGAGGCGCATCTCGCGCACGTGGACGGGGTGATGCTGGGGCGGGCCGCCTATCACACCCCCGACATCCTGGGGCAGGTCGATCGGCGGCTGTTCGATGGAGCGGCGCCGGACGTCGACAGCTTCGAGGCGGTGGCGCGCTACCGGCCCTATATGGCCGAGCAACTGGCGCGGGGGGTGAACTTCGCCGCCATGGCCCGCCACATGCTGGGCCTGTTCACCGGCCGCCCGGGCGCCCGGGCGTGGCGGCGCATCCTCACCGTCGAAGGCGTGCGTCCCGGCGCGGGGCTCGACGTCCTCGATCAGGCGCTGGGCGAGATAATCGCGGCGTCGGCCAAGCGAGAAGAGCGGCTGGCGGGCTGAAACCGAAGCGCAGTTTCGGTGTTGTCTTACTGACAACATTCGAGGTTTTACCCATGCGTTCCCGGTCTTTGCTGTTCATCGGGCTTTCGGTCGCGGCCATCGGCGGCATTGTATTTCCTAGCGCGGCCGACGCCGCGCCGCATCGGTCGCGACAGGCCGCCAAGGCAGCTCCGCGCGGCCTCGATCTATCCGTGACCGGACCATCCGTCGCCATGCAGGCGGCGCGGGCTGCTCAGGCGGCGTCCCTGCCGGGCGCCGCCCCCGCCCAGTTGTCCATGCCTGCCCCGGTCGAAACGCCGACCACCGCGGCGGCGGGCACGGTCTCCGGCGTGACCGTCACCCCGCAGATGCGGCCCCGGGGCAAGGTGATCGCCTCAAGCGACGCGGCGCCCCTGTCCAGCCCCGACTTCTCGGCGGCCGACGCCGCCCCGGAGCCCCTGGCCATCGCCATCGCCCCGAACACCGCGCTCGGCCGCCAAGTCGTCAGCAACCGCCCCGCGGTGAACGCGGGCGGCCTGCTCGGAACCAATCCGGAGTTGCTTGGGGTCAATCCGAACCGCGGTCTGCTGGGCGTCACCACGGTCTACTAGGGCCGGAGGATCAGGGCCGTTCGGGTCGCCTCGAAGCGCGACAGGCGGCCGAGGTAGGTCATGCCGAGCAGGGAGGTGGAAAGCCCGTCGCGCACGACCAGGGCGTCGACCCCGTCGACGCGCGCCCCGGCCACGGTGACATTGTCCAGCTTGACCATGGCGGCCAGGGTTCGGCCGCTGGCGGTGGTGACCGGCCGATCATAGTCCAGGCTGTCGAGGTCGAGCCCCAGCCGCTGGGCGTCGGCCGCGGTCAGGGCCACGGCGCTGGCGCCGGTATCGACCAGGAACTTCACCCACAGGCCGTTGACGTTGGCCTGGGCCCAATAGTGGCCGTCGGCCGCCTTGCTGATCTGGGCCGGCTGCGAGGCGTGTTCGGTCGGGGTGGCGAGAGTCTGTTCCGGGTCCGGCCGGGTGATGGGCTGGGTTTCCTGCGCGGACGCGGAGGCGCGTGACGCGACCAGCAGGGTCAACCCCTGCGCCGACAGCAGCGCCGAAACGACGGCGGCAGCCAGTATGGCCGCGTGCTTGAGCATCTTCTACACCCCACCCGGCCGGCTTTCGCGGCCTGTCATGGCGGGACTATGCGCCCGGAGCGGTTTGCATCGGGTGAATCCTTCCCGAGATGGCCGATGGGGGTTAGAGGGCGCCCATGACCCAGCCTTTCGACGACATCAAAGCCCTGCTCGCCGACCTGCCAGGCCCTGACGAACAAGCCGCCGCCGCCGCCAGCGGCCCCGCCGCGGGCTATGGCCGCCTGACCGACTGGGCCGTGTGGCTGGCCGCCTGGCAGGGCCGCCCCCGCCCTCAGGTGCTGCGACCGATCGCGGCGATCTACGCGGCGGCCCACCGGGGCGCGCCCGAGCCGGAGAACGCGGCCAAGACGCGGCTGGAGGTGCTGGCGGCGGGGGAGGGTATGATCGGCGCCGCCGCCCGCGTGTTCGGCGCGGGCGTCGAGGTGTTCGACCTCGCCGTCGACCGGCCGACGCCCGACGCCGCGGTCTCGCCGACCATGAGCGAGCGCGAATGCGCCGCCACCCTCGCCTTCGGCATGGAGGCCCTGGCCAAGACCCCGGACCTGCTGATCGTGGGCGAGACCGCCGCCGGGGCCGACCGGGCCGCCGGGGCGCTGGCCATGGCCCTGTTCGGCGGCGAGGCGGCCGACTGGAACGCCAACGCCGAGTGGACGGACCTAGCCGTCGCCCGGGCGCGGGAGACGGGCGCGGTCGAGCCCCTGGAGCTGCTGCGCCAGCTGGGCGGGCGCGAGACCGCGGCCATGGCCGGCGCCATCGTCGCCGCCCGCACCCAGAAGGTCCCGGTCCTGCTCGACGGCTTCTCGGCCTGCGTGGCCGGGGCGGTGCTGCAGGCGGTGGCCCCGGGCGCGCTGGACCATTGCCAGGCGGTGCAACTCACCACCTCTCCCGGCCACGCCCGCCTGCTGGCGCGGATCGGCAAGGTGGCGATGATGGACCTCGGCCTGACCCACAGCGACGGCCTGGGCGCCCTGCCGGCCATCGGTCTGTTGCGAACGGCTTGCACCTTGCAGCCCGGCCGGGGATAGTCGGCCCATGACCGAACCCGTCGTCGACGTCTCCGCCGCGCAAGCGCTCGTTCCCCTCGGCCAGGGCCGCAAGGGCATGAAGGGGGTGGTGGTTCAGGTCGGCGCCGCGACCCGGGGCGATTCCAGCGTCGATCCGGCCGAACTGGAGCGGCGCCTGCTGGAGATCGGCTTCGTCGAGGGCGCGAAGGTCGAGATCCTGCACACCGGCCTGATCGGCGGCGACCCCCTGGCCATCCGCCTCGACGACATGCGCGTGGCGCTTCGCCGCCGGGAGGCCGAGGCGGTGCTGGTGCGGGTGACGGCGTAGGCTTTGGGGGCCGTCGTCCTCGGGCGCAGCAGAGCGGAGGCCCGGGGATTCAGCTGGCGCGACGGAAAGCTGGGCGTGCGACGGCAAGGGCGGAGCTGCTGGGTCCTCGGGTCTACGGCCCTTCGGGCCTACGCCCGAGGATGACGAAAAGACGGCAACCGACAATCATTCTCAGGCAATCTGCGGCATTGATAGTCGTTTGCACAAATAGTTCCGCGACTGCGAAACGCTCTCACGGTTTTTGTTTGAGATGAATCAATGACGGCCCTAGCAAGTCTCCTCAGTTCATTGCCTGGAGGCCGCCATGCGAGGCGATCCAAACATCATCGCCCTGCTCAACACCTGCCTGAAGGTGGAGCTGACGGCGACCGACCAGTACCTCCTCCATGGCGAGATGTACCGCGACTGGGGCTTTCGCAGGCTCGGCGACATGGTCATCGCGGAATCGGCCGAAGAGCGCGAGCACGGCCGCAGCCTGATCCAGCGCATCCTGTTCCTGGAGGGCCGGCCCAACATGGCCGACCGCTTCGACCTGCGGATCGCCGCGACCGTGCCTGAGGGCCTGGCCAACGACCTGGCGCTGGAGATCGAAGGCCGCAGGATCCTGGTGGACGGCGTGCAGCAATGCGAAGCCGCCCGCGACTACGTCAGCCGCGAGCTGCTGGTGCACCTGCTCAAGGACACCGAGGACCACATCGACTTCCTGGAGACCCAGGTCTCCCTCGTCGGCTCGCTGGGCGAGCCCAACTATCTGCAAAGCGCCATGGGCGAGCTGTCCAAGGACAGCGGGGCGGCCTGATCGTCGCAGGCGCCCTTTCGCCATAACAATCGACAGCGCGGCTCCTACATAATAACCGTTCTCAAGAAATGAGAACGCCAAGGAGCCTGCCCATGCCGCCGCACGCCGACGGACCCGCGTCATGAGCGAGGCGGTCCTCGACGCGCCCGTCCCGACGACCGGCGATATGGCCGGCGACTCGGGCGCCCGCGGCGCGCGGGTGGCCCTGGTCGGCAACCCGAACAGCGGCAAGACCGCCCTGTTCAACGCCCTGACCGGCAGCCGCCAGAAGGTCGCCAACTACGCCGGGGTCACCGTCGAGCGGAAGGAGGGCGTGGCGACCACCCCCGGGGGCCGACGCGTGCGCATCCTCGACCTGCCCGGCACCTATTCGCTGCGCGCCCGCAGCCCGGACGAAGAGGTCACCCGCGATGTGGTGCTGGGCCGCTTCCCGGGGGAAGAGCCGCCGGACCTGCTGGTCTGCGTCGCCGACGCCACCAACCTGCGCCTGGTGCTGCGGCTGATCCTGGAGTTGAAGCAGGTCGGGCAGCCGGCCGTGCTGGCGCTGAACATGTACGACATCGCCAAGCGCCAGGGCCTGGAGATCGACCTGGACAGGCTGTCGGCCGAGCTGGGCATGCCGGTGGTCCCCACCGTGGCGGTGCGCAAGGGCGGCATCGAGGCCCTGCTGGAGGAGATCGACCGGCGCGCGCCCCAGATTTCCGCGCCGGGCGCCGCCGCCTGGCATGAGCCCGACGCCAGCGAGCTGCGCGCCGCCCACAAGGAGGCCGAACGCATCCTCAAGGCCACGGTGACGCCGCCAAAGCGGCCGGACACCTGGACGGGGCGTCTGGACGGGGTGCTGCTGCATCCGGTGGCGGGCAGCGTGGTCCTGCTGGCCGTGCTGTTCCTGATGTTCCAGGCCGTGTTCACCTGGGCCGTGCCGGCCATGGATGCGATCGACGCGGGCTTCGGCGCCCTGGGCGGCGTGGTCAATTCGGCCCTGCCCGACGGCATGCTGAAGAGCCTGCTGGCCGACGGGATCATCGCCGGGGTGGGCAGCGTGCTGGTCTTCTTGCCGCAGATCCTGATCCTGTTCTTCTTCATCATCCTGCTGGAAGACTTCGGCTACATGGCCCGGGCCGCCTTCCTGATGGACCGGGTGATGGGCGGCGCTGGGCTGCACGGGCGGGCCTTCATCCCGCTGCTGTCCAGCTTCGCCTGCGCCATCCCGGGGATCATGGCGGCGCGGGTGATCGACAACCGGCGCGACCGCTTCGCCACCATCATGGTCGCGCCCCTGATGACCTGCTCGGCGCGCATCCCGGTCTACACCCTGATCATCGCCGGCTTCATCCCGCGCCAGACGGTGTGGGGCTTCGCGTCCCTGCAGGGCCTCGTGATGTTCGGCCTCTACGCCTCGGGCATCGCCAGCGCCCTGCTCGTGGCCTTCGTCATGCGCCGGCTGCTGTGGCGCGGCGCCGTCGAGCCCTTCATCATGGAGCTGCCGACCTACAAGCTGCCCGACGCCAAGAACGTGCTGATGAACGTGGGTCAGCGGGCGCAGGTGTTCCTGCGCCGGGCCGGCACCATCATCCTGGCCATGATGGTCCTGGTCTGGTTCCTGTCGACCGTCCCGGGCCCGCCCCCCGGCGCCGTCGGCCCGGCCATCGACTACAGCTTCGCCGGCATGCTTGGCCACTTCATGGAGCCGATCCTCACCCCGATCGGATTCAACTGGCAGATCGGCGTCGCCCTGATCCCCGGCATGGCCGCCCGCGAGGTGGCCGTCGGCGCGCTCGGCACCGTCTACGCCGTCTCGGGCGAGGACACCGGCGCCCTCAGCACCCTGCTGTCGAACCAGTGGTCCTTGGCCACCGCCCTCGCGTTTCTCGCGTGGTACGTCTTCGCGCCGCAATGCGCCTCGACCCTGGCGGTGGTGAAGCGCGAGACCAACAGCTGGCGCTGGCCGATCATCATGTTCGTCTACATGATCGCCCTGGCCTATCTGGCGGCCTTCCTCGTCTACCACACGGCCCGGGCGTTCGGAGGCTGACCCCATGACCCAGACCCTGCTGGCCTATGGAGCGACGGCGATCGCGGCGGCCTGGGTGGTGTGGTCGGTGCTGCTGCCGCGCAGCGTGAAACAGAAGCTGCGGGGCCGGGGCAAGGCCCCCGCCGGCAAGGGCGGCTGCGGCGACGACTGCGGCTGCGGCGACTAGTCCACATTTCCGCTCATCCCCGCGGAAGCGGGGACCCAGCTCTAGCCGTCGCACTTCCAGCCAAAGAACTGGGTCCCCGCTTCCGCGGGGATGAGCGGTATTGGATGCGGCGTCGGGTCAGCCCTCCGGCTCGGCCGGAGCGGAGCTCGCGTTATCCGGCCCGCGCATCTTGAAGGCGCTGACCACGGCGGCGACCACGGCGAAGCCGGCCGCCAGCAGCAGGGGCAGGTGGCGGCTCCCCGGCGCGATGTGGAACAGGAAGGCCGCCAGACTGGCGCCCACCGTCTGGCCGGCCAGGCGCCCCGTCGCCAGCAGCCCGCCGGCGCTGCCCAGCCGCGACCGGGGCGACGAGCCCATGATGGCGCGGTTGTTGGGGGCCTGGAACATCCCAAAGCCCATGCCGCACACCGCCATCCGCCAGGCGATATCCCACACCGCAGCCTGCGCCGGGACGAAGGCCAGCAGCAGCAATCCCGTCGCCATGACGGCCATGCCGATGGCGCCCAGCGCCTTCCCGATCGGCTGGTCGGAAAGGCGCCCGGCGATGGGGGCGATGACGGCGACGCCGAGCGGCCAGGGCGTCATCAGAAAGCCCGTCTCCACCGCCGAGCGGCCGAGCGCGTACTGCAGCATGAAGGGCAGGGAGACGAAGGCGAGGCTCTGGGCGGTGAACGAGGTCAGGGACGTGCCGATGGACAGGCCCACGGCGCGGATGCGCAGGAGGTCGAAGGGGAACATCGGGTGGGTCTGCGACAGGGAGCGGCGGACCATCAGGGTCGCGCTGATCACGCCGACCGCGACGCCGAGCGCGCCGAGCCATGGGTTTCCGCCCATCGCCAGGGCGTCGGCGCCCAGGATCAGAGGCCCGAAGGTCAGGGCGTTGAGGATCGCCGCGATGATGTCGAAGCGCCGCTTGGCCGGAACGTGGTGGGGCAGGGCCCAGAGGGCGATGGCGATGGCGATGATTCCCACCGGCCCGTTGATGGCGAACAGCCAGTGCCAAGAGGTCGCGGCCAGGATCGCCGAGGCCAGGGTCGGCCCGAGGGCGGAGGACAGGGCGATGACCAGGGCGTTCAGCCCCACGGCGCGGCCCAGCTGGGCGTTGGGGTAGGTGTAGCGCACCAGGGCGCCGTTCATGCTCATGATGCCGGAGGCCCCCAGGCCCTGGATCACCCGCGCGACGGTGAGCGTCTCCAGGTTCGGCGCCAGGGCGCACCCGATCGAGGCGGCGGTGAACAGGGCCAGGCCCGCCTGGTAGACGCGGCGGTAGCCCACCAGCTCGCCCAGGGAGGCCAGCGGCAGCAGCGAGACGACGATGGCGAGCTGGTAGGCGTTGACCACCCACACCGAGGCGGCGGCGGTGGTGTTCAGCTCCCGAGCCAGGGTGGGCAGGGCGATGTTGGCGATGGAGGCGTCGAGCACGGACATGGCCATGGCCAGCCAGATGGTCGCCGCCGACCAGTAGCGGCGCGGTACGGGAAGGCCGTCAGACTCCATGGCCCGCATCTAGGACGACCTGTCCGACAAAGCCATAAGCGGAGACGCCCCTTGTGGCTTTGGGACGGCTTGGCCATTTGCTAGGGTCTGGCTGCCGAAAATTCAGGAGCTCTCAGCGGTGACACAAGCGATCCGGCGTTTCATGCGCCCCTTCCTGCTCTTGGTGCTGCCGCTGGCGCTCGCCGGCTGCGGGATCAACACGATCCCGACCTACGACGAACAGGTGAAGACCGCCTGGGCGGAGGTGCAGAACCAGTACCAGCGCCGCTCCGACCTGATCCCCAACCTGGTCAATACGGTGCAGGGTTACGCGCGCCAGGAGCAGGCCGTGCTGACCCAGGTCGCGCAGGCTCGCGCCGCCGCCACCCAGGTCCAGGTCGACGCCTCGACCATCACCGACCCGGCCGCCTTTGCTCAGTTCCAGGCCTCGCAGGACCGGCTCTCGGGCGTGCTCGGCCGGCTGATGGCGATCACCGAGGCCTATCCGGACCTCAAGTCCAACGCCAACTTCCTGGCGCTTCAGTCGCAGCTGGAAGGCACCGAGAACCGGATCGCCATCGCCCGGCGCGACTACAACGAGGCCGCGCGGGTCTACAACACCGAGCTGCGCACCTTCCCGGGCTCGATCTGGGCCTCGACCATGTACCGCTCTCAAAAGCCGGCCACGCCCTTCGCCGCCAGCGCCGCCGCTCAGGCTGCGCCGACGGTCAGCTTCGATCAGCCGCCCGCCGCCCCGGCAGGATCGGCCGGCGCCGCCCCCAGCCCGACCCAGCCCGCGCCGGCGCAATGACCGCGATCCGCGCCTGGGCGGCGCTCGTCCTGGCGGGCTTCGTCCTGCTGGCCGGCGCCGCCCAGGCCGCGGCGCCGAAGTTCCCGGCCCTCAGCGGGCGGGTGGTGGACGAGGCCCACATCCTCTCCGCCCCCGTCGTCGCTGACCTGACTTCCAGGCTGGCGGCGCTGGAGACCAAGACCAGCCGGCAGCTGGTGGTGGTCACCGTGCCCGACCTGCAGGGCTATGAGATCGAGGAGTACGGCTACCAGCTCGGCCGCGCCTGGGGCATCGGCCAGAAGGGCGTCAACAACGGGCTGCTGTTCATTGTCGCCCCGACCGAGCGCAAGGTCCGCATCGAGGTCGGCTATGGACTGGAGGGCGTCGTCACCGACGCCCTGTCCAGCGTCATCCTGCAGACCCAGGTGCTGCCGAGGTTCAAGGCCGGCGATATGCCGGGCGGGGTCGTGGCCGGGGCGAACGCCCTGATCGACCAGCTGTCGGCCGACCCCTCCACCGCCGAGCAGAGGATCGCCCAGGCCGCCGCCAGCCAGCAGCGGGGAAGCGACGCCGAAGTCAGCCCGATCGCCCTGTTCGTCATCTTCATCTTCGTCGTCTTCATGCTGCGCGCCCTGATGAGCGGCGGACGTGGCCGCGGCGGCGGCGGGCTGTGGTGGCTGCTGCCGCTGCTGCTGTCGGGCGGTGGGGGGCGTGGCGGCGGACGGGGCGGCGGCGGCTTCGGCGGCGGTGGCGGATTTGGCGGCGGGGGCGGCTCCTTCGGGGGCGGCGGATCGTCGGGGAGCTGGTGAGATGCTGAACCAAGCCGATCAGGCGCTGATCGCCGCCGCCACGGCCAAGGCGGAGGCCGCCACCTCGGCCGAGATCGCCTGCGTGGTGACCGAGGAGGCCTCGATCTACCGCGAAGTGCCCTTGGCCATAGGCGCCGGCGCGGCCCTGCTGCTGCCGCCCCTGGCCGTGGCGCTGGGGCTGGAGCTGGACGCCCTGGCCGCGCCGTTCATGGGCTGGAGCGCGGCCCACGGCCCGGCCATCGCCGGGCCGGTGCTGACCGTCTACGCCATCGTCCAGGTCGCGGTCTTCGCGGCGGCGACGGCGATCGCCGCCATCCCGGCGGTGCGCCGGCCTCTGACGCCCCGGGGGCTGAAAGAGGGCCGGGTGCGCCAGGCGGCGTCGCAGCATTTCGCCGGCGAGCGGCTGCACCTGCCGCAGGGCCATTTCCTGGTGCTGATCTACGCCTCCCTGAAGGACCGGCAGATGGAGATCATCGCCGACGGCCCGATCCACGAGAAGGTCGGGCAGGCGGTATGGGACGACGCGGTCGCCCAGGCCCTGGCGGCGATCAAGACATCGGGTACGGCCGCCGGCCTGGCCCGGGCGGTCGAGGTCTGCGGCGCGGCCCTGGCGGCGCACTTCCCCGACGACGGGGGGAGGAATGTTTTCCCGAACAAGGCGCTGGAGCTCTAGCGCTCGACGCGGTCAACCCGCGCGGATCTTGAGGGCGGGCGTATTTGTCACACCGGCGACAGCTGATCCCGACGTTCGCCCGGCGCGGATACGGACGCCAATTTCATGCCCGGGGCCGCGCAATACGCGCCCGGCGGCCGTTTCCCTCGGCAAAAATCGCACAAATCGCGAAATCTACGACCAAAGTCCCCCCAGCTTGACAAGCGTGGCCGGCTGGCTGAATTGGGCAAGGACGGATCTGCGCCTCCACAAGGCTTCTCCATGCTCCAATCCCTGCACGCCTTCACCGAATGGGTGGCCAATACGCCTCTCAGCCTGCTGATCCAGAACGTCAGTTGGGTGATCCCGGCGTTTCAGTCGGTGCACATCCTGGCCATCTGCGTGGTCATGGGCTCGGTCGCGCTGATCGACCTCAGGCTGCTCGGCGTCACAGGGCGCAGCCAATCGATCTCGAGCATGGTCAACCGCCTCGTTCCGGCGGTGTGGGTCGCCTTGGTGATCCTGTTCCTCTCCGGCTCGGTCCTGGCCATCGGCGAGCCGGTCCGCTCGCTGGAGAACCCCGCCTTCCACGCCAAGATGCTGATGCTGCTCTGCGTCGGGGCGCTGACCTTCTTCTTCCAACACATGCTGCGCGGCGACGTGGCGTTCTGGGAGCTGTCGCCCGCTCGCCGAGCCACCGCCAAGCTGGCCGCCGTGGTCTCGCTGCTGCTGTGGGTCGGGATCATCTTCGCCGGGCGGTGGATCGCCTACACGGAAGCGGGTTTCGGCAATTGAACCGAGCGCCTCAAGCACAACACCCGGGGGGACCGGTTCGATGATCGAAAACCTGTTGATGTGGATCGAGAACACTGCTGTGGCGGTGTTCATGCGCGAGAACGCCACGGCGTTCCCGCTGGTGGAATCGATCCATGTGCTGGCTCTCACCCTGGTGGTGGGCACCATCGGCATGGTCGACCTCAGGCTGCTGGGCGTGTCGGCCCGCAACCACGCCATCACCAAGTTGACCACCGAGATCCTGCCGATCACCTGGGTCTGCTTCGGCGTCGCGGCGATCAGCGGCCTGCTGCTGTTCTCCTCCAAGGCGGTGGACTACGGCCACAACTTCTTCTTTCTCGGCAAGATGCTGCTGATCGTCGTGGCGGCCGTGAACATGATGGTGTTCGAGCTGATCACCTATCGCAGCGTCAAGAACTGGGACAGCGAGACCCCGACCCCCTTCGCCGCCAAGCTGGCCGGCGGCCTGTCGCTGGCCTTCTGGATCAGCGTGGTCGTGTTCGGCCGCTGGATCGGCTTCACCATCGGCGGCGCGTTCTAGGGAACCGCGCCGGCCCCGCCTCGCTTTTGAGGCAAAGGGGCGTGCGATGAAGATCTCCAGGATCGAGTGTTTCCGGGTTCCCCCGCGCTGGCTGTTCGTGCGCGCGGAGACCGACGACGGCGCCGTCGGCTGGGGCGAGGCCAGCCTGGAGGGCTGGGCCGAGGCGGTGGAGGGGGCTTTCGCCGCGCTCCGCGACCGCTTCGTCGGCGCCGACCCCTTCCGCATCGAGGACGCCTGGCAAATCGGCTATCGCGGCGGCTTCTACCGCGGCGGGCCGGTCCTGATGTCGGCCCTGTCCGGCCTCGACCAGGCCCTGTGGGACCTCAAGGGCAAGGCGCTGGGCCGCCCGGCCTGGGAGCTGATGGGCGGCAAGGTGCGCGACCGCATCGCCGTCTACGCCTGGATCGGCGGCGACCAGCCGCACGAGGCCGGGGAAGGGGCCCGGGTGCGCAAGGCCCAGGGCTTCAAGGCCGTGAAGATGAACGCCACGCCGGAGCTGGGCTGGCTCGACCACCATGCCGCCCTCGACGACGTGGCCAGCCGGGTCGAGGCGGTGAAGGCCGAGGGCATGGACTGCGGCATCGACTTCCACGGCCGGGTGCACAAGCCCATGGCCAAGCAGCTCGCCCGGCTGCTGGAGCCGCTGCACCCGATGTTCATCGAAGAGCCCCTGCTGTCGGAGAACATCGAGGGCCTCGAGCAGCTGTCGAAGCTGACCACCCTGCCGATCGCGCTGGGAGAGCGGCTGTTCAGCCGATGGGACTTCAAGCCGTTCCTGGAGCGCGGCATCGTCGACATCATCCAGCCGGACCTCAGCCACGCGGGAGGCCTGTCGGAGTGCCGGCGGATCGCGGCCATGGCCGAGGCCTATGACGTGGCGGTGGCGCCGCACTGTCCGTTGGGGCCGCTGGCCCTGGGCGCCTGCCTGCAGCTGGCGGCCACGACGCCCAATTTCGTGATCCAGGAGATGTCGCTCGGCATCCACTACAACACCGGCGGCCACGACCTTCTCACCTACTGCGCCGACCCCTCGGTGTTCGACGTGACCGACGGCTTCGTGGCGGTGCCGGAGGGGCCTGGGCTGGGGGTGGAGATCGACGAGGCCAAGGTGCGGGCGGCCTCGGCCCACGACTGGCGCAACCCGGTGTGGCGCACGCCCGACGGCGCCTTCGCGGAGTGGTGAGCCAGGCGGCGTCACGCGTGACGCGGGTCAGCCCCTGACGTAGATGACCTCGACGCCCTGCAGCTCGGCTTCGGTCTGGGCGGCGGCCAGGGCCGCGTTGAGAGAGGCGAAGGCCGATTCCATCACCGCCGCCGTTTTCAATCGCGCCGACGGGCTGATGTAGAAGTCGTCGCCCCTGATCCGGCCCCGGCGGGTGACGAGCAGGAACTGCTCCCCGCTCGGTGGATCCTCGCCCCATTTGAGATGAACGACTTCGGACATGGTCAAAGCCTAACACGCCTCCGGAGGGGACGAATTCACATCCGTATAACGCCGGTTGCCCAGCCGAGGTTGCGGGCGTATTACTGACTTTCCAGTCATTAGTTTGCGCCCATGCCCGATAAAGCCGCAGACGCCCCCCGCTGGCGACGCCGCAAGACGGCGCGGCCCGCCGAGATCGTGGCCGCGGCGATGGATGTCTTCGCCGAGAAGGGCTTCGCCGCCGCCCGGCTGGAGGACGTGGCCGCCAGGGCAGGGGTCTCCAAGGCGGCGCTCTATCTCTATTTCGAGACCAAGACGGACCTGTTCCGCGCGGTGGTGAACGAGGCGGTGAGCCCCAGGCTCGACCAGGCCCGCATGCTGGCGGCGGTCGACGGCCAGCCCCTGGCGACAACCGTGCCGGCCCTGCTGGGCTTGATCGCCGGCGTGGCCCAGGGCACGCGCATCGGAGCGGTGGCCAAGATGGTAATCGGCGAGAGCCGCAACTTCCCCGACCTGGCCCAGGTCTGGCACGATCAGCTGGTGTCCCAGGCCCTGGGAATCCTCACCGCCCTCATCGCCCGGGCCCAGGCCCGCGGCGAGGCCCGGGAGGGCGATCCGCGCCTCTACGCTGTTTCGCTGATGGGGCCGATGCTGGCCGGCATCCTGTGGCGCGAGGTTTTCGAGCCGGTCGGGGCCGCGCCCATCGACCTGTCCGCCCTGGCCGCGCAGCAGGCGCAGACCTTCCTGCAAGGCGTGATCTTGAAGGAGGCGGCATGAAGCCCCCCATCCGCCTGATCGGCGTCGCGGCGGCGGCGGCGGTGGCCGGCGGCCTCTTGTGGCTGGCCTGGAAGCCGCGTGCTGGCGAGGACCTGCGCCTCTCGGGCTATGTCGAGGGCGAGAGCCTGTACCTGGCCGCCCGTGGACAGAGGGTCGAGGCGGGCCAGGCCCTGTTCAGCCTCGACGCGCGCCAGGTCGGGGCCCAGACCGACCAGCGGCGGGCCGAGATCGTCCAGGCCGGGGCTCAGGTCGCCGCGGCGCGGGCCGACTACGACCGGGCCAGGGCCGCGGCGGAGTCCGCCCGGGCGCTCGCCGTCGACGCCGCCAGCGTCGCGGCGCGCTACAGCCGCATGAAGCGGGAAGACCCGGGCACGGTGGCCACCCAGGACGTGGAGCGCGCTCAGGCGAACGCCGCCAGCACCGCCGCCCAGGCCCGGGCCGCGGCCGAACAGGCCAAGGGGGCGGCCGCGCAGGTGGCGGCGGCGCAGGCGCGGGTCAGCCAAGGGCGCGCCGGCCTGGCCGACATCGGCGTGCGCGCCGACCAGCTGGCGCCCCGCGCGCCGGGGCCGGCCCGGGTGGAGGAGGTCTATTTCCAGACCGGCGAATGGGCCAACGCCAATCAGCCGATCCTCAGCCTGTTGCCCGACGACCGGATCAAGCTGCGCTTCTTCGTGCCGCAGGGTCAGGTTTCGGCCTATCGGCCGGGCGCGAAGGTGCGGTTCTCCTGCGACGGCTGCGGGGCCGAGCGGGGGGCGACCATCGCCTATGTCGCGCCGCGCCCCGAGTTCACCCCGCCGGTGATCTACAGCCGCCAGACCCGCGACCGGCTGGTGTTCCTGGTCGAGGCCAGGCCGGCCGATCCGGCCAACCTGACCCCCGGCCTGCCGGTGGATGTGGTCCCGCTCGGCGGAGCGGCCAGGTGAGCCTGGCCATCGACGTGCGCGGGCTGAACAAGAGCTTCGGCCCCAAGCACGTGGTGAAGGACGTCTCCATCCAGGTCGAGGAAGGGCGCATCTGCGGCTTCCTTGGCCCCAACGGCTCCGGCAAGACCACGACGCTGCGCATGCTGTGCGGCCTGCTGAAGCCGGACTCCGGGGAGGGGACCTGCCTCGGCTTCGACATCCGGCGTCAGAGCAATGAGATCAAGCGCGGCGCCGGCTATATGACCCAGAGGTTCTCGCTCTACGAGGACCTGACCATCGAGGAGAACCTGGCTTTCACCGCCCGCATCTACGGCCTGGACCGGCGGCGCGAGCGGGTGGAGGCGGCGCTGGAACGGCTCGGCCTGACGGCGCGGCGCCGGCAGCTGGCGGGCGAGCTTTCCGGGGGATGGAAGCAGAGGCTGGCGCTCGCCGCCTGCACCCTGCACCAACCCCGGCTGCTGTTGCTGGACGAGCCGACCGCCGGGGTCGATCCGAAGGCGCGGCGGGATTTCTGGGACGAGATCCACGCCCTGGCCGCCCAGGGCCTGACCGTTCTGGTCTCCACCCACTACATGGACGAGGCCGAGCGTTGCCACGAGATCGGCTATATCCTGAACGGTCGGCTGATCGCCCGCGGCACGGCGCAATCGATCATCGCTGACTCCCGGCTGATCACCTTCCGCGCCGAAGGTCCGGGCGCGGATCATCTGGCCGGCGAGCTGGAGGCCCGGCCCGGCGTGCTCACCGCCACGGCCTTCGGCCAGGCCCTGCATGTCAGCGGGACGGATCGGGGCGCCCTGGAAAGCTCCATCACGCCTTATCGCCGCGAGCCGCTGCAGTGGACCGAAGTCGCGCCGACGCTCGAGGACGTCTTCATCCGCCTGATGGCGACCGAGGAGGCCCCCTGATGGACGCCTTCTCGCCGACGCGCGTCCTGGCGGTGCTGGCCAAGGAGTTCACCCAGCTCAGCCGCGACCGGCTGACCTACGCCATGATCCTGGTCATGCCGATCGTGCAGCTGCTGCTGTTCGGCTACGCCATCAACAACGACCCCCGCCACCTGCCCACCGCCGTGCTGGTGCACGACCAGGGGACCCTCTCCCGCTCGGTCCTCTCCAGCCTGCACAACAGCGGCTATTTTGATCTCGCCCACGTGGCCCGCAGCCCCGCCGAGCTCGACCGGCTGATGGCGAGCGGGCAGGTGCAGTTCGCGGTCACCATCCCCGGCGACTTCACGCGAAGGGTGGTGCGCGGCGACAGGGCCCAGGTGCTGGTCGAGGCCGACGCCTCCGACCCCGCCGCCACGGGCGGGGCCGTGGCCGCGCTCGCCGCCCTGCCGGCCGAGGCCCTGCGCCACGACCTGAGGGGCGCGCTTGGCCCGCGCCAGGAGGCGAAGCCGCCGTTCGAGGTGGTGATCCACCGCCGCTACAACCCGGAGATCATCACGGCCTACAACATCGTGCCCGGGTTGCTGGGGGTGATCCTGTCGATGACCCTGGTGATGATGACCTCGCTCGGCGTCACCCGCGAGCGGGAGCGAGGCACGATGGAAAGCCTGCTCGCCACGCCCGTGCGCCCCATCGAGGTGATGGTCGGCAAGCTGGCGCCCTATGTGGCGGTGGGGCTGGTCCAGACCCTGGTGGTGCTGACCCTGGCGCGGGCCCTGTTCCACGTCCCCATGGCCCAGACGGTGGGGTCGTGGGGGGCGCTGGCCGCAGGCGTCGGGCTGTTCATCGTCGGCAGCCTCGCCCTCGGCTTCCTGATCTCGACGGCGGCGCGGACCCAGCTGCAGGCCATGCAGCTGTCGTTCTTCTACATCCTGCCGTCGATCCTGCTCTCAGGCTTCGCCTTCCCCTTTCGGGGCATGCCGGGATGGGCGCAGGCCATCGGCTCATGCCTGCCGGTCACCCACTTCCTTCGGGTGGTGCGCGGGACGCTGTTGAAGGACGTTGGCCTGACCGGCCTCGCCCCCAGCCTGGCGGCGCTGGGGGCGTTCCTGGTGGTCATCGCCACCCTGGCGATGCTGCGCTACCGGACGACGCTGGACTGACGGCTAGTTCGCGCCGCCGAGGCCCGGGCCGCCGGTCAGCTTGTCGCCC
The DNA here is from genome assembly GCA_002280485.1 of Caulobacterales bacterium 32-69-10. The sequence continues at coordinate 35,286 of NCED01000035.1, forward strand.
TTGTTGGCGTTGTCGAGGTCGGCGGCGTGTTCGGTATGGGTCTGAACCACCTTGGAGACCTCGTCGGCGAAGGCCTTGAGCGGGGCTTCGGAGCCCACCTCCTTGTAGCCGTTCATCAGCAGCAGCATCTCGTGGTGGGCCATGCGCTGCTGGCCGATATAGCGGGCGTCGAAGTCCGCATCGGGGGCGCCGCGCAGATTGTCGAGCATGCCCTTGCGCCGCTCGTCGAGCTCGGTCGGCAAGGTCCCCTGCACCTGGCCGCTGGCGATCAGCGACTTCAGCTTGTCGGAGCTCTTGGTGTGGTCCGCGATCATCATGGTCGCGAACGCCTTGACCTTGGGGTTCTTGGCCCGTGTCAGGGCCATGTTGGCGGCCTGGATCTCGTACATGTCGCCCATGGCCGCATCGCGCAGGAAGACGTCGGTGGAGAGGGCCCCGACCGCGGCGGTTCCGACCCCGGTTCCGGCTGCGGCGACGTCCTGGGCGACGTTGACAGGCTGGTTGGTCTGGTCGGCCGCGGCGCCGTCGACCTTCTGGCCACAGGCGACGAGCGCGAGCGAAGCGACGGCGACCGTCGCGAAAAACATCTTTTGAGACATGTGGTTGGCTCCCCTGAAAAGGCTACCCCCACAACCGCGGCGGAGGGTCGGGAGTTCCGAATGGGGACACGGCGCCTGAAACACGGCTGCAACGCGCTACGCCCAGCCTGAATCTTCTGTAAGGTTCACGTGCGGCGGGGGGGCGGCATGGCGCAGGCCACGGGACTGGACCGGACCTTGTTGGGACGCTTCGGGGTCAAGCCGGGCGAGGGCAGGGCATTGCTGCTCGCCTTCGGCTACTTCTTCTTCCTTCTGGCCACCTACTACGTGCTGCGCCCGGTGCGCGACGAGATGGGGGTGAGGAGCGGGGTCAGGAACCTGCCCTGGCTGTTCACCGGCACCTTCGTGGTCAGCCTGGCGATCGCCCCACTCTATGCGGCCCTGGTGGCGCGGATGAAGCGCGCCCGCTTCATCCCGCTGATCTACAGCTTCCTGATCCTCAACATCCTGGCCTTCTGGGTCTGCCTCTCGGGCGGGATCGCGGTCGAGACGGCGGCCATGGTGTTCTTCGTCTGGCTGACGGTGTTCTCGGTCTTCGCGGTGTCGGTGTTCTGGTCGTTCATGGCCGACCTGTTCGTCTCCGAGCAGGCCAAGCGGCTCTATCCCGTCATCGCCGCCGGCGGCTCGCTGGGCGGCTTCGCCGGCTCGGCCACGGTCACCGCCCTGGCGCGGCTGGTCGGGCCGGCCAACCTGCTGCTGATCGCCGCCGTGCTGCTGTCGGCCGCGCTGGCCTGCGCCGTGGCGCTCGACAAGGTGGCGGTGAAGGCGGAGACGCCGGCCAGGGCCGCGGAGGCCGAGACGCGGCTGGGCGGAAGCTGGTGGGACGGCCTCGTCACCCTCGTTCGCTCGCCCTATCTGGCCGGCATCGCCCTGTGGGTCTTCGCCCTCTCGCTGACCGCCGCCATCGCCTACAACACCCAGGCCGACATCGTCAGCCGCGCCAGCCTCGACACCGGGGTGCGCACCCAGATCTTCGGGGCGGTGGACCTGGCCACCAACCTGCTGCAGCCCATCGTGCAGATCCTGATCACCCGCTGGCTGCTGCAGAAGGCGGGGGTGGGGATCACGCTCGGGATGGTGGCCCTGGTGTTCGTGGTCGGCTTCCTGGCCTTCGCCGCCCAGCCGGTGCTGGGGGTGCTGGTCGCCTTCATGATCGCCCAGCGCACCGGCCAGTTCGCCCTGTCCAACCCGGCGCGGGAGGCCCTGTTCACGGTCGTGGACCGGGAAGACAAGTACAAGGCCAAGAACGTCATCGACAACGCGGTCTTCCGCGGCTCGGACGTGGTGAACGCCTGGATCTTCAACCTGATGCACTTCGGCGCCGGTCTCAGCCTGTCGGCGATCGCCCTGATCGGCGCGCCCATCGCCGCAGGCTGGTTCGCCCTGTCGCTGGCCCTGGGCCGCGCCCAGGCGCGCAAGGCCGGCGAGCCCGTTTCCCAACCCCTGGCCGCCCAAGGAGCCTGACATGACGGCGTTCGACCTCGACGCGCTTTCCCGCCGCAACCTGATCGCCGGCGCCGGCGCCGCCGGGCTGGCCGCGACCCTGCCGAGCCTGGCCTCGGCGGCCGCCGCGGCAGGACCGATCCTGACCAAGCCCATCCCGGTGTCGGGCGAGCGGATGCCGGTGATCGGGATCGGCACGGCGATCATCTTCGACTTCCAGAACGACCCGGCCAAGCTGGCCGAGCGCAAGGCGGTCGTGACCAACATGGTCGCCGGCGGCGCCAAGCTGATCGACACCGCGCCGTCGTATGGCAACGCCGAGGTGATCGTCGGCGAGGTGGTCGCCGACCTGAAGGTGCGCGACAAGCTGTTCCTGGCCACCAAGGTCCCGGCCCAGGCGGCGCGGGACACCAAGGAGGCGTCGCTGGCCGCGTCTCAGCAGCGGATGCGGACCGACCGGTTCGACCTGATGCAGGCGTGGAACGTCTCGGACGCCAACCTCGACCTCACGCAGCTGCGCGAGTGGAAGGCGGCGGGCAAGTGCCGCTACTGGGGCATCACCTCTTCGTTCGACACGGCCTATCCGGCCTTGATCCAGGTGCTGCGGCGCGAGAGGCCCGACTTCTTCCAGATCAACTATTCCCTCGGCGACCGGGACGCGGAGGCCCAGCTGCTGCCCGTGGCCCAGGAGGTTGGCTGCGCGGTGCTGACCAACCTGCCGTTCGGCCGCAACTCGCTGTTCGCCAAGACCCGTGGCATGGCCCTGCCGGGCTGGGCGGCCGAGATCGGGGCCACCAGCTGGGCGCAGGTGTTCCTGAAGTTCCTGGTCAGCCACCCGGCGGTGACGGCGGTGATCCCCGGCACCGACAAGCCGGAATATATGCTCGACAACTTGGCCGCCGGCCGCGGCCCCATGCCCGACGCGGCGATGCGCCGGCGCATGGTCGAGTGGTGGACGTCGCTGGCTTAGGCGCCCACCAAAGCCGTCATCCTCCGGTCGCCCCAGGGCGATCCGGGGGACCCAAGCCCCATTGAGATCAGACCAGGCGTCGTGTGAGCCGAGCCCTCGCTTGGGTCCCCCGGACCGCGCTTCGCGCGGCCGGAGGATGACGAGAAAAGAGAGCGGAGCTACCCCCGCATCATCGGCAGAAGGGTGTTGGCGCTGGTGCCGCGCCGGGCGAATTCGGCTTCCCACTGCGCCGAGTTGCGGCGCAGCTCGGCCTGGTCGGGCAGGCCGCCGTCGCGGGTCAGGATCACCCGGTTGTCGAGCTTCATGTTGATGAAGTCGCCGAACACCGCCTGGTAGGTCGCGGACTCGTAGTCGTAGAGGCCGCTCGACGACCAGGTGTTGGCCACCAGCACGCCCCGGGGCGCCATGATCGCCTTGACCTCCTGCAGGAACTCCCGGGTCAGCATGTGCTCGGGGATGTAGTCGCTCTCGAAGGCGTCGAGCATGATCAGGTCGTACTTCTGCTTCGACCGGCCGGCGCGCTTGATGAAGACGCGCCCGTCCTCGATCGCGACCCGGGTGTTGGCCGTGGGCTTGAAGCCGAAGTAGCGGCGCGCCACCTTGTCGACGGCGCCGTCGAGCTCGACCACGTCCATCTTGGCGTTCGGGACCAGTTCCTGCAGCGCCGAGGGCAGGGTGCCGCCGCCGAGGCCGACCACCAGGATGCGCTTGGGCGCCGGGTTGGCGTAGAGGCCGGCCAGCATGAGCTGGGCGTATTCGAACACCAGCCGGTCCGGGTTCGACACCAGCATGCAGGACTCGCGCCCGAGGCCCCGGCGGGCGCGGAACAGCAGGCACCGTTCGTCGCCCTCCTGGGTGACGAAGATGTTGCGGTAGAGCGAGCGCTCCTCATGCAGGGTGTTGTTCTGTCGGGCGGCCATCACCGGCAGGGCGACCGCCACGGCGCCGATGGCGGCCGCGGATAGGAGCAGGGCGTGCAGGCGCTTCATCGGTCGTGCCTCAAGCTTTGTTGCGGGTGGCCAGGGCGCCGGCTGCCGCTAGCAGCACGGAGATGGCGATGCCGGCCAGGAGGATCTGGTTCACCTCGAACCACAGCACCAGATAGAACGAGGTCATCAGGGTGCCGGCGCTCGAGCCGACGGTGGAGACGAAATAGAGGTAGCCGGCGCTGCGGCCCGAAGTCGCCTCGTCGCGCACGATCAGCCGCACCGCGTAGGGCGACACCATGCCCGACAGGATCGCCGGGATGAAGAACAGGGCGAAACAGGTCAGAAGCGAGCCCATGCGCGGGTCGCCCGTGTGGTCGAAGATGGCGTTCAGGACGAGGTCGCCGAGCAGCACGACGGGCAGGGTGGCCAGGGCCGCGGCGGCCAGGATGCCGCACAGCCTGTGCACCGTGGCGCCGCTGCGCGACCAGATGCCGCCCAGCAGGTAGCCGATGGCCAGGCCCAGCATGAAGACGAAGATCACCGCCCCCCAGACGTAGATCGAGGAGCCGAAGAAGGGCGCGATCAGCCGGCCGCCGATCAGCTCGACCACCATGACCAGGAATCCGGACCAGCCGGCGACGGCGTAGCACCACGGAGCGGAACGCGCGGTCGTCCCCGTCGGGGCGTCGATGGTCATAGGCTGGCGTTCCCTGTCCCGTTTGGCCGCACTGTAGCCGTTCGGCGGGCAGGGCCGCCAGCCGCCTATTTCTTGGCAGGGCCTTTGAGGGTGTTCAGATAGGCCACGACGTTCTGGCGCTGCTCCGGGTTGGCCAGCTTGACCACCATGAAGGTGCCGGGAACCATGCCCTGGGCGTTGGCCAGGAAGGCGTCCAGCTTGGGCGCGGTCCAGGTCTGGCCGGAGGACTTGAGCGCCGGGGAGTACTTGAAGCCCGGGACGCTGGCCGCCTTGCGCCCGACCACGCCGGCGAGGACGGGCCCGGGGTGCGGCTTGCCGTCGTCGACGGCCACATGGCAGACGCCGCACATCGTCTTGAAGGTGGCTTCGCCCTTGGCGGCGTCCCCGGGGACCGCGGGGCCGGCGGCCGCGTGGGCGAGGACGGGAAGGGCGGCGGCCGCGAGGCCGAGGATCAGGTGGCGCAGGGTCATCGGATGTTTCCTCTTATTGTTGTTCAGCGGGTGGGGGCGGCGCCGCGCACGGCGGCGGGGTCGGCGGGGATTTCCTTGTCCCCCGGCGCCTGGCCGGCGGACTGGAGCAGATAGGCCATGATGTCGGCGTTGGCCTGGGCGCCGAGGGCGCCCGGCTGGGTCGGCGGCATGTTGGCCGCGATGTAGTTGAGCAGGTCCTCGGCGGTCCTGCCGGACCAGTAGGCCGCGCTGACCCCGCTTGGCCTGGTCGGCGGTGAACGCCGGAGGCTGGGCCTGGGCGTGCGCCGCCGCGGCGACGGCGGCCCCGGCCAAGCCAAGCATTACAGTGCGAACCGACGGGCTCATTCGAGCTTCCTGAGTTTCCGGGCGACCGGTGGTTATGGGGCGATGCTGACGGAGTCCAGATGAACCCGCTCTGAACTAGAACGGGCGCTCTGACCCCAAGGGGGCTTTAGCGCCTGGCCAGGGTGACCCCGATGCGCTGGGACGAAGGCCGGCCGGCCAGTCCCCTGTCGGGCACGATGATGATCTTCAGGGTGTCGCCCTTGGCTTCCGCCGCCGGGCCGCGGCCGAGTTCGAAACGGACCTTGGCGTAGCGCGCCAGCTTCCTGCGCTCGCCGCGGCCAGCCATCTCCGCGAAGGCCTGAGACACCACTTGCGCGGCGTCGGCGAACAGCGAGGCCACCGCCATGGGCACCCCCTCCGCCTCGAACGACACCGGGTGGCGGGCGGCGCGGGCGGCGCGTTCGCTGGCCTGGGCGAAGCTCTGCAGCAGAGCGTTGGGGCTAAATACCGGCGCAGGCCGCAGGATCGGTCCCTGGCCCACGAAGGCGGCCGCCACGCCGCCGGGCCGCTCCGAGGTGAACAGGGTCAGGCCGCCCAGCCGCGAAGCCCGCAGCATCGGCTCGCCCATGTCGTTCTTGTAGATGACGTCGCCACGGGGCCCGGGGGTGGGGCTGAGCGCCCAGATCTCGGGGCTGTCCTCGAACTTCATGAAGACTTGGCGCCCGGCCGAACGGTCCAGGACGAAGGGCTCGCCATCGTCGGGCACGAAGCGGGCGACATTGGGGGTGTTGACGGCCCGCTCGTCGCTCGGGGAGCCGAACAGGTGGTCGCGCAAGGACAGGGGCTGGGCGCTCGCCGCCTCGGCGAGCAGCATCGCCGACAGCGCCGCACACGCGCAGCCCATGACCTTACGAATGGAACTCATGTGGCGACGGAATGCTTGGGGACTGGGGCGCTTTTAGGACGGGAGCGCGGCGCGCCCCCGCCATAAAAACAAGTCCTTCGAGCGTGTTCCTCCCGCCACATCCCCCCCAGGTGCAGCAAGGTTACCCCGTGTAGTACTGACCGCCATTGGCGGTGATGGTGGCGCCGGTGATGAACGAGGCGTCTTCCCGGGCCAGGAAGGCGACGCAGGCGGCGATCTCCTCGGCCTTGCCCAGACGGCCCACCGGGATATTGCCGATAATCTTCTCGAGGACGTTCTGCGGCACGGCGGCGACCATCTCGGTGTCGATGTAGCCGGGCGCCACGGCATTGACGGTGATCCCCTTGGAGGCGGTCTCCTGGGCCAAGGCCTTGGTGAAGCCGATCACCCCCGCCTTGGCGGCGGAATAGTTGGCCTGGCCCATCTGACCCTTCTGGCCGTTGATCGACGAGATGTTGATGATGCGGCCGTAAGAGCGCTCGCGCATGCCCTCAATGACGTGGCGGCTCATGTTGAAGATCGAGGCGAGGTTGACATAGATCACCTCGTTCCACTGCTGCGGGGTCATCCGGTGCAGCATGGCGTCGCGGGTGATGCCGGCGTTGTTGACCAGGACGTCGATCGGACCCAGCTCGCCCTCGACCGCCTTCACCGCCCGGGCGCAGTCTTCGAAGTCGCCGACATTGCCCTTGACGATCATGACGCCGAGTTCGTCGGCGCAGGCCTTGGCTGCTTCCTCGTTGCCCGCATAGCCGGCGGCGACGGAGAAGCCGTCCGATTTCAGACGCTCGACGATGCCGCGGCCGATGCCCCGCGTACCGCCCGTAACCAGAGCCACCCTCGCCATCACGTCTCCTTCCAATCGAACCGGATCACTGATCGTCCGGCTTGTGAGACCAACGTCTCACAAGCGCTGCCGTTTCCAAGAAAATTGCTGCAGTCGTGCTAGACGCGCTCGACGCAGAGCGCCACGCCCATTCCGCCGCCCACGCACAGGGTGGCGAGGCCCTTCTTCGCGTCCCGCTTCTTCATCTCGTGCAGCAGGGTCGTCAGAATCCGCGCCCCGGACGCCCCGACCGGGTGGCCGATGGCGATGGCGCCGCCGTTGACGTTGACCTTGTCGCTGTCGAGGCCGAGCTCACGCACGACGCACAGGGCCTGGGCGGCGAAGGCTTCGTTGCTCTCGATCAGGTCGACGTCGGCCAGGCTCCAGCCGGCCTTCTGCAGGGCCTTGCGGCTGGCCGGGATTGGGCCGGTGCCCATCACGGCGGGGTCGACGCCGGCGTTGGCCCAGGAGGCGATGCGGGCCAGCGGGGTGATCCCCCGGCGCTTGGCCTCGTCGGCGGTCATCAGCACCAGGGCCGCGGCGCCGTCATTCAGGCCCGAGGCGTTGCCGGCGGTGACCGAGCCTTCCTTGGTAAAGGCCGGGCGCAGGCCGGCGAGCGAATCATAGGTCGCGCCGGCGCGGATATACTCGTCCTGGTCGACGACGGTGTCGCCCTTGCGGCCCTTGATCGTGACGGGGACGATCTCGTCGGCGAACCGGCCGTCGGCGCGGGCCTTCTCGGCCCGGTTCTGCGAGGCCACGGCGAAGCGGTCCTGGTCCTCGCGGGTGATCTGCCACTTGCCGGCGATGTTCTCGGCCGTCTGGCCCATGTGGTAGCCGTTGAAGGCGTCCCACAGCCCGTCCTTGATCATGGTGTCGACCAGGGCCAGGTCGCCCATCTTCTGGCCGTTGCGCAGGTGGGCGGCGTGCGGCGCCTGGCTCATGCTCTCCTGGCCGCCGGCGATGACGATGGACGCGTCGCCCATGGCGATCTGCTGATAGGCCAGGGCCACCGAACGCAGGCCCGAGCCGCAGATCTGGTTCAGGCTCCACGCCGGGGCCTCGATGCGGACCCCGGCCTTGACCGCGGCCTGGCGGGCGGGGCCCTGGCCGGCCCCCGCCTGCAGCACCTGGCCCAGGATCACCTCGTCCACCTCGTCGGCGCCAACCCCTGACCGCTCCAGCGCCGCGCGGATGGCGATGGCGCCCAGCTCGTGGCCCGGCAGGCTGGCCAGGGCCCCGTTGAAGGAGCCGACGGGGGTGCGGGCGGCGGCGGCGATGACGATGTCGGTCATGGGTGCGAAGCCTCTCAGGCGGTGGAAAAGGGGCGGCGGATGGTTATCCGTCGGGGTCACCCTCCACATAGCCCCAAATGCGGCCAAGATCGAATTGACGCGTTCGTCAATTTCTACTGCACAGTTTTGCTGCAGGCGCCAAGAATCCATGCTGCGGACGCTGGAAGCCCTAGCGTCGTCCCGCAAGGTTCGTGCTAGTGTCTTCGCTTACGCAGCAACTTCGCGGAGCGATATCGTGGCCGACGCCTCTGAGCCAGCAGCGAAAGGCGCCCGCCAGGGTAAGAACCCCGGCGACAAGATCGTCATCAAGAAGTACGCAAACCGGCGCCTCTACAATACCGGCTCGTCCTCCTACGTAACCCTCGAGCACCTGCGCGAGATGGTGAAGGAAGGCGTGGATTTCGTAGTGTTCGACGCCAAGACCGGCGAGGACATCACCCGCTCGGTGCTGGGCCAGATCATCTTCGAGGAAGAAGGGCGCGGCCAGAACCTGCTGCCCATCCAGTTCCTGCGCCAGCTTATCGGTTTCTATGGCGACCAGATGCAGTCGCTGGTGCCAAGCTATCTGGAGATGTCGCTCGCCGCCTTCGCCCAGCAGCAGGAGAAGATGCGCGAGCAGTTCGGCATGAGCGCCTTCGGCGCCACGGACGGCTACGGCGCCTTCCAGGACCAGGTGCGGCAGAACATGGCCCTGTTCGACCGGGCGATGAAGATGTTCACCCCCTTCGCCTACATGCGCCCCGAGGACAGCCAGGCCGGCGCTGCGCCGGACATGCCCGGCGCCGTCCGGCCGGAGGCCCCGGCCGCCTCGTCGCCCACGGGCGGAAGCGACTCCCTGACCGAGCTGAAGGCCCGGGTCGAGGAGATGCAGCGTCAGATCGAACGCCTCGCCGGTGGAGCTAGTCCGCCGCGAACCTAACGATGCACGCAACCATGGAGCGAGCCGCGGGGTTGTGGTAGATTAATCCATGCCCCGGCGAAGGGCGGCACGGCAGTTGCCTTCCTTCCCTGTGAATTTCGCAGGAGTGTGCCGCTTTGATCCAGTCGAACCTTCCCGTTCCGGTCGGGCCCGTGATCGAACTCCAGGATGAGCGTTCCGGCGCCCGCACATTCGCCAAGCCTCAGAGCAAGGCCGGCGTGGTCGACGCCCAGCTTCTGGGCCAAGAGGGCGCCCGTCGCGGCTTGAAAGGCGGCCCCCCCGTCCTCGACGCCGCCCGCGCCGCCTATCTCGACGCCGAGTTTTCCGGCGAAGCCGACCGCCGCCCGCCGGTAGGGATCCTGAAGGTCCGCGAAATCTGAAATCTGGCCCGCGTCTTGCATCGCCCGAAGGGCCAGACGCGGAGACGGACATGCGCTACCTGCCCCACGCCCTCAGGGCCCTCGACGTCCTCGTGGCGACCCTGATCTTCACCGTCCTGACCTAGGGTTTTTCTGCCGGGCGCCGAGCGCCGTCCTGCTCCGGCTCAGCCCGTGATGTCGATGTCGCGCCGTGAGGCGACGATGGTGACGATGAAGCCGGCCAGGACGTCCAGCAGCACCATGGTGAGCAGCAGGAAGAAGGCCGAGGTGGCGAAGGCCCTGAACAGCAGGAATTCCACCAGGCAGACGATGAACAGCACCATCGACAGCGAGTGGTTGATGATGGCGATGCGCCGGCTGGTGGTGGCCTTCAACAGCTCGAAGAACAGGATCAGCAGCGAGGCGAACACCAGGAGGTCGCTCATGGTGATCGGCCAGGACCCGCCCGAGGCGGTGGGCAGGGCGAACAGTTCCTGAGCCAGGCTGTCGCGGGCCAGCGCGCTGCGGAAGCCGTCCGGCATGGCCGCCAGCGCCAGGGCGTTATAGAACAGCACCGGCAGGGCCAGGAGCGGCAAGGCGGCGAACATTCGTACAGACCCCCTCGCGCCCCGATGACAGCGCAGGGCGCGAGACGAAGGTGAGGGTATTCGCCCTCGCAGGCAATTGCGGACCGTCCGCGCAGGAGACCCATGGCCGAAGGCGAGACCCAATCTGCCATTCCGGACGCCGGAGCCGCTCCGGCGACGGGCTTCGGGCAGGGCTTCCTGTACGGCCTCTGGTACTTCGCCGAGATCGGCTCGGCTCTGAAGCCCGGCGCCCTGAAGCGCTACGAAATCCTCGGCGAGCCGGTGCTGCTCGGCCGCGCCCGCTCGGGCGAGGTCTACGCGCTGCGCGACATCTGCCCTCACCGCGCAGCCCCCTTGTCGGCGGGGCGCCTGGTCAAGGACCCGGCGGGGGCCGAGGTGGTCGAGTGCCCGTATCACGGCTGGAAATTCCGCACCCTCGACGGGGTCTGCGCCGAAGTGCCGTCGATGGTCGACGGCCAGGACTTCGACGCCGGACGCATCCGGGTGCGCAGCTATCCGGCGCGCGAGAGCCAGGGCCTGGTCTGGGTCTTCATGGCCGAGAGCGCTCGCGCGCCCGGCCCTGGCCCCGACGACCATCCGCCGGTGTTCGAGGGCGTGGTCGGCGGGGCGCCGCGGCTGGTGGAGCGGATGGACTTCGA